>JAGBWK010000074.1 GCA_017629835.1 Muribaculaceae bacterium | reverse complement strand
TGGTTTGCGCAAAGGCGGCACTTAGCAATGCTCCATTCCCAACACGTGCAGCTGCAATGGCTGTTACAGCCGCAGCCACGCTCGCTTCGGCGCCGTCCACGCCACCCTTGGGCATTGGATAATAAGTGGCTATCGTAGGAAAATTCGATGCAGATTCCACTTGCAAATTGGGGAGCATCACTGCGGGTTGCTGAGTCATCAACATTTCAGCCGTTTGACCTCCGACTGCGCCTGTGGCTACGGCTAAAGCATTAGCCAAATTGTCGGAAAGGGTCGATTGTATTGCATAAGGCGCGCCATAGAGCAGCGCTGAATAACCGCCCGTAGTCGGTATGCGAAACCACGTTTCAACCGCTTCACTAAGCGAATCGAGTGAGCCGACTTTCGCCGCATTGTAGCGCGACAGGAACTTTAACGCAGCTACACGCTCTACGTTGGCTCTAAAACTAAATTGCGCCGCAAAGTCGGCTGCATTCATTTCAGCGGGCGCAACCTGCACAAACGACGGCGAAGCACCGCAATAGAGTCTGAGCGACGAATCATAAGTGGTCGTAGCCTCACTGTCGATCAACTGGGCTATTCGCTTGGCGTCGTCGGTAGCTGCAAGCCCCGTCATCATTGCAACGTCAGCTGCTGCGAGCGCGTAGGCATAGTTAGGGGCAATAATCGGGCGGTTGTAGTAGCCACATGGGGGCGTAACGATGCTTCCGCCAGCGACATACTGGTTAAGAGCCGCTCGGGCGCTGTCGGGATTGGAGATAGCAGAGTCCAACCACAAGTTGAGCAATTGCATTTCAGCGCCGTACGGCAAGTCGGCTGCAAGAGTCGAATCCTGCTCGGTTGGCTGCAAATTATGAGATTTTACTGCTTCACTATCCCCTTTTGCTACCATACTATCCACTATCTGCCTGTTGAATAGCAAGCAGATAATTGAGTCACCACCTTCGAGCGACGGCTCATCGGCCGTTGAGGATATGCTGAGCAATAGGGTTTGCTCCCCTTCGGTGCGCGTCAAGCGTCCGTTGTGATATTCAACTACGCAGTGGTCGGTCGTTATGGCATAGGCATTGACTCCAAGATTAGGCTTATTTGCCGATGAATCAGCATCGTCGGATCCGACACAGCCACAAATGGCAACCGACACAGAGCCGATTGCCAATGCGTATAGTGGGGTTTTCCAGCGACTTAATGCCATGTAGCCGGACGTTTGATTGATTACAATTTAAGTTTTTTACGTAGAGCCTTGGGGAGAGCATCCTTATGAACGTAGATGTTCATAGTCTTAGCCATGAGGAAAGCCTCGCTGACGTAGAGATAGCCACCATAAACTTGGTTGGTATCCCACGAGTTTTTCACTTTGTAGAATCTGTTGCCATCTTGGTCAGTAGCGTAGCCCACGATTTCCATACCGTGGTCGTCGGTAGTTTCCTGACGGTCAAACATTTCCTGACGAGATTCCTGCGTTACGACAATTTCTTCGCATGGACCATTGATGTCGAATTGCTTGTTTTGGCGCTCCTTGTCTGAAAGTTTCACCCAACGAGCAAGTTCAGTACCCTCAAGGCTTGCTGCATCGGTAGGCACGGGCATCACTGCATATCCTTTGTTCCAGTTGAACCCACCTTCGCTGACATCAGCACCCCACGCAATAGGGAAGCCATTTTCCACAGCATTGTCGACCACCGCTTTCATCTCTTCGAGAGGCACGTTAAGGAATCGTTGCCACATCCAGTTGTCGGGCACTTCGAGCACGAATTCATCGTAGAATGGGTGGTGAGAAAATGATGTAATAGCCACATAGTCGTCGGGATTGTAAGGGAGCGATGCAGCATACGATTCAGGAGTGTAAGTTTTGCCGTCAACCTCGAATGTAGCTGGGATTTCACCCATATAAGCATCCAATACACCATCGATCGCGTCGAGCCAAGCAGTTGAGAGTCGGCGATTTGGCTTCGATTTCACAGCCTCAACCATGCCGCGCAACACTCCGTCGAGCTCGCCATGCACATGCTTTTCTTCGCCATACTGCAAGCCAGTGTAAACCTCCTCAGGCACAGCGCCATAACGCTTCCATACATAGGGAATGTCGATTACACCACCGCCTGCGGCAAAGTTGGCTATACCATACATGCGAACATAGTTCACAGCCTTGTCCTTGTAGCATTTGCGCACGGTGAACATTTCTGAAATATTAACCTCCTTGTCGGCAATGCGCAGGATTTCATCCTCAACGAACGAGTTGGTTGAAAAACACCAACATGTGCCGCTCTTGTTCTGGTCGCGCACTGCAGTGGTTTTGATTGTTTTGACATCGGTGAAGATGAATCCACCAGTTGAATCATTCTTTGCCTCGGGGGCATCATTTGCGGATGCGCAGAGCGCAACTGCCGCCATAAATGCTGTAATAATATGCTTCATAACTAAACTTATTGATTCTAATCGTTGTTTCTACACTCGCTCATTAGGCGATTTTCGCTTTGAGTTGAGATGTTAAGCGCAAAGTTAATGAAATTTTGCTTTTTTTGAAAAAACTAATTAACTTCGCAATATTATATCCTACCGACAGTATTAAAATTGCATACCATAGGCAATATTGTCGCCGACGGTAATTCTTTTTTATGCCATGAAACATTCCCATATATACGTTCTACTTATCGTATTGCTGCTGAGCGCTTTCACTGCATGTCGCACTACCGAAGAAAACTATCGCCAAGCCTACGAAAAAGCAATCGAAAGAGACCAAGCCGGACTCGACTCCACAATATATAATAGTATTCGCCGCGCAGCTCGCCCAGCGCAAGTTGTCGTCGACGGCGACACAGTCAACATGCGACGCGAATATGTGCGCGTGACCGAAAACGAGGGCACAACTCCCGATAACCTCAAGATGTTTAGCGTAGTGGCTGGACAGTTCAAACAGGTGTTTCACGCCCGCTCGATGCGCAATAGAATCATCGACCGCGGATACACCAAAGCATTTATCGTCGAAACGCGCGAACCGCTCTACTATGTCGTAGCATTGTCGTCCGACACTTTAGCAGAAGCGCGTCAAGTGCTCGACCAACTTAGCACCAATCCCCCATTTACGCTCCGCGAGCCATGCCCATGGATTTTGCGACGCAATTAGCAATCAACCATTCGATACAAATTAGAAGAATTTTCAACCAATAAATCCGCAAAACAGACGAATATCGAGCGAAAATTTAGAGATTTCGCACAAAATTCGTAACTTTGCAGCGCTCTAACGATGAAAGGACATAGAAAATCCGCCTTACATCGGGAGCAATCGAAACAGAAAAACAGATACTATTATGATGAAAGAAGATCTTGCAACGATTTATGCCGAGAGCTTTAAGGAGAACTGGACGCTACCAGCGTTGACCGACTATGGTGTAGCTTCCTCAACAATCTCTTATGGCGAATTGGCAAGACGTATCGCACGCCTACACATATTCTTTAAGGATATGAACATTCGTCCCGGCGACCGTATCGCTATTTGCGGCAAGAACACCTCTACTTGGGTCACCGCATTTATGGCCACCATTACTTATGGGGCAGTCGTAGTGCCAGTGCTTCAAGATTTCAATCCACAGGATGCACAGCATATTTTCAACCACTCTGAAGCGAAGTTGCTATTTATTAATAATTCACTATTCGAGAATCTCGACTTCGAAAAGATGCCTCGCGTCAAAGCTGTGCTTTCGTTGGACACTCGCAAAGTGATTGCAGAGCGCAACACCGACGGCATTGAAGCATCAAAGATTCTACGCAACCTCACCCGCAAATTCAAAGCTGCATACAAGAATGGCTATAGCTCTGCCGACGTGAAATACACCGTGCGCGGCAAAGATGAAATGGTAGTGCTCAACTACACCTCGGGCACAACGGGTTTCTCGAAAGGTGTGATGCTGACCAACAATAATATTACTGGCAACGTAGTGTTCGGCATCAACTCACGCCTGCACTATCATGGCACTCGCGCACTGTCGTTCCTGCCATTGGCTCACGCCTACGGATGCGCATTCGACATGTTGGTACCATTGGCTGTTGGCACTCACATCTATCTGTTTGGCCGTCTGCCGGCGCCTCGCTTGCTTCTGAAGGCTTTGGCCGATGTTCGACCAAATATCGTAGTGGTTGTACCCTTGATTCTTGAGAAAATCTACAAAAACCAAATCGTGCCACTTCTGACTCGACGCCCAATGCGTTGGGTACTCTCAATTCCTTACCTCGACAGAGCCGTTTACAGCAAGATTCGCCAGCGCTTAGTCGATGCATTTGGCGGCGAATTTGAGGAAGTAATCGTAGGTGGCGCACCCCTCAATAAAGAGGTTGAAGAATTCCTCCACCGCATCAAATTCCCATTCACAGTGGGTTATGGTATGACCGAATGTGGTCCGCTGATTAGCTACACGCCATGGCGCCAGTTCGTTCCGACATCGTGCGGCCGCACATTGCCAGGCATTATGGAATCGAAGATTATTAGCTCTGACCCCGAAAACGTCCCGGGCGAAATCTGCGTGCGTGGCGAAAACGTAATGCAAGGATACTTCAAAAACTCAGAAGCTACCGAAAGCGTGCTCGACGCCGACGGTTGGCTCCACACTGGCGACATGGGCGTTCGCGCTGCCGACGGCTCATTATTCATCCGTGGACGCTATAAAACTATGATTCTCACCGCCACAGGTCAGAACATCTACCCCGAAGAGATTGAGTCTAAACTGAACAATATGCCATTCGTATCGGAAAGCCTTGTCGTAGAACGCGGCAAAGGCCTCCACGCTATCGTTTATCCCGACTACGAAATGATGGACGCCGAAGGCCTAAGCATCGACCGTATGGACGACATTATGGAGCAAGTGCGCCAAGACCTCAACAAATTGGTTGCCCCATACGAGCGCATCGAAGCTATCCAGCTCATTCCCAACGAATTCGAAAAGACCCCCAAACGCTCAATCAAACGCTACCTCTACCGCTAATTCATCTAAAATAGAGATAAACAGTAGTAAGCCGAATTGTCATCGCGATAATTCGGCTTTCTTATTTAAATACTGATTGAAAAAGTCAACACTTATAGTAAACTTATGACTGAATAAATGAATCGAAAAAATGTGTGTGCGATTTTTTTGGTATTACGAAAATAATTCATACATTTGTAAAAATTTGGATAAGTAATGCCCGAAAGCTTCGAACAACGTATTGCAACGGTTACACGTAAAGCCGCACTGCTCACGCAGCGCAGCCAGTTGACCGCCCAACAACGCGACGAAGCATACCGCCGCATCGAAGAGCTCAACGCCGAGCTCGAAAATGCGCGCAAACAGATTGAGCGTCTTACTACTGAGGTTGAATACCTCAAGCTGGCATCAAATGTCGAACTGGCAGCCGGCGACGTCGAAAAAGCTCGTGCTTTCCTATCCGAATTAGTGTGGGAAATCGACAAATGCATCTCTCAACTAAACGATTGATGCTATGAAAGATAAACTTAACATAACAATACGCATCGCAGATCTTCCTCCTATCGCTATGGAGATTCGACGCGACGAGGAGCCAGATATTAGAACCGCCGAACATCAGGTGAACCTTCTGTGGAAATCATGGTCGAAAAGGTTCTCTGAGAAATCGCCGCATGAAGTGCTTGCAATGGTAGCATTCCAGTTTGCCAAAGCTTTCACTCTCCAAAACCGCTACTTAGAAGATACTGAAGCGATGATTGATAACTTTGAACAGCAACTCGACAAAATGCTGCTCGAAGCAGCAGGAGCAACGTCAGCGGACGAACACTCCGACACTACTGTAAGTTAAGCCTTATCGTTCAGAAGTCCTGAATTAGATATATCTTTTACCGTTTACCCGCACCCTTTGCAGCCTTATCCGAGGCCTCCCGACTATCTTCCCACCGGCCGGAGCCCCGCGAAAGATGCCAAGTAAGTGCGATTTTTATTTTTAATTATCCTATGGGCGATACTAATGCCATCATCATCTACGCTGTAGTCGGAGTAGTCTGCATATTATTAGGATATGTGTTGACAATCGTCGTACAGAAATTCATTGCTCGCAACCGTGCGAAGGACATCGTTGAAGAAGCACAACGCGAAGCTGAAGTTATCAAGAAAAACAAAATCATCGAGGCTAAGGAAGAGGAGTTGAAAATCAAAGCCGAAGCTGAAAAACAAGCCAACCAACGCTTGTCGAAAATTCAGTCGACCGAAGCTAAACTCAAACAGCGCGAACTGCAACTCAACCAACAACAGGGCGAAAATCAGCGCACACGCAACGAACTCGACCAAGCTCGCAACACTCTCGACCAGCAGCTCGCAATGGTCGAAAACAAAAAAGAGGAGCTCGACAAACTGAAACGCACTGCACAGGAAACCCTCGAACACATCTCTGGCTTGTCGTCAGAAGAAGCCAAAGAGAAGCTCGTTGAGTCGCTCAAAGATGAAGCCAAAACTGCGGCTGCTTCCTACATCAACGACATCATGGACGAAGCTCGCATGACTGCCAACAAGGAAGCTAAACGCATTGTGGTTCAAACCATTCAGCGCGTTGCTACCGAAACAGCTATCGAAAACTCAGTGACAGTGTTCCACATCGACTCCGACGAAATCAAGGGTCGCATCATCGGTCGCGAAGGCCGCAACATCCGCGCTCTCGAAGCTGCTACTGGCATCGAAATCATCGTCGACGACACCCCCGAAGCAATCGTGCTTTCAGGCTTCGACCCAGTGCGTCGCGAAATCGCTCGTTTGGCACTTCATCAGCTCGTGGCCGACGGCCGTATCCACCCCGCTCGCATCGAGGAAGTTGTCAACAAAGTGCGCAAACAAATCGAAGAAGAGATTATCGAAACAGGTAAGCGCACTGCTATCGATCTCGGTATCCACGGCTTACACCCCGACCTCATTCGCCTTATCGGTAAGATGAAATATCGTTCGAGCTACGGTCAGAACTTGCTGCAACACGCTCGCGAAACTGCCAACCTCTGTGCCATTATGGCATCTGAGCTCGGCCTTAACCCCAAGAAAGCACGCCGCGCAGGCCTGCTGCACGACATAGGCAAGGTGCCCGACGAAGAGCCCGAATTGCCACACGCAATTCTCGGTATGAAGCTTGCTGAGAAATACAAAGAAAAACCTGAAATATGCAATGCTATCGGTGCTCACCACGACGAAATCGAGCAAACATCGCTGCTGGCTCCTATCGTACAAGTGTGCGACGCCATTTCAGGCGCTCGTCCCGGTGCTCGCCGCGAAATCGTTGAGGCTTACATCAAGCGCCTTAACGACCTCGAACAGTTGGCTCTCTCCTATCCCGGAGTTATCAAAACTTACGCAATCCAAGCAGGCCGCGAATTGCGCGTGATTGTTGGTGCCGATAAGATTGGCGACGTTGAAACCGAACAACTTTCAGCCGAAATCGCTAAGCGCATCCAAGACGAGATGACCTACCCCGGACAGGTTAAGATTACCGTAATCCGCGAAACTCGTGCTGTAAGCTTCGCTAAATAAAAGCCAGACTATCAGCTATTGTCAAACATTCTGATATTTCAGGCATAATATGAACGACGAAGTAAAAAATCAATCTCAGCTCAACGCTTCCGACGCTGCCGCCAATCTCGAGCCGACGGCGAACGAAGTGCGCTTGCCCGAGGAGCATAATGAGTCGCCAGCGGAGGTCGAAATCGAAAGCCGCCCGAAATGCGACAGCAATTATGAGCCCCCTCGCAGCAAGCTCTGCAGCTACAACTATATGGCCGACATCCCCGGCGGATTTTCCGACTCGGAACTCGTGGAGGTGTCGTTCAAAAACACTCGCAAAGGATTCTACAAAAACTCTACCAACATCGACTTGAAAATCGGCGATTGGGTAGCAGTTGAAGCCACTCCGGGTCACGACATCGGACGAGTGTCGATGATTGGACAATTGGTCAAACTCCAAATGCAGAAGGCTGGAGTGAAACCCGACGCAGAAATCAAGCGCGTGTTTCGCAAAGCTCGCCCCGTCGACATGGAGAATTTCGAGGCGGCAAAGGCTCGCGAAAACGACACAATGATACGCTCTCGCAAAATTGCCGAAAACCTCAAACTCAATATGAAAATCGGCGACGTGGAGTATCAAGGCGACGGCAACAAAGCTATCTTCTACTACATAGCAGATGAGCGCGTCGACTTCCGACAGCTGATTAAAGTGCTTGCCGACACCTTCAAGATTCGCATCGAAATGAAGCAGATTGGTGCGCGTCAGGAGGCTGGACGCATTGGCGGCATCGGTCCTTGCGGACGCCCATTGTGCTGCTCAAGTTGGATGACCAATTTCGTGTCGGTAGCCACAAGCGCTGCACGCTATCAGGACATTTCGCTCAATCCTCAGAAACTGGCTGGTCAGTGCGCCAAGCTTAAATGCTGCCTCAACTATGAGGTTGACAGCTACGTAGAAGCCGTGAAACGCTTGCCCTCGAAGGACACCCGATTGGAAACAGCCGATGCGACTTACTACCATTTCAAGGTCGATATATTCAAGCGCGAAATAACCTACTCAACCGACAAGTCGATTGCAGCAAACCTTGTGACAATCGATGCCGACCGAGCATTTGAAATCATCCGCATGAATCGCAACGGCGAAAAGCCATTGCAGCTCGAACGCGACGGCGAAGCCCAGCCAAAGGGACAGAGATACAACGACATTCTCGACGAAAACGGCATCAACCGCTTCGACAACAAGAAACGCAAAAAGCGCTCGAAAGGGAAACAGCGTCCACAATTCGACGACGATGCTCGTGCTACTGCACGTCCAACCGATGCAGCCGAAAGCAACGCCCCGAACGAAACCAATGAGCCAAACGAAGGCCGAGATAATAGAGAGCCACGAGAAGGTCGTGATAACAGAGAATGGCGCGACCGTCGCAACCGCAATCAACAACGCGACCGACGCAATCAACGCGGAAACGGCTTCCGCCCCAACAACCGCCCCGACAATCGTCAAGACAATCCCAATGAATAAACCAAGTTCCCGTAAGCCAACCCTTACGGGAACTTGCAATTTATATCCCATTCTTTTCCCTACAATATGTGTGAGGCAATTATAAAATTCTGTACCTTTGCAGTATTCGTCTAAACATTCGATTTTATGAAAGTATATTCTTTTGCAAACATTCAAGCTCGTCCGAGGCCCACAAAAAGTGACTTAAATAACCATTGGATATTTGGAGCGACTCGTTGCGTTATTAATGTTTCGACTCAAGCTACTGAATTTGAAAAAGAGTATGAAGAAAAAGACATCTCATATTATCACTTTCCACTGCAAGAGAATGTGAGCGATATTGGCATAGAGAATCTACTATCTGTCGTTAAGGTGCTACTCAGAAACATCAAGAACAATACGCCAACAATTGTTCATTGCAGTGGCGGCGTCAATAGGAGTCGTAGCGTAGTTGAAGCCACCTATTACGCTATCCGCCACAGCCACCTACAAGATGAATATAAAGGATGCTATAATCACCTAATCTGGAACATCGAGCATAACTTTGTCCCCTACTCTTTGCCCGAAGTAGAAAAACTCCTAATTGCATTAACCTCCCCAACCTAATCTCGGAGATAGTGGCAGAAATCAAGGGTGAGACAATTCATCAACGAGGTATGATTGACCTCGCGTATCATATCCGCCACAATCCCGATACTTTTCCCGAATGGGTTAACTCGGCTACTGCCAAGTTGTTCTCTCCACCAATCTTTGAAAAACAAAAAGAGTGTTAAGGTTATTGGTTTTGAAAAATTTTGATTACCTTTGCTAAAACAAATTTTAATATCATGGGAAAAGTATTCAAAATATTATCATTTTTCATTTGTGTAATTCTCCTAAGTGGTTGTGCTTCTAAGAGACCTATGAGACCACCTATGATTAACTATACACAAAGTGATTCAATTAAAAATTACACATATTTTTATATAATTCCTACTGCTGCTGTTACAGGTAGTTCTGGTGTTTATGGAAATCAATATGGTGTATATGGAGGGTACACAAAAACAACCAATCCTGCCGATATAATTTCAGGGACTCTTTTTAAGAATGGATTTATACGAGTAGATGCTGTTTCTCCAGAAAATGCAGATAAAACAATGATTATTAGTTACGGAGAAACTGGACGAAGAAATGTAAATCTTGGTTATTCTATCGAAGTTACTATACAGTTTGTAAATGCAAAAACTCAATTACCTATTGTCATCTGCACAGCCGAAGGACAAGGTTCCACTGAAGCAGATGATGTGCGAATTGCTATAAATCGAGCGTTAGAACCCTTATTTAAGACAGAATAATTCTTTGTCTTTTACGCATAAGGAATGTTACTGTACTTTCGTGGTATAGTAACATTCTTTTTTTATGCAAACAAAAACGATAAATCTTATGGTTAGGCTGTCGCTTAAATATAAGCGTTGAGTTTTAGCCTAAAAAAATCACTCAGGAGTCAAGCGGATATTGCTGATTCTGAGTGAGTTAAAATTGATGAGCGGTAG
>JAGBWK010000073.1 GCA_017629835.1 Muribaculaceae bacterium | reverse complement strand
ATACCTTCATCGCTATGTTGACCGAAAGCAAAGGTACTAAAAATTTTTGTTATGTATGATGAATTTTGCAAAGTTTTTGAAAATCAGTTCCGTTAAGGAATACTATTATAGAGTTATTTACCATTTCGCATTAGCTTCAAACCAGAGTTGCGTTGCAGCTTTACGGGCTCACGAGTGGGCGCGGTTTGCGTGTGCGATTCTGCTTCGGGTTGCGCCTCGGGAGCTTTTGTGCTTGCTCGTTGTGGCGTTTGCTGCTTCTCGGTTTGAGCAGTGCTATCTGGCGCAGCATTGCCAGCATCGACCGCAGTGGAATCGGCGGTGGCGTTGCGGCGGCGGTTGAAATCGCTGACAGGGATAATCATTGTGGGACGTTTCACTACGTAGTCCTGAATTTTTTCGTCGGTAGAGAATCCGTAGCCTTCGATTATTCGGTCAGCTTTTTCGATATGGATGAATGAGTCGGAATAAATCTTGTGGGTGCTGGTGTTCCAAAACATTTGTTCGGTGAGGAATCGGTCGCCAAGCTCGTTGCGCATTCTGACGTTGCCGATAAACTCCCATAATCGGGTGGGAGATAGGTAGATAGCGGAGTCGCAGATGAATGTTGCGGTCACTTGCATGCTATCGTTGTATTTTTCGAGATAAACGCCGTCGTTGAATTTCCAGTTGGGTATTTCAGCTTCGTCGTAGACGTACCACAATGGGGCTTCAATCTTGTAGCGCGTGTAGCCTGAGTCGGAAACGAACGAGTGGGCGTCGCGGGTAAACATCGTAGGCGTCGTCTCCTTATCGACTTCGAGTGCGAGCAATTGCTCCTTTTTTTCGGTGCTTGAGAATATGAGAATGAGTATAGCAATCAACCCACCGGCGAGAATCCACCAGCGATGTTTCACCGTTTTTATTTTTGATAGGAGCGACACGCTTGCTGTAGAAGTGCGGTTGACTTAAGTATTATTGAATCTTGCTCTGCCAGAACCAGAGTTCGTTGAAGTTGATGCCGAGCGTCACTTGGAAATAGTTTTCGGTTACTAATGAGGCTGGTGTTGAGTATCGGCGGTGGTATTCGAAGCCGACGTTAACAACGGTTTTGGTCATACGGCTGATAGGAGCTGGGAGTCCGAGACCCAAAGTGACGCCGAGGTCGCGAACATTGTTGAGCGCACCGTCGAAGCCTCTGACAGTGATGTAGTCGTGGTTGAGATATCCACCAAGGCGATAGCGGATGCGCTTGAAATAGTTGCCGCGAGGGTCGGGCATAAATTGGAATCCGAGCGCAGCTTTCCAACGGTTGTCGAATTCCGACAGTCCGACTATCTGATAGCCGTCGACTTCGAGCTCAGGGATTTTGCAATCTTTCCAAGGCTGGTAAGTGAAGTCGGCTTCGACCATAAAGCGGTCGTCCCAAATGTAGTTGATGCCAGCGCCATGAGTGGCTGGGCGTGAAGCATTTTCTTTGAGGCTGATGCATCCGAGCGACTTAGGCTCAGTGTCCATTGATGTGTCGTACATGATGCCTTCGGCTTCGCCAAGGAATTTTTTGCCGAGCGAATAGACGGCGCCGAGTGTGAATCGGTTTTTCTGTCCGATGTTGAATGAATATTGAGCGCCGAAACGGATGTCGTAGTCGCTAACCTCAACTGAACGCTCAAACAGGGTCTGTGAGCCATTGTCGGCCGTCACGTATTCGTCGTTGAGCAATGTGCCGAAAAGATACGACACGTTGAGACCAATGGTGAACCCTTTGAACAATTTGCCGCTAAGACCGGCATAAACCTGATTGATTGAGCCAGAACCTGAGAACGCAGATTCGCCGTTTTGAATCTCTTCGCCAAATGAGTAGCCCACTTGTGAGTAGGGGAGCAAACCAACGCTGGCACCCATGTATTTGGTTACAGGGAATTGCATTGTTACGTAGTTGAGACCGCCGGTAGTGTTGTGACCCTTTTGAGTGCTGCCTATCGATTGCTGTGTAGTGGTCAAGTATTTGAAGTCGACACCGATGTCGAAAAGGAACGTCAGAGTGTCAATAGCAGCGTATGAAGCGGGGTTCATTACGTTAATCTGTCGGCCATTGTTCATTGCATAACCAACGCCACCCATAGCGGCTTGAGCGGAGCTGACGTTGTCGCGGAGCACGCCATATCCGAAGCGAGAGTAAGGAGTAATGGTGTTGTTTTGCGCCGCTAACGGAGCAAAAGATGCAATTAAAGCAACGAATAGAGCAAGAATCTTAATTGGTTTCATCAGGTGTATTGCGGTTGTTTTGTTGTCAATATATAATATATGTGGAGGTCGAAGCAGCTGCTCACTTTATCGTAGCGCAGACTCAGCGTCGGCGTGATGCGCGCAGTGTCGGTCGATGTGGTTGAGTATGCAGTTCAAACCTTGATTTACTAATAGTTGGTGTTGCTCGACAGGGAAATCGAGATGCTTGGCAATGTCGACGCTCCAGCCCCCAGTCAGCACCACGACGGCATCGTCGGGCATTTGGTTGCGGTAGTAAGAAATCTCGGCAACAACGCCATAAATCGCTCCGGCACGCATCGCTGTTTCGGTTGAAAATCCGAATTGGGGTGTTTCGCCGACACTTTGCACTACGGGGAGAGCCGCAGTGAAGGTGCGTAGGGCGCGAAGACGCATACCCACTCCGGGAGCAATGTTGCCACCGATGTAACGGCCGTCGGCAGTCACTCGGTCGTAGGTCGCAGCCGTGCCAATGTCAACGATAAGAATCTCGCGTCCAGGCCATAACGACCAAGCGCCGATAGCAGCCGCGAGACGGTCGGCACCGAGAGTGTCGGGCGTAGCGTAATCGATAGCGATAGGCAAATCGAGCTTAGCCGAAAGATTGAGAAGCGAAATGCCGCGCTCGGCAAGGGCCTCCTCAAGTCCAGGGATATTGTCGCGCACAGTGCTAATAATTGCGCGGTCGATATCGTAGCCCTTAGCGAAATCGAGAATTTCCTTAAGCAATCGGCTACTATCGGCAGTGACAGCACGATTCGACGCTGGCGATAGCGTTGCCAGCGGCGACATACCGTCCCACACCACAATTTTGGATGTAGTGTTGCCACGGTCGATTGTTAGAGAGTATCCCATATAAACTGCAAAGTTAGCAATTTGCTCCGAAAACCCCACCAATTTTCCGTTAATATTTATTACCATACGTTTCATTCCCACGCTCGGAGGACGATATGGGCTTCGTATGGCTCTTAGGCAGCCTATGTATTAGGGTTATGGGGTTATGGAGTTATGGAGTTCTGGGGTGGTGCGGGGGGAGTGGGTGGAGAGTCGGCGGGGGCGGAGGAGGAGGGCGCTGAGGGGCCAGATTGGCCATGTGTATTCCCAGCCTTTGAGGGGGATGCTTATGGCGAGGTAGATGATTGCAATTGTTGGCCAGAAGCCGCTAATCAGGATTTTGGGCCATGTTTTGGCTCGGTAGGTTTTCATTGCTGGGGTGTAGTCGCCTGTTTCTAAGATTTTGGCGTAGGCTGATTTGAGTATGCTGCTGAATATCATACAGAATACGCCTGTGGCGGAGATTATCATTGCTACGGCAAGGTTATATTGCTGGGGATTGATGTTGGCAAGGATGTAGAGGATGAGCCCGACGGTGCAGAGGGTTGCGCCTATGGGGAGGATTGCTTTGCGGCGGATGCGTTCGGTGCGTGTGTGCTGTGTGTGGATGTAGGCGTTGGCTTCGTCGTCGAGTTGGAGGTGGCGTGTGGCTAAGTTGCGGTGTTTTGCCAAGCAGAGTGCGCCTGCGATGAAGCTTGCTATGGCGGCGAGGATTATCCATGGTAGGATGTCGCGGAATGCGAGTGTGTTCATGCAAAAGAATACTCCGAGTGCGATGAGTGTGGCTGCGGCTGTGGAATAGCGCAGGTGGCTGACTATGGTTTGTTTGGATATGATGATTGGTTGGACGGTGTTCGTTGGAACGCTTCTCATCGGTTTAGTTGATTAGGAATGTGATTGCGTCGAGATTGAGGTTGGAGTTGTTGAGGTGGAGTGTGAATGCTGTTATGTCGGGGTTTTCGACGAGTTTTGTGATGTCGAAGGAGAGGTAGTATTCGCGGTTGAATGTGTTGATGTCCTCTTCAATGGCGTGGCAGAGGTATAGGTCGGGGCGAGTTGGGTCGGGGCTTTCGGTGTTGAGTACGAGCGCCATGCGTCGGGGTTGTTCGTAGTAGGGAAGTCGTGCGCGAATGTTGAGGTAGTTGCCTGACCGCCATGCGCTTAGCAGGTGGATTGGTGTTCGGTCCCAGTAGCCGATGTCGGCAAGGGTTTCTTCTCGGAGCAGGTCGTTGACTATTGGTCGGTAGCCGATGAGTCGGATTTTGCCTGTGGTGTAGGCGTCGTTGCCGTCGAGTGGGGTGTAGACGATGAGTACGCGGTCGCCAACTTTTACGGCGTCGCCGGAGATGTGTTGTGCGGCGTAGAGTGTGGCGCCGTCGTTGGCATCGGGTTTTTGAACGGTGAAAGTGGAGCCTTGGTTGCTCGACTTTTCCATTTTGGCGATGTCGAAGAGGGTGAATTCGGTTGTGTAATCTTCGTTGCTGCAAGCTGTTAGGCACATCGCCATGATGAGTATTAAGGCGATGTGCTTAGCTTGTAGTGGTATTTGACGGAGATTGCTCATTCTTGTTGCGTAGATTCGGGGAGAGCGGGGTTGGGAGTGAGTGGAGTGTGGAAAGTGGAGATTGGAGTGAGTGGTGGGGGATTAGTCGTTGATGATGACTTGCTGGAGCATTTGACCCGGGTCGATGGTTGAGAATGTGATAGTGTGAGCCTTGCTGTTGGGGTCGAGGTCGAAATGGAGTTTGTGTTTAGCACCGTTGACGAGGACTTGGTTTTTCCACTCGCGAGAGTATTCTTTGAAGTCGGTAGCAATGATTTGGGGCTCGCCACCGTCGACGCTGACGGCTACGCGGCTTTTGCAACCTTTGTAGAGGGGGAAGAATGGCACAGTGGCGATTTCTACGTCGATAGTGCCTTCGCATCCAGCTGGGAGTTGGTATGTGATCTTGCCACCTTCGTTGCCGGTAGGTTCAGCCATTTGCACTGCAATCCAGTCGTAGCCAATGCCTTTAAGGAGGTTGATGTCGTCGGACTTGGTGGTGTAGTCGGCAAGGTCGAGTTTGATGCGGTTGGCATCGTCAAAGATTACTGGGGTGAGGTCGACAGCTTTTGAGCCAGCACCTTCGGTGATGTCGAGGTGAGGCATATTTTGGTAAAGCGCCATAATGCCTGGGGTGATAGTGCCGAAATATTTCCATTTGCCGTCGAGCATGGTGTTGAAGCGGTGGTTGAGGGCGTGGATGCTGTCGAAAGCTTGTTTCGATTGCTCTGCAGCCCAGTTGGCTTCGGCGTTGCGACCTTGAGCAAAGAGTTCGTGGTTGAGTTTCGCCATTAAGAATTTGCGATTCATCTGATATGCGCCCATTACGGGGTAGGAAATCAGTTCGAAGAATGCAGGGCGATATTCTTGTGGGATACGCTGCTCGAGAGCGGCTACTTTGTCGGAAAGTGCGCGGTATTGGTCGAGGCGGAGTTGAGCTTCGCCAGTTTCGAATGAATGGTGAGTGTCGACAAGTTTTTCGTATTCGCGGCCGTCCCATTCATGCTCGCCACCCATATATTCGGGCTTGTGTTCCCAAGCTAAGCGGTAGTATTGGTCGAGGATGTGCTGGAATTCGTGCTGATATTTGCTGCCGAAGATGTCGGCCAACATTTTGGCTTGATGATGATTGACGGTTTGAATATTTAGGTCGTCGACATCCCAAGCGAGGTCGAAGAAAGTGGAGATGCCGAGTTCGCCGGGCTTGATGTCGCCAACGTTGAGGAGCCAATAGCGGTCGGCGCCAGTGTTGTAGGCTTTCATCAGCTCTTCGTACATGAGGACTGGGGGTGTGGATTGCAGCCAGAGGTATTCGTGGGGGCATCCGAGATATGAGATGTGGTAGTAGACGCCAGCACGTCCTGCGCGTTTCTGCTCTTCGGGGTTGCTCACGCGCTTCATGTAGCCGTAATTGTCGTCGACCCACACGATAGTGACGTCGTCGGGTACTTGAAGGCCATTTTCGTAGATGTCCATAGTTTCCTTGTATGGTACGAAAATCTGAGGAATATCGTTGATAGGCTTATTGATGTGGTTGGTGAGCATTTGACGCTGGTCGTCAATCACTTGAGTGATTAAGTCGACGCGCTCTTGGGGAGTGAAATTGCCACGCAAACCTTCGTCGTGCAAGCCTCGCATCGCCATTGTGTAGATGTTTTCATATTGTGACGCTTCGTCGAGACGAGCATTCCATTTGCTGCGAATTTTTTCGGCGTTGAGAGCATAGTTCCAGTCGCCGTCGCGGTTGTTGTCCCATTCGGAGTGGGCTGCGTTGTTGAGCAACAGTGGCTCGCAGTGCGATGTGGTGATGATGACGCCCAAAGAGTCGGCAACGCGTTTATTGTCCTCTAAAGCGTAGAATGCGCCAGTGCAGGTGTGCATAGCTGGAGCGACCATATTGCCTTTGAGTCGCAGAATTAGTTCGCACACTTTGGCGTAGGTTCTGGGACCAATTGTGCCAGCTTCGGGCTCGAAATGATGTTTTGACCAAGGGTATAAGCACCAGTCTTCGTCGTTGATGAAGAATCCACGATATTTGATTGAGGGGTTGCCGTCGGTGAATGTGCCGTGGTTGATGTAGATGTCGGGATGCTTAACGACAGGCACGTCGGCCCACCAGTACCAAGGTGAAACGCCAATTTGCTCTGAGATTTCGTAAATACCATAAATAGCACCGCGTCGGTCGCTACCAACGATGTCGATGCCGTCGGCGTCGGCAGTGATTTGATACGACTCCCAGTTCTGGCTGTCGGGAACTACGCTGACGCGAATGTCGGCGCTTTTGCTCTTTTTGACGATAGTAGCAGTAGCGCCGCTGACAGCTTCAATGTCGCGACAAAGGTTTTAGGCAGATATTTTTACGCCAATTGGGGCTTTTT
>JAGBWK010000015.1 GCA_017629835.1 Muribaculaceae bacterium | reverse complement strand
TCTCACTCGTTGCAGTTGCTTTCTCTTCTTGCCAAAGCGGCGAAGAAATCTCAGCACCGCAAGAGCCTGCAATCAATACTGCTTCTGGTGTAGTAGTAAGCATGGAATCGGCTGAATTGTTCGTTTCAGAAGATCAGCAGGGTAGCGCTATGAGCAATATTCCTGTTGTGCTCACAGGCGAGGCTAACGGTGCGGTTAAAGTTACTGTTAAGGTTGTAGCTGACGAAGCAGCTCCCGCTGTTGAAGGTGAAAACTTCGTGGTTACAAGCAAGTCAATCATCATTCCTGAAGGCCAGAAATCTGCAAATGTGGAATTTTATCCTAAAGGTGATGATGAAATCAATGATAATCGTGAATTTACAGTAGCAATTGAAAGCGTTGAAGGTGCAGAAGTTGGCGCAAATAAAACTACTCTTGTAACTCTTCGCGACAATGAAAGTTTCATCCCTACTGCTTATCAAGCACTTCAAGGTGTATGGAAATGTGTTGTTACAGACCAAGGTACTCCTACTGAGGATATCGTTGAAATCGTTGGTGTCGAAGAAGGTGAAGAAGGCTTTAATTCAGAACTCACTATGTATGGCTTCCTCAGCTCTCTTGGACTCGAAACAGAAGTTAAGTGTACAATATCTTGCGATGGTGTAACAGGTGCTCCCATACTCATTATTCCTCGTGGACAGAAAATTGGTCAAGTTCAATTGCAAGGTATGCCTGGCATATTCGATATGGTTTGGGCTTCAGCAACAAGCAACTACGTGTTTAGCGGATCTGCTTTTATTCCATCAAACGTAGAAGTCACTGAAATGTATCTTGAAGAACCTATCCTTATTTGTGTGTGGGATAACACTGGTGCGAATTTGGGTTACCTCTTCTGGTACGATGACATAAAATTGACTCGCTAACCGTTATTGTGTTCAATATCTAATGTAAAGACAAGATTAGATTCGTATATAGCTACAAGAGCCGCGCCCTCCGCGCGGCTCTTCCTTTTCCCCCAAAACACTGTGTCGATATATGCGGCGTAGGCGACGTAGGAGACCTATGTGAAAATATGCGATAAAGGCGGCTAAGGCAGCCTATTATGCCAAAATAATCATAACTTGATAGGGGAGTGTTGAAAATTGTGGGGTAGTTTCTTTGTGGATTGAATTATCTTAGTTAAATTTGCATAGTATCTTAAAAACAGAATTCTAAAATAATTCAAGTTGAAATGAAAAAACATAATTTCTATGCTGGCCCATCTATCCTCAGCCAGTATACAATTAAGAATACTGCCGACGCTGTGCTCAATTTCGCTGACACAGGTTTGTCGATTCTCGAAGTGTCGCATCGCAGCAAAGAGTTTCAGGCCGTTATCGACGAAGCTATGGAGCTCGTCAAAGAGTTGCTCGACGTTCCTGCTGGCTATCACGTAGTGTTTGTAGGCGGTGGCGCAAGCACTCAGTTTGCTATGGTGCCTTTCAACCTCCTCAAGAAGAAAGCAGCCTACTTGGACACTGGCGTGTGGGCTCACAAAGCAATCAAGGAAGCAAAACTCTTTGGCGAAGTCGACGTTGTAGCATCATCTGAAGCCGACAACTACACCTACATCCCCAAGGACTATGTGATTCCTGCCGACGCTGACTATTTCCACTTCACTACCAACAACACAATCTATGGTACTGAATTGCGCAAAGACCCCGATTCGCCTGTGCCATTGGTTGCCGACATGTCGTCCGACATTTTCTCTCGTCCTATCGACGTAGCTAAATATGACCTTATCTATGCTGGTGCTCAAAAGAACCTTGCACCTGCAGGCGTGACTATCGTCATTGTCAAAGAGGATGCCTTAGGCAAAGTTGACCGTCCAATCCCAACAATGCTCAACTACCTCACTCACACATCGAAAGGCTCGATGTTCAACACTCCTCCAGTGCTCCCAATCTACTCAGCACTCCAAACTCTCAAATACTACAAGCAGCTCGGTGGCGTAGCCGAAATCGAGAAAGTGTGCGTAGCTAAAGCAGCTAAACTCTACGACGCTATCGACTCAAGCCGCATGTTTGTGGGTACAGCCAATGCCGACGACCGCTCAATCATGAACGTATGCTTCGTTATGAAGCCCGAATACAAAGAGCTCGAAAGCGAATTCGTTAGCTTCGCTCAATCGCAAGGCATCGTAGGCATCAAGGGTCACCGCTCAGTGGGTGGCTTCCGCGCGTCAATCTACAACGCAATGCCTATGGAAAGCGTGGAATTCCTCACCGCTTGCATGAAAGAATTTGAGGACAAACACTAATTCATCTCTCAGAAAATGAAAGTATTAGTAGCAACCGAAAAACCGTTCGCAGCAGTTGCAGTCGACGGCATTCGTCAAGTTATCGACGAAGCTGGCTATGAGCTCGTTCTGCTCGAAAAATATACCGACAAAGCTGACCTGCTCAAGGCAGTTGCCGATGTCGATGCACTGATTATCCGTTCCGACAAAGTGGACAACGAGGTGCTCGACGCTGCCAAAAACCTCAAAATAGTAGTTCGCGCAGGCGCAGGCTACGACAATGTTGACCTCGCTGCTGCCACAGCTCACAACGTGTGCGTGCAGAACACTCCCGGACAGAACTCCAACGCTGTGGCAGAGCTCGTGTTCGGTATGGCAATCATGGCAATGCGCAACATGTACAACGGCACTTCAGGCTCTGAGTTGAAGGAAAAAACTCTCGGCATCCAAGCCTTCGGTCAAGTGGGTCGCAACGTGGCTCGCATCGCCAAAGGTCTCGGCATGGAGATTAGCGCAATCGACCCATATTGCCCCGCCGAAGCGATGATTGAAGCAGGCGTGAAGCCAGTCGACGACGTCAAAGAACTCTATCGCAACAACAAGGTTGTTTCAATCCATATCCCAGCAACCCCCGAAACAAAGAAATCGATTGGTTGCGAGCTTATTACCCTTATGCCCAAAGGTGGCTTAATCGTCAACACTGCGCGCAAAGAGGTAATCGACGAAGATGGTTTGGTCGAAGCAATGCGTCAGCGCCCCGACATCAAATACGTTGCCGACGTGCGCCCCGACAATGCCGAAGCAATGATTGCTGAGTTTGGCGACCGCGTGTTCTTCACACCCAAGAAAATGGGCGCTCAGACATCGGAAGCCAACATCAACGCAGGCATCGCTGCCGCTCACCAAATCGTAGCATTCCTCCGCGACGGTATCGACCGTTTCCGCGTCAATAAGTAATCACCCCCCAAAAACAATACGAAAAGCGCGCGGAGAGACTGGCTCTTCGTGCGCTTTTTGCCTTTACACAACCTCAATTCACGTACATTCTCAACAACCGCAATCCACTCTCCATAGCAAATCTATGAGCTCGAAACAGAAAAAATTCATCTTGCCAGAAGACGAGATTCCAAAATACTGGTACAACATACAGGCGGACATGAAAAATAAGCCGCTGCCGCCGCTAAACCCTTCGACAAAGGAGCCGCTGAGGCCCGAGGACCTTTATCCTATCTTTGCCAAGGAGTTGTGTCATCAGGAGCTCGACCAGGAAAATGCGTGGATTGAAATCCCCGAAACCGTACGCGAATACTACAAATATTGGCGCTCGACGCCATTGGTGCGCGCCTACGGTTTGGAAAAAGCGTTGGGCACCCCCGCTCACATCTATTTCAAAAATGAAAGCGTCAGCCCAATCGGCTCGCACAAGCTCAATTCGGCCATTGCGCAGGCCTACTATTGCAAAGAGGAGGGCGTGAGCAACATCACTACCGAAACAGGCGCTGGCCAGTGGGGCGCAGCACTGTCGTATGCCGCGAAAGTGTTTGGGCTTGAAGCCGCTGTCTATCAAGTGAAAATCAGCTACAACCAGAAGCCTTATCGCCGCAGTATCATGCAGACATTCGGCGCGCAGGTCACCCCTTCGCCCTCAATGTCGACACGCGCCGGCAAGGATATCCTCACCAAATATCCCAACCACCAAGGCTCGCTCGGCACAGCTATTTCTGAAGCAATCGAGTTGGCGCGTACCACCCCCAACTGCAAATACACCCTCGGCTCAGTCCTGAGCCACGTCACGCTTCACCAAACCGTTATTGGGCTCGAAGCCGAAAAACAAATGGAAATGGCTGGCGAATACCCCGACATTGTGATTGGGTGCTTCGGTGGCGGCTCAAATTTCGGTGGCATCTGCTTCCCATTCATGCGCCATACAATCAACGAAGGGCGCAAAACTCGATACATCGCCGCAGAACCAGCATCCTGCCCCAAACTCACGCGTGGCAAATTCCAGTACGACTACGCCGACGAAGCCGGCTACACACCATTGCTTCCTATGTTTACCCTCGGGCACAACTTCGCTCCTGCCAACATCCACGCAGGCGGCTTGCGCTATCATGGTGCCGGAGTCATCGTGTCGCAACTGCTAAAAGACGGATTGATGGAAGCGGTTGATATCAACCAGCTCGAAACATTCGAAACAGGCTGCCTCTTTGCACGCACCGAAGGTATCATCCCCGCGCCCGAATCGTGCCACGCCATAGCCGCCGCCGTTCGTGAAGCCAAAGAATGTATCGCCACAGGCGAAGCGAAAGTTATCCTCTTCAACCTCTCAGGCCACGGACTCATCGACATGGCGTCCTACGACCAATACTTCGCCGGCAACCTCATCAACTACGACCTCCCCGACGCCGCCCTCGCCGAATCCCTCTCCCAAATCCAACCCCTCGCCCCCCTC
>JAGBWK010000072.1 GCA_017629835.1 Muribaculaceae bacterium | reverse complement strand
TTTGTTTAGTTATTTTAGTTGAATTTATCTTAGTTTTTGGGTTGTAACTGCCGAGGCAAGTTACTGATTTTGGGGTTGCAATTGCCGAGATATATTGCGCACAATAATCAAAAGCAAAATTAATGCTCACGATTGTAAAAATTTAGTACATTTGTCGCAAAAATTGTAAACTTTTTTAGTACTGATTTATATGGAGATTGAGCGAAATAATCGCTTATTTGCGAGGTAGGGCCTCAGAAATGGGGTTTGAGCATAGCGTGCAAGAGCCTGACTGAAGACCGGGAGAGGAGACTGTGATGGTGATGTCGCCCGGAGTGAAAGTTGTGCGACAAGCCACACGCATCAGTCCGCCTTCGGCTTGCAATTCGTGGTCGCCCGGTGCGTGATAGTAGTAATCGTGACCTTTAGCGACGTAGAAATTGTAGGAGCCTTTATAGACAGCTTCGCCGTTGACATCGAAATGGAGCATTGCATCGGAGCGTGGGCACCAGCGACCTTGGCGGTCGACTACACGCGCTGTAATGACGAACGCATCGGAGCCGTCGGCTGTGAGACAGAATTCAGAGCCGTCGGCACGCGGAGTAGGCTCAAACATTTCAACCTCGATAGCGTAAGGCTCGCCTGCGGTTTCGATTGCTTCGCGGCACACCTCGCGGCCTTCGTTGTCGAGCCCTACGGCTTCAACACGAGCAGGGCGCCAAGAGATTGCTTCCCAAGTGCAACGACGGGTAGCATCGTGAGGGCGGCGAATGCCTTGCGACTTGCCGTCGATGAAGAGTTCCACTTGCGGGCAGTTGCTCCAAGCGTCGATGTTCTGCACAGAGCCTTCGTCGAAATTCCAAATCGATTGCAAAGCTACGCCGGGGCGCTGCTCGTAGGGAACCCACAAAGCGTTTTTATATATGCGATATTTGAGTTTTGGGAATCGGTTGGCGTCCATAGCGCAAGAGCCGAGGCTCTTTTGGTTGCGCATGCCGTTGAGATAGATTGTGTAGCCTTCACCATAGGTTTCGGCGAGCATCCAGTCAATCCAGCCGCAGGCGCGGTTGGAGAGGTCGTCGAGATAGTTGCGCACATAGAAATCGGAGAAAGCGACTTCGTTGTCGTAGTCGAAACGTGCGATGCACCAACTTGGGTTGCCTGACCAGTTTGTGCCATAAACTTCGGTATTGAGCGAGGGGTGTCCCTTCTGCTTTTCGTAGCGGTTGGTGTAGCCAATCACGATTTGCTTCGAGGGGTCCCAGCGGTCGGGGTAACCGTCGCGATTCATAACCAAACGGGGCTGTATATAGTCCCAACGTTCAACGATTTCCTGAGTGTAGGAGGGCCAATATTTTTCGCCCTCGTAAGCGAGGCCGTTGTTTGACTCCCAAACGGCGACACAGGCGCGGTTGCGGTAGGCCACAATGAGGTCGCGGTCGTACTCACGTTTGTAGGTGAGCGCCGGTTCGTCGCGGAGAGTCCATTCGTTGTCGCCACTGTTGACAATCAACAGCACACCGAGAGCATCGCAAGCGTCGTAAACGGTCATATATGGTGATTGATGCCCTACGCGGAGCACATTGCCGCCACAAGCAGCGATGTCGTTGATGTTTTGCCACTGCACCCACTCGGGAAGCGCTGCGCCCAATCCCGGGTAGATATTTCGGTTGCCAAAGCCACGCAAGATGCAACGCTCGCCGTTGACGTAGCAATAGTCGTCGTCCCACGTGATTGTGCGGATGCCGAAGGTTTCGACGTGAGTGTCGACCACCCGACGGCCAGCTTTGACGGTTGATTCAATGGTGTAGAGATATGGGGTGCCAGATGTGCCGATAGGATACCACAGGTTGGGGTTTTCGATTATGGCTTCGTAGTCGAACAGTGAGGTCTCCCCTGCTTCGATAGTGCGAGTGTCGGGGCGTTGCCACACTACGTTGCCGTCGCGGTCGATGACGCGAGTGGTGAGAGTGACTTTCTGACGCTTTGCGGATGAGTTTTCGACATTGGTTTGCAAGCGCAGGGTTGCTGACTTGCTGTCGGCGCGGAGAGTACCGAAATATGTACCCCACTTATTTTGAGGCGAATAGCAGTTGGAGGGAATATGCACAGCGTCGCGCACATTGAGATAGACATCGGCCACGATGCCACCCATAGCTTGTCCGAATCCTTCGTTTTCGGCAAATCCGGGATATGTAAAGAATGTTTCTTTGCGATTTGAGGTTTTGATAGCTATCTGATTGTCAGCGCCATACTCAACAAGGTCGGTAATATCAACCTCGAATGGAATTGAGCTGCCAACGTGGGTGACAGGCCCGGGCTGAGGCACAGCAGTGTTGCCAATAGCGGGCTTGCCATTGACGAAGAGCGTCATACCGATATTGACACCGTGGAATAGCATTGTCAAGCGCTTGCCGCGGTAATCTTTGGGGATGAACAGCGTGCGGCGATACCACGTTTCGCCACGCCAGCAGAGCTCTCCTTTGGTGGTATTGAGATATGAATCGTATTCGTTGTAGCAGTGAGGGATACCGACGCTCTCCCACTCTGAATCGTCGAGCGTTGCAGCCGACATTACAGCGTCGGATGGTTTTGGAGCGAGCGAAACGACCTCAACCTCACCGATTTTGCCTGCGATTTGGCGTCCGTCGGAGCCAAAGCAGACCTCGGGGGTCAGTTCGAGATAGCGCCAGCCGTCGAATGGGAATTCAACCACTGAAGCGACTTGAGTGCGAGTGTAACCAACAGTGCCGTTGACGTCGGTTATATCATTTTTATATATAGGGGATGTGGGATAACGGTCGACACTGCCGAGCGCAATCCAGTTTTGCCCATCGTTGCTAAGGCGCACGCTACCGCTCACAGATGCCACTGAATCGCCAGCAAATTTGACTTGCAACTGGCATTTTCCCTTGTCGGAAAGCATATCAATGGTGATAGGCTCGCCGTTGACATCGATGCGAGAATCGTCGTTGCGGTCGGTCAAAATAGCGGTAATCTCTCCGCCGACTGTCACAGTAGCAAGTCGGGCAAGGTTTTCGTTACCAGCGGTTACCTTTGTGAATTTCCAAGGTGTTTTGCCGAGGTTGTAGCTTTGTTCGGCTGAAACGAAACCACAAGAGGCGCAAAGGAGTAGAGCAGCAATTAGCTTACGCATTACTTATATATATAATGAGTGGGGTTGACTAAATGTAGGGGATTATTTTACGGAGACTTTTGCAGTAACTGAAGAGTCGGCAGTAGAGAGGGTTGCGATGTAGAGACCGGCAGGGAGCTCCAACGAGCCTGCGCCAGCGACTGACGCAGAAGCGATTGCGATGCCTGAGAGGTTGTAGACAGTGAGCGTAGCTTCGTCGTTGCAGCCATAGCCGATAGCACCAAATGTGCCCCAAAGACGCAAAGGAGTAGTCTCAACTGATTCAATGCCAGCTGTAAAATTAGCAGTTGCAAAAAGGCTACCAGTGTTGGCGTTGTCAATAGTTTGCACACCCCATTCGTAGTCGCCAGCAGCTGGAATGGATGTAGTATATGAGCACTTGTTGATAGCGTTCTGAATTGTACCAACTTTGACGTAGCCAGTGGTAAGGTCGGCAGGAACTACTTCAAACAGCTTGTCGGAATCCTTAGCTTTGATGTAGAAATTGTAGCGAAGACCAGCGGCAGGGGTATTGTCGTCGGTTGCAGCATCCCAAGTGAATGTAGCGCGACCTGCTGCTTTGTCGTAATCAACATATAGGTTAGTTGGAACAGCGGGAGCTACGTTGGCTACTACGCCTTTGCTTGCGCTATTGTTGAGATACATTTCGGTCAAACAGCCTTGACCACAACCACCGTTGCACCAGCCCGACATCCACACGTCGAGGAAGCCGTCGGCATTAACATCGACCATGTGGTGAGCGCCGTGAGTTATGCGGCTAAAGTGGCCGAGCTTACCAAACACGTCGGCATAATGAGCGCCAGTAGCAGTAAAATTGAAATCGCCTTGGTTGACGTAAACAACTGTAGTGTGCTCGTGCGAAGCGCCATGGCCACCGAGCAGAATGTCGACTAAGCCGTCTTGGTTGACATCGCCAAACGCCATTTGAGTACCGTCGTATCCTTCATATTTCTCAATGTCGAGAATCTGGAATTTTCGGTTGCCAAGGTTTTGGTAGAAGAAAAAGTTTTTGCCGTTGGTGTTCATATATACGCCGCCAAACACGAGTTCGGGGAGTTGGTCGTTGTTAAGGTCGCGCACATAGCAAGAGCCGTTGGCAATGCCGCGTAGCTTTTCGGTGTGAGCAGAGAAAGTGCCGTCGCCATTGTTCCAGTAGACATACGATTCTGAGGTGCGAGTGTGGCCATAGCCTGTAGCCATAATGTCGAGCCAGCCGTCGCCGTCGAGGTCTTCGAGCATAACGCTACCGTCGGTCATACCATTGAAAGGAGCGTTGCCATTGAGCGGATTAGCGACCATTTCGAAGCGTTCGCCGTTGATGTTGCGATAGAGATAGAGAGCGCGCACAGCTTCTTCGGGATGTTCGGATTCGATACGCGCATTTTCGTCGAAACCAGCCATTAACAGGTCGGTCCAACCGTCCTTGTCGAAGTCGCCTGAAGCAACCCAGTTGTGACCTTTACCACCTTGCAAGCCATTGTAAAGTGGGCGAATGCCATGATTAGCAACCTCTTCGAATTTGGCTTGACCATTCTCAGCGCCAGTGTTTTTATAAAGATGAGCTACAACCTCTTCGAGCTTGGTGTCGCCGTCGCGCCACTGATGATTGTGGTTGGAGAGACCCGGCATCAGAAGGTCGAGGTGGCCGTCGTTGTTGTAGTCGAACCAAATGGGGCAAGAGAAAGCAGCGGGGTCGAGCCCATGACCAGCAGCACGGCGCATTGTGCCGTCGCCATTATTAATGTAGTAGCTAATCTGCACCGTTTGGCTATTGACGTGCGAATTGCGGTCGCTATAGACCAAGTCCATGCGTCCGTCGCCGTCGGGGTCGCCCCAAGCAGCGCCAGAGTAAGTGGCATGGTAGAACTGATTAGCAGGGTTGCCAGTGGAAGAGGCTGTAGTCACAGGGCTTTTCACAAGTTGGAATTTAACATTTCCGGGAGCCCCGGGAGTCTGTGCTGAGAGAGCTGTGACAGCCAGCAACGATATGATTGAAAGAGAAAGTGACTTCATAGTTATATAAGTCGTTATTGGTATTAAATATTTCAGATGATTAAACAAAATTTGCTTTATTCGGCAGCCCAGCAATCAACCCAAGGGAGCGAGATGGTTGCGTCGTCGCCAAAATGGACTGGGAGCCACACATAGCGCGAATCGCAGAGGTGCTCTTTGCGCCAGCGGTCGAACATAGCTAAGAATTTGCCAGGCTGACCCTGAATGGGGAGCACAAAAGTGCTTTGAGCGAAGAATGTAGCGCCAGCATCCTTACCTTTGCAAGGATTATCGAACGCTTTATAAGGACCCATTGGGGAATCAGCCATAGCGTATTCAGCTTCGTTGGGGCTCCAACCAGTGCAGCCCGACGAGATGATGTAGTATTTGCCATTATGCTTGAACACAGCGGGAGCTTCGCGCGATTTGTTGATGAAATTGCGTGTAGCTTTGCCCTGAACATCCTGATAGTCGTCGGTCAGGCGGCAGATGTGCATTGTGCCGTTATGCTCAGATGAGAAGAACACATAAGCCTGTCCGTCGTCGTCCTTGAACACATTAATGTCGCGGCTCATAGCACCGTTGGGGCGGTAAGAGCGGAGATAGGTGTAAGGACCTTGGGGAGTGTCGGAGATAGCGACGCCTGCGCAAGCCTTGCCATAGTCGTATGAATCAACGTGCATCCACATCACAAACTTGCCAGTCTTCTCATTATATATAACTTTGGGGCGTTCGATTACCATTGTAGGGTGAAGGTCGGAATAAATGGTAGTAGTGTCGGGCGAAAGAGCCAACCCTTCGAATTTCCATTCTTTCAAATCCTTCGACGAATAGCATGACACGCCAGTGAAATCTGTGCGGTAACATTCCCAGCCCATACCGGGAGAGCGGAATGTGTAGTCGCCTTTGTATTCGCCATACCAATAGTATGTGCCGTTGTGGTACATCATACCACCACCGTGGGCATTGATTGGGTTGCCGTCGGTGTCGAGCCACACCTCACCATTAATCGTATTGGGGTGCACTTGCGATTGAGCGCAGCATGCTTTGGATTCAGAACATTTAGCACCCGAGCAATGGTTTTGTGCCTGTACTGTCAAGCCGAACAGTAGAAATAGTAGAAGAATTATGCGATTCATATTGAAGTATAT
Organism: Muribaculaceae bacterium; assembly: GCA_017629835.1. Lineage (GTDB taxonomy): Bacteria > Bacteroidota > Bacteroidia > Bacteroidales > Muribaculaceae > JAGBWK01. The sequence goes on along the minus strand of JAGBWK010000072.1, from coordinate 115,455 downwards.
AAGCGAATTACGTTTCGTTTTGATATTCTGTGTCGTCGGATATTGAGGCGTCGGGCGACTGCTGTCGCTGACGTTTTTCAAACTCTTTGGGGGTCATACCAAATTGACGTTGGAACAACTTGGTGAAATATGAGGGCGAATTTATGCCTACGAGGTAGCAAATCTCGCCTACACGGTAGCTGCCTTCGGCTATCAATTCGGTAGCCTTCTTAAGGCGTATCAGGCGGATAAAGTCGGTCGGCGATGAGTCGCTGACAGCCTTGATTTTACGGTGCAGAGATGAGCGGCTGAGGCAAGTGATTTCGGCAAGCATTTCCACGCCGAAGTTGGGATTCGTAATGTTTTCCTCAATAGCAGTAGTAACCTTGTTGATTAGGTCGCGGTCGGCCTTAGAGATGCCAACATTGAGGTGGTTGATAAATGGATTGCGATTGAACGCCTCCTTGTCGCGACGTCGATTTTCGAAAATCGCCACGATTTGAGCATACAAGTGTTTGAACGAGAATGGTTTAGCGATAAATGCATCAGCGCCGGTGCGCAGACCCTTGATTTTGCTATCGAGGTCGTTTTTGGCAGTGAGCATAATCACAGGTATGTGGCTCGACTCGATGTCGGACTTGATTACGGAGCAGAGTTCGATACCGTCCATTTCGGGCATCATTACGTCGGTGATGACCATGCTCACATTATTCTCTTTGAGCACTTCGAGGGCTTCGCGTCCATTGTTAGCAGTCAACACCTCAAAGTGCTTGCCAATATTACGCGAAAGGAAGTCGAGCAATTCGACATTATCCTCAACTATAAGGATTACGCTTTCGCGGAGCGAGTCGTCGGATGATTCATCGTCAACGCTTTCAACATCAAAGTCGGAATCATCTTCGAGCAATGCGCTTTCCTTGCTTACTTGCTCATTGACAGCCGCTTCGAGGCGCAAAGTGAAACAATTGAGCCCTTCGTCGATGGTATAAATCAACGAGCCATTGAGCATTTCGGCAAGCGAACGCGCTACATTGAGACCGATGCCAGTGGAAGAATCGGCGTTGGCATTGCCCTCCATTTGATAGAATGGGTCGAATATCTTCTCTTGGTATTCTTCGGGAATGGTATCGCCGTCGTTTACTACCTTTATTACAACCTCGTTATCAATGCGTTCGCCCTTAATACTTATAAGTTTTGAGCAATAGCGGTAAGCATTTGACAGCAAGTTGTTGAATATCTTTGTCAGCGCAGCTCTGTCGGCCATCACAAGAAGCTCATCATCGGGAACTCTGTGTTGGAAGTCAATTCCCTTTTGAGCACAAAGCGCGGTGAATTCGTCGACCTTATCACGCACCATCTCAAGCAGGTCAATCGGCTGCAGATGCACATCCATCATATTGCTGTCGATTTTGCGGAAGTCGAGCAATTGGTTTGTAATGTCGATAAGTTCTCTGACACTGCGGCGCATTGTCTTGAGATTTCTCGAAATTTCGGGGTCGGCAATCTTCATGTCGAGCAGCGTTTCCAATGGACCGTTGACGAGTGTGACCGGAGTGCGTATTTCGTGAGCGATTTTAACGTATAAATCAAGTTTATAGCGATATAGCTCGCGTTCCTGCTCGCTTATACGGAGTTGTTCGCGCTCTTTCTCTTGATGTTTGAGTCGGCGGCTGTAGTAGTATGATATCAACCAAATTGCTGCTATACCCAAAAGGATGTAAGCAAATTTTGCGATATTTGAGAGCCACCATGGCGGAAGCACATTGATTGACATCCGCACTTCATTCTTATTCCAAATGCCATCGCTGTTAGCCCCTTTGAGGCGGAAAGTGTAGCGTCCCGGAGCCAAATTGGCATAGGTCATAGTGTTGTTGGTCGACGACTGAATCCAATCGGCATTGACGCCTTCCATTTTGAAAGCGTAGATATTGGAATTTGGAGCCACGTAACTGAGCACAGCAACCTCAAAACCAATCATATTTTGGTCGTGGTCGAGTTCAATCTCGTTGGTATAGATTGTGCTTCGTTGGAGTGGCGAATTTTTCGCACTGGGAGTAACTTCGCTGTCGTTGATTACCAATTTAGTGATATAAACAGGAGGTATGGACTCGTTGACAGCAATGTTTTCGGGGTCAAACGAGGTCAAACCTTCGGAGCAGCCGAAATAGAATTTACCCGAATTAGAGCGCACAACAGAGCCGTAGCCAAACTGATTACTGGGCAAGCCATTGCCTGTGGTGTAAACCTGACAAGAGCCACTTTCGGGATTGAATTTCACCAAGCCGTTGTTTGTACCAAACCAGAGATAGCCGTTTTTATCTTCGAGCATTCGATAAGCGGTATCGTCGGGCAAGCCCTCAGCCGGACCGTAGTTGGTGAAGTCGTTGGTCGAAGGATTATAGCGCGAGATACCACCGCGGTCGGTTGAGCACCAAATTTGTCCGCGGGAGGTTTCGAATATACCATTGACTGAGTTGGACGACAACGACGAGGGAACATCCTCGTTGTGGTAGAAATGCTTGATTTCTTCTGTTTCGGGGTTGTAGCAATAGACGCCACGACCCATTGTTGCCACCCAAATGTTGCCTTCTGCATCCTCAATGATGTCGAACACATAGTTGTAACCAAACACTTCCATTTGTTCGAACTTCATGGTTGACTTGCTGCCACGATAGACGCACCAACCGTTGCCAATCCATATGTTGCCTCGCGAGTCCTCACACATGGCGTAGATACTCGCTTCGTTGAGTCCCAAATCGGTCTGAGAGTAGTGGCGTTTGCGCATCGACGAGGTATTGACGACGTCGAGGCCATTTTTGAAGAATCCAATCCAAACGTTGTCGTCGTTGTGGAGCAGTGTCAAGCACTTTTCGTCGGAGGGCATCGCACCGTAATCCTTACCAAGTCGGCGGAAATTGTGTGTTTTCTCGTTGTAAGTGCATATACCTGCATCTTCGGTGACAATCCAAATTTCGCCGTCGGGATGCTGCATCAAGCCACGAACACGTTTCGACGACACGCTATTGTTGCTCATCGGAACGAATCGTGCGAAATTGTCGGAATATGGCGAGAGATAGTTCAAACCGCCAAGGTTTGTACCTATCCAAATGCCGTTCTCACGGTCGCGGTAGATTTTACCTATCTGGTTGTCGGACAGAGAGAAGTCGCACATCGGGTCGGTAGAGATATGCGTGATTGAGTCAGTGCTGCGGTCGATAACATAGACGCCCGACTGCGTGCCGACCCAAAGTTTTCCGTCGTAATACTCTATGTCGCGAATAATTTTGTAATGGACTTGCGACGCATTGAAATCAGTCACCACATTGCGCCGTTTATTGAGCATTCGCAACTTTCCTTCGTGAACACCCACAGCGAGGTCCTCACCCATATCAGCGATACAGTAGATATTTTCGCCAGCAAGAGTAGCATCGCCCATTGCATCGCCTAAGTAGCGTTCAAAGCTGTCGGTGTCAGGGTTATAGCGATGCACACCATCGCCACTGGTTGCCACCCACACGCGATTGCTTCGGTCAACTATTACCGAGGCAGCAGCGCCATGGTCGGGGTCGCCAGCCGTTCCGAAATGGTAATGACGCAATTTGCCGTCGGCCGACAAGCGGAATACACCCTGATTGGGGATTACAATCCATTTAGAGCCGTTTTTATCTCTGACGATTTCAGCGACCCAGTCGGTCATTCTCACTCCGTCGTTGGAAGCTGCATCGATGTAGCAGAACGACTCAGTAGGCAAATGGAATTTGAAAATACCCTTATCGGTACCAACCCACAGCGAGCTATCATTCTCCTCGCAAAGAGCCGACACGTTGTTGTCGCGGAAATTCTTCTCCATGTCGTAGCAATCAAAAACCCTAAACGAGCGGCCGTCGTAACGGTTTAGCTTATTGCGCGTTCCAAACCACATAAATCCGTCGCGGCTCTGAATAATCGCCTTGATGTCGGTTTGCGACAATCCGTCCTGCTTTCGAATATTTCGAAAGTAGTAATTGGTTGGCTCGCTCTGACCCCAGAGAGTCATTGCAGAGGCAATTATTAGGATTATGGATAGCAAATGCTTCATGGTCGGGATTGTCGTTGATTTTCTCCTTGTGGATTGTCGTTGATTTTAGTTCTCGAACAGAGATTTTTCGGGGTTTGGATTGAGGATTTTTGGGTTGTTGCTATACGGTTTTTCTCAAGGTCGGAATACAGAAGCAAATTTAGCTAAAGGTATTAAGTATTTTATGTGATAATACACCAAAAATTATAACAATAGTCTTATTCATCTTGCAAAGATAGGGTAAATAGATTGATTTTTATTATTTAATGCGACATTTTTGACTATTAAAAACAATAAATTTTACGAAATTTGCATCTGTTATTATAAACGAATCAACAGAAAATCCTTAATAGCCATGAGAATCTCATTCTTCACGCTACAAACCAAAAAAATTCTTTCAAATCTACTCGCCGCTACTTTCGTCGCCGCAACAGCTTTCGTAGCCACGCAGCAGGCCAACGGAGCGCCACGAAGCGTCAATGCGTTCAATAGCAACTGGCAATTCAGCAAAGGCACAATTGAAACTATTACCGATTGGACGCCAGTAGCTCTCCCCCACTGCTGGAATGCGTCGGACGGAACCCACAAGGACTATTATCGTGGACCGGGAACATACGTAAAGCATTTCGATGTAGAGGAAAACCTAAAGAAAAACCGATTTTTCATCCGCTTCGAGGCAGCGAGCCTCAAAGCTGAAGTGTGGCTCAATGGCCAACGCCTTGGCGATCATCGCGGCGCATTCAACGCATTCATTTTCGAGCTGACTCCATATTTGAAAGCGCGCGACAATGAGCTGAGAGTGGTGGTCGACAACACTTACGACAACGACATAGCACCTCTTGAAGGGGATTTCACTGTATTTGGCGGCATCTATCGCCCTGCAGCACTGATTGTCACCCCCCGCGAGTGCATCACCCCTATGGATATGGCATCGTCGGGCGTCTACGTCACCCCCTTCAACGTGAGCGGCACAACGGCATCCATTGCCGTTGATGCATTAGTTGAAGCTGAGAGCAAGAACTTGGCAATCAAAACCATAGTAAGAGATTGCAACGGAAACGTCAAAGCTGAATCTCGCACCGACGTTCAAACCTCAAAACATGGATTCAAAGCGCTTACCGACACTCTAACTATCGACTCGCCGCAATTATGGCAAGGGCTTGACAACCCTGCACTCTATTCTGTAGAAGTAAAGCTACTCCGCAATGGCAAGGTAATCGACTCAGTAACCGAAACCACAGGCTTCCGCACCGTCGATGTAGATGTAACTAAAGGCCTATTCCTCAACGGCAAAGCGCACAATATCAGAGGCGTAAACCGTCATCAGGACCGCATCAATATGGGCTGGGGAATCACCAACCGCGAACATCGCGAGGACATGGAACTGATAAAGGAGATTGGAGCTAATGGCGTCCGCTTGGCTCACTATCCCCACAGCAAATATTTCTATTCACTTTGCGACAGCGCTGGGATGTTGGTTTGGGCTGAAATCCCATTTATCGGACACTTTAACGACACTCCCGAATTTGTTGAAAACATAGAGCTTCAGCTTCGCGAACTCATCCGCCAAAATTACAACCACCCTTCAATTTTCTGCTGGAGCCTGTTCAATGAACTTGGAGGCAAAGACCCCGCGCATATCGTCAAGTCGCTCAACGACATAGCTCACGAAGAAGACCCGACAAGATACACCGTAGCTGCGCCCAACAACGACGGTCGCGCTGAGAACGACATCACCGACTTATTAGCATTCAACGTGTATCCCGGTTGGTATTGGGCTGGTCCAGAAGTGATGTGCTACGCCGTTGATTGGAAATACAAGCCCGAAAAGAATCAGCCATTGGCAATCAGCGAGTATGGTGCAGGCGCAAACATCTATCAGCATGCAATCCTCGAAAAAGCGCCCAAAACCGACGGACACTATCATCCTGAAGAATGGCAAGCTCACTGCCACGAAATAAACTACCTCGAGCTCGACAAGCGCCCATTCCTTTGGGGCACATTCGTTTGGAATATGTTTGACTTTGCCAGCGCTGGACGCAACGAAGGTGCCGACCCCGGCATGAACGACAAAGGATTGGTCACCTACGATCGCAAACATCGCAAGGATGCATTCTATTTCTACAAAGCAAATTGGAACAAGCGCGAGCCAATGGTGCACATCGCATCAAAACGCTGGGCTGTTCGCTCTGGCGATTCGCACGACATCAAAATTTACTCCAACTGCAATGAGGTGAAACTCACCGTCAATGGCCAACAAATGCCAAACGTAGAGCCCACCCTCGCTACATTTGTATGGAAAAACGTTACCCTCAAAAAGGGGGAAAACGTGATTGAGGCTTCAGCTATTTCCAACGGACAGACAATCACCGATTCTACTATCATAACAATAGAATAATCACACCATTAGGTATGAGAAAAATAGCAATCATCACATTCGCAATGCTTATTGCTTCAACAGCTATAGGCGCAAAGAAAACACCTGTTGATTATGTCAACCCGCTCATTGGCACAGCGTTAAAGGGTGAAGGAGGAACAGCTCCATTCGTTGGCACTCCATTCATGATGACCAATTTTTTGGCTCAGACACGCGAAAACAAAATGAGCAGCATGGCTTACGTTCACGACGACAAGTCAATCATCGGATTTATGGCCTCGCACCAGCCAACTGTGTGGATGGGCGACTACGGCTATGTGAGCATTATGCCACAGATTTCCGACGATGTGCGCACATTGCCTCGCGACCGTCAGATGTCGTTCAGCCACGACGAAGAGTCGGCAACCCCCTATTTATATAAGGTGCGACTCCACGAGCAAGCCCCCGACGGTAAAGTGGTTGCAAAAACCAACAAAAACCGCATTATCGACGCCGAAATGAGTGCAGCAAGTCGCGCAGGAATTATGCGTTTCAAATTCCCTAAAAACACAACTCAACGCATTGTAGTCCACGGCATTAACCTCAATCCAGAGCTCGGCGACTGGTGCAACGACTTCTGGCCACGTATCAACTCGATTCGCGGTTGGGTGAAAGTCGACACCGTCAACAACGAAATCGTGGGCTATAACCCCGATCGCCAGTCGGCGCAACTCGGTCCAGAATTGCCCAATTTCAAGGGTTATTTCGTAATCAAATTCAACAAGCCGATTACCAACTTCGGAACATGGAGCGGCGACTCTATATTTGCCAATAAATCAGAGTCGTACGGCACACGTATGGGTGCTTACGCCGAATTTGGCAAAGGCCGACAGCCACTCGAAGTGCGTGTGGGCACATCGTTTATCAGCCTCGACCAAGCACGCGAAAATATGGAGCGTGAAATTGGCGGCAAATCGCTCGAACAGGTCAGTGCCAACACTCGCAACGAATGGGAGAAACGACTCGCCAAATTGAAGGTGGAAGGTGTTGACGACGACACTAAAACTATCTTCTACACAGCGATGTACCACTGCTATCTGTTCCCCCGCGAATTCTCGGAATATGGCAGATATTACAGCGCATTCGATGACAAAATCCACGAAGGCGTGAGCTACAACGACTATTCGCTGTGGGACACATTCCGCGCATTCCACCCACTGATGACATTCATCGAACCAGAAATCACCAACGAGTGGATTACTTCGCTCCTACAGATGTATCAGCAAGGTGGTTGGCTCCCCTTGTGGCCTAACCCAACCTACACCAACATTATGATTGGCACTCACGCCGACGCAGTGATTGCTGATGCCTATATGAAAGGTATTCGTGGCTACGACACTGCTTTGGCATACGAAGCAATGCGCAAAAACGCAATGACCCCACCCGACTGCGACACTCAGCGCCGCTACGGCGACCGCGACCGCTGGACAGCCTACGAAGCTCGTGCAGGCGCAAGCTACTACCACACAATCGGTTACGTTCCCGACGACAAAACAGCCGAATCGGTGTCGCGCACACTCGAATATGCGTTCGACGACTGGTGTATCGCACAGGTAGCCAAGGATATGGGCCACAACTACGACTACGAACAGCTCATGCGTTGGTCGCAAAACTACCGTAACGTATATTACCAACCTAAGGGAGAAATGCTGCCTCGCAACTACGACGGCTCATGGCACAATCTTAACGACACAGAGCACCACGGCATGACCGAAGGCTCTAAATGGACCTATCTGTTCTGCGTGTTGCACGACGTCGACGGAATGATTGACATGATGGGTGGTGCTGAGAAATTTGCAGCCAAACTCGACCGCAATTTCAACGAAGGATTCTATCGCCACGACAACGAGCCGGGTCACCACTATATATATTTATATGACTGGTGCGGACGCCCCGACCGCACTCAAGAGTTGGCTCGCAAGCATGTGCGCATCAACTATCGCAACGCCCCCGACGGACTCAATGGCAACGACGACTGCGGACAAATGTCGGCATGGTATCTGTTCTCAGCTATGGGATTCTATCCCGTAGCTCCAGCGAGCAACACTTTCGCTATCGGTGCTCCCCAATATCCACTTATCGAAATGGCTGTTGGCGACCACACATTGCGAATTGTAGCCGAAAATCTGTCGGACGAAAATCTCTACGTTGACCAAATTACAATCGACGGTCGCGCTCACACCTCCAATTTCTTCACATGGGAAGAATTGACAACTGCTCGCGAAATCAAATTCACGATGTCGTCCAACGCTAAACGACATTAACTCTTTAAATTACGCACAAATAGCACAAAGGAGTCAATACATTTATTTCCACTCAAAAAAGTGTCCAAACCGAACGGTTAGGACATTTTTTTTATTTTTTGGGCTGATGTGACAAATATCTTTTATTCATCTAATGTATTTTTGCGTTACTAAAAGTAAACATACCGAAATCAAACAAACTGAAATAGAAAAACTGCTAACTAACCATGAAAATTTTATCTTTCATAGTTGCAACAGCACTATCGGCAGCAGCCTTCTCAGCAACAGCAGCCAACGACGCTACCTTCGGAAAATGGACAATCTCGTTCGACGAAAGTAGCCGCAAAGTTTCGTTCATCAAAAATGGCGAAACAGTGCTTTCCGGCGTTTCCGTCAAATACAAACTCAACGGCTCAATGGTCGACACATCGACCTATACCGAGACAACCGTAACACAAGAGGATGCCACCGATGCTGTAGGTGCATGCAAAAAAGTCACTTTCTCCCACACTAAAGCTGGGTCGCCCACAGTGGACCAAACATTCCTTTTGTTCGACAATAAGGACTATTTCCTGACCGAAGCGACCGTAAAATCGCCAAATCGAGTCAGCACTAATATGATATTGCCTGTGGCTACTTATAGCGATAACAAATTCCTCCCTGCCGATGCCAACAACCGAATGTTGGTAGTACCTTTCGACAACGACGGATTTGTTACCTATCGTTCACTCCCATTAAGCCGCGCTAATGATCCTGGAAGTAATGCCCAAGGCCGCTATGCACGCGACTCAATATCCTTCGAAGTTACCGCAATCTTCAATGGCGAAACTCAGCAAGGCCTCGTGCTCGGTTCAGTGGAACACGACAACTGGAAATCAGCAATCAGAATGACTGGTAGCCCCGTAACTCAAGGCAAAATGAAACGCATCGAATGTATCAGCGGTTTCGCAGATGAAAAGACCCACGACGTTCGCGAGCATGGCTACATTTCTGGCACAGCGGTTAAGTCAGCTCGATTTATGGTTGGCTTGTACGACGACTGGCGTACAGGACTCGAAACATTTGGCGACGTCAACGCAGTATATGCACCCAAACGCAAATGGGATGGCCCAACACCTTTCGGCTGGAATAGCTGGGGTGGTATGAGCACCAACGTCAACTATGAAGGCGTGATGTCAGTTTCCGACAACATCCACAAGGACTTCCAAGGCAAAGGTCACTTCGCCGAAGATGGTCTATGCTTCGTAGGACTTGACTCTTACTGGGGCAACTTAAACTGGGACCAACTTCAAGAATTTGCTGACAAGTGCGTTGCCAACGGTCAAACACCCGGTATCTACTGGTTGCCATGGAACGACTTCATTTGGGGTGAAAACAACCTTATGGAGGGTAATAATGGCTACTACTACCGCGACAACTACCTCCGCGTGAACGGGCAAGTGTTATCTCTCTGCGGTGCAGCCTGCATGGACCCCACTGCTCCCGGCACAATCTCACGCTTGAACTACTACATCGACCGCTTCAAAGCAATAGGCTTCAAATATATCAAGCTCGACTTTATGACCAACGGCATCGTAGAGGCCGACAGCTACTATCGTAAAGAGATTACAACTGGCGTTCAGGCCTACAACTACGGTATGCAGAAACTCGTTGAACGCTGCGGCGACGATATGTTTATCGTGCTTTCAATCTCGCCCTTATTCCCCGCCAATTATGCCAACGCTCGCCGCATCAGTTGCGACGCTTGGGGCGAAATGTGGCACACTAACTACATGATGAACAGCCAATCGTTTGGTTGGTGGTTGAGCCGCGTCTATAGCTACAACGACCCCGACCACCTTTGCATGGGCAACCGTAGCGATGGCGAAAATATGTCGCGCGTCACAACAGCTGCTGTCACAGGCTACTGTATGCTTGGCGACAACCTCTCTACCGAAGGCTCATACATCGGCGACCCTGGTTCACAAGTGAAGGCTCGCAAATATTTCACTGAATATCCTGAAGTAATGGACGTTGTGCGCCTCGGAAAATCGTTCCGACCAGCCTACGGACACAAAATATATGGTGCTAACGGCTCTGTTGACCAATTCACTCTTGACCACGACGATGCTTACTACATTGCGCAATTCAACTATAGCGAAGGTACCAAAACCGTCAATTTCGACCTTACCAAACTCGGATTCGACGTTTCTAAGATTGATACCAGCGCTGTAAAAGAGCTATGGACTGCGAAAAATCTCACAATCACCGACGGAGTTATCACCCTCACACTCGGCAACGACCGCCCAGCGCTTATAAAACTCCCCAAAAAGAAATAAGCACAATCCACATCAGAAATCACAGCAATCACAATATAGTCAATTCTGAAAATCAATTTATATGAAAACCAAACATTTAACCAAATTCTTGCTTGGAGCTGCAATGTTCCTATGCATGGGCGTGATGCAATCATGCTCCGACGATAGCGGTTTAGCTACGGAGCACGACCCCAACAAGCCCCTGACACTAACCACGTACTATCCTACTGAAGGTGGTGTTGCAACAAAAATCATTCTCGAAGGTAGCAACTTCGGAACTGATGCATCAAAAATCAATGTTACCATTAACGATTATCCCGCTGCAGTTGTAAGCTCAGTTGGCGATAAAATCTACGTTATTTGCCCCAGAAAACCGGGCGAAGGTGACGAAAACGACCAAATCATTTGCGACGTCAAAGTAAAAATTGGCGAACAAGAAGCTACTTACGACGAGCCTTTCCTCTACCAAATCCAAACTGTGGTTACCACAGTGTGCGGTATGAGTGGCGCTCCCGACGATGTAGTTATGGGCAACCTCGCTCAAACATCGTTCCCACCTGTAACATATCTTGCTGTCGACGATGACAACAACATCTTTGCAAGTCTTCGTAACCGCGATAGCTACTACGAAAACAACAAGGTAATTATGGTCAACGAGGATGAAGACTTCAGCAAGCTCCTCATTCCTAACACAGGTGCACCTCTCAACCAACCTTGTATGCTCGACGACGGCAAAACCGTGTTCATCCCCACCGACAATGGTCTTGAGTACTGGACAATGTCGTCAGAAAACCTTTGGAGCCCAATGAAGCAATCGCTCAAGCCCAACACTGGCGTAACCATAACCATTGACTTCAAACACTCTATGGCTATGTGTACTGTTGACAACTACAATTATATGTACATCCGTGCTAAAAACGGTATCCTCTATCGCTTCGATCCTTACACTGGATTGACCGACCAAGCTGCAAGCGGCTTGATGAGCGGTTCTGACTCCTACATGGCATTCAGTACTAAAAACCCATCAATGCTTTACTTGGCATATACCAACAACCACTGTATCTACTCTTACGACGTAGTCTCTGGTAGCCACAAACTTGTTGCTGGTATCAATGGTAAGCCTGGCTATATCGATGGTCAAGGCGAAGCTGCAATGTTCAACGAGCCTCGTCAGCTCATCCTCGATGAAGACGACAACATGTACATTGCCGACACTAACAACCACTGTATCCGTAAAGTAACCCCCGAAGGACGAGTTTCAACCGTAATCGGACAACCCGGCGAAGCTGGTTACCAAGACGGTAGCCCTGAAGTTGCTTTGTTCAACCGCCCATTCGGCGTTTGTATCAACAAAGAGGGCATTATTTATGTAGGCGACTTCGAAAATCAATGTATTCGCCGCCTCGCTATCGAATAAGACCAATCAAAAGCCTTTTCGGCTCACATTATAATCAATATATTGAATAACCATCAAATCATATACTAACGTGGAAAAGAAATTTCATCTATTTCTACTGTTATTGGTCGCATCAATATTCGGAGCATACGCTCAAGATATAACAGTGACTGGTACAGTTTACGACGAAGCCAATGAAACATTTGTTGGCGTCGTTGTCCAACCAAAAGATAGACCTGGTGTCGGTGTATCAACCGATATCGACGGTAATTTCACTATTAAAGCCGGCAAACGCGACATTTTGGTTTTCTCATGCGTAGGTTACGAACCACAGGAAATCCCAGTCGACGGCATTAATGGTCATCTCAAAGTCACAATGGTGCCCAAAGGCAACGAGCTCGAAGAAGCCGTTGTTGTGGGTCTCGGTACTCAGCGTAAAATCAGCGTTGTTGGTGCGGTGACAACAGTTGACCCAAGCAAGCTGCAAACTCCAGCAACCAACATCACCAATATGCTTGGTGGTCGCGTGCCTGGTGTAATCTCTGTACAGAAGAGTGGTGAGCCCGGTAAAAACGTTGCTGAATTCTGGATTCGCGGTATCGGTACATTCGGCGCTAACTCAAGCGCACTTGTACTTATCGACGGCTTGGAAGGCAACCTTTCAGAAATCGACCCTGCCGACATCGAAAGCTTCTCAGTGTTGAAGGACGCGTCTGCAACAGCCGTTTACGGTGTGCGTGGTGCTAATGGTGTTGTACTCGTAACTACAAAACGTGGTACTACCGACCGTCTTCGCGTCACTGGTCGTGTTGACTTCTCAGTGTCACAACTTCGCAATCTGCCCGACTACGTAAACTCTTACGACTACGCTCGTTTGGCTAACGAAGCAATGATGGCTCGTGGCAACCAACCGCTCTACTCCGACATCGAGATGCAACTTATCAAGAATCACCTCGACCCAGACCTTTACCCCGATGTAAACTGGCAAGATGAAATCCTCAACCGCACATCTCTTACTCAAACCTACTACGTGAACGCTCGTGGTGGTGGTTCGTTGGCAAAATATTACCTCAGCCTTGGCTACATGAACGAATCAGCAGCCTACAAGCAGGATAAGTCATCGAAATACTCTACACAAGTTGGATATCAAACATTCAACTATCGTGCTAACTTGGATATCAACCTCACTCCTACTACCCAAGTTTACTTTGGTGCCGACGGTTACCTCTCACAGAAGAGCGAGCCGGGTAACAACAACACCGACGCTCTTTGGGAAACATGTCGTAACCTTACGCCTATCACTATCCCAACAAAATACTCTTCAGGCGAATTCCCTGCCTACGGTGTGAACAATGCTTACTCACCCTACGTGATGCTCAACCACACTGGTATGGCTAAAATACGCCACTTCCGCGGCAAAGCTACTCTCGAACTCAAGCAAGACCTCTCAATGATTACCGAAGGCCTTAACGTACGTGCTCAAGTGGCTTACGACAACGAAACTAACCTTCGTGAAATTCGCTCAGTGCGCCCCGAAATGTACTACGCAACAACTCGTAAATACACTGGCGAACTTGCATTGGTTAAGCGTGTAGAAGCTGAAACAGTGAAATATTCTCACGACGACGAGCAATTCTACAAAATCCACTTCGAAGCTACAGCCAACTGGAATCGTATCTTCAACAACAAACATCGCGTCGGAGCTCTCGTATATTATTATATGAGTGAACATCAGCGTATGAATAAAGGTATCGACGGTTACAACGAAATGGTACGCGGTATGTACGCAATTCCTGTCCGCTACCAAGGTGTATCAAGCCGTATCACTTACGGTTTCGACGACACTTACTTCATCGATGCCAACTTCGGTTACACTGGCTCTGAAAACTTTGAGCCTGGACATCAATTCGGTTTCTTCCCCTCAGTGGCTGTCGGTTGGGTTCCAACACGCTACAAATTTATGGAAGCTCTTCAACCTGTGCTTAGCTTCTTGAAGATACGCGCTTCATACGGTTTGGTAGGTAACGACCGCCTCACCGACGAACGCTTCCCCTATCTCACCCTGATGAATCAATATTCAAGCGGCGCTAACATGTGGGGTAGCGACGTAGGCTACATCACTCAGGACCGCGTAGGTGCTAACAACCTCCGTTGGGAAAAAGCTAAGAAAGCTGACATCGGTATCGAAGGTGAATTGTTCAACAGCAAAGTTGACTTCGTAGTTGACTTCTTCCTCGACCAACGCGACGGTATCTACCAGCGCCGTACTCAAATTCCCGACTATGTTGGTTTGACCCACATGCCATTCGGTAACGTTGGTAAGATGAAGAGCTATGGTGCCGACGGTAACATCTCTTTCAACCACTCATTCGACAAAGACTGGTCAATCGAAATCCACGGTAACTTCACTTACTCAGCTAATAAGATTGAAAACTGGGAACAACCCGCACAGCTTTACGAATACCTCAACTACACTGGCTTCGTTAACAACGCTTACCGCGGTTACATCTCTCTCGGTCTGTTCCGCGACCAACAGGATGTAGACCAGAGCCCACGCCAAACATTTGGCACATACGCTCCTGGCGATATCAAGTATAAGGATGTCAACGGTGACGGTGTGATTACTGAAGACGATAAAGTGCCTCTTTCTTACCCCAACTACCCCAAACTTATGTATGGTTTCGGTGCTCAGTTGACTTGGAAGAACCTTACTCTTAGTGCATTGTTCAAAGGTACAGGCAACACTGACTACTACTACGTCAACCCAACTCGTGCCGGCGAAGGCTACATTCCATTCTACAATGGTAGCACAGGTAACGTACTTGAAATCGTTGCCGACGACAACAACCGCTGGATTCCTGCCTCAATTTCTGGCAACCCAGCAACTGAAAATCCCAACGCACGCTTCCCACGTCTTAGCTACGGTAGCAATGCCAACAACACTCAATTCTCTTCATTCTGGCACGCTAACTCTCGCTACCTCCGCTTCCAGGAACTCAACCTCAACTACCACGTTCCTTCGGTTGGATTCTTGCGCCACGTTGGTATAACATCACTCGATGTGCAGTTCGTAGTCAACAACCTCGCAGTTTGGAGCCCTGTTAAACTCTGGGATCCTGAACAAGCAAGCTACAACGGTGCTGCATACCCAATTCCTACAACTTATTCAGTTCAGCTTTACGTCAATTTCTAAGCATATACAAATATGAAATTCAAATATATCAAAAGTCTGGTCATGATGTTCATTGCTTCGCAGATAGCCGTGATCTCTTCATGCAACTATCTCGACGTAAGTGGTTACTTCGACGACACTCTTAAATACGACTCTGTGTTTACCTCACGTATTTACCTTGAAAAATACTTGTGGGGTATGGCAAATGAGCTTCCCGACCCTACTGCAATCTTCGGTAACGATGTTACACCGGGCGAAACTGCTACGGATGAGATTTTCACTCTCAACCACTACAACCTTTTCCATGGCAAGGCTCTGACTCTTGGTCTCGTTTCTTCATCTAACTTGCAAGGAATGAACTCTTGGACTCCTGCCTATAAAACTATTCGTAAATGTAACGAAATCATAAGCCGAATTGGCGAATGTAGAGACCTCACGCCAATTCAGCGCTCTGAATTCATCGGCTACTGCCACTTCTTCAGAGCTTATGCTTACACATTGATTCTTATGAACTATGGTCCAGCAGTTATTGTTGGCGACGAAGTTATGAGCAACAATGAGTCGTCGGAATATTACTCTCGCGCTCGTGCTACTTACGACGAAACTGTTGACTACATTTGCGACGAATTCGAAGAAGCAGCTAAATTCATCCCTGCCGACGTCGACATCGCCAACTACGGCCGTCCAACTCAGGGCGTAGCTTACGCAATGATTGCTCGCGTGCGTCTCCACGCTGCAAGCCCCTCGTTCAATGGTGGTCCGTCAGCTACACGCTACTTCAGCACTTGGACTCGTAGCACCGACGGAGCTCAATACGTGTCACAAACCTACGACGAACGCAAATGGGCGCTCGCTGCAGCTGCTTGCAAACGCGTTATCGATATGAACCGCTATAAGCTTCACACTGTAGAAAAAGTGCTCGCTGAAAATGCAACTGCTGGTGATGCTACTCCTACACTTCCCGACAACGTATCCGATGCGCCATTCCCCGCAGGTGCTGGCGACATCGACCCGCTGAGATCTTACTCTAATATGTTCAACGGTACTACATATCCTGTACAAAACCGCGAATTCATCTGGGGTACTTACTCTGGCTCAATAACCGAATTTACCCGTCAATCATTCCCATTGTTTATGGGTGGTTATAACTCAATGTGTATCCCACAGAAAGTTATTGACGCATATCGTATGCGCGACGGCAAATCTATCGAAGAAGCTACAGAGGGCAAGTACGCTTACAGCGAAACTGGCAACTGCCGTATGCAGGAAAACTTCTCAGGCTATCGCGTGCTCCGCGGCACATTTAATATGTATGTCAACCGCGAAATGCGTTTCTACGCATGCGTTGGCTATAGCGGCGCATTCTGGCCAGCAACTTCTTGCAACAACAACAACTTCCGCAACCAGACCATTTCTTACATCAACGGTGCAAATGCAGGTATGGACAAATCGTTCCAAAACCCGCTCGACTACTGCGTGACTGGTTATGTTGTTAAGAAATACATCCACCCAGAAGACAACTGGTACAATGGCGATGGTTCGACTCGAATCCAGAAGACCTTCCCAATCATTCGCTATGCTGAAATCCTCTTGTCGTATGCTGAAGCTGTCAACCACTTGAGCAAAACTCATACAGTAGAGTTGCCCAGCGGACACAACTATACTCTCAGCCGCGGCGCTAATATGCAAGAAGCTGTCGATGGATTCAATATGGTACGCTACCGTTCAGGTCTTCCTGGTCTCGAACCAGAAGAATACACTTCAGAAGAGATATTCGAACCAATCATTCGTCGCGAAAGATTCATCGAATTCTTCGCTGAAGGACGCCGTTACTACGACCTTCGTCGCTGGGGTACTCTCGAAGAAGAAGAAAGCTTCCCCATTGAAGGTATGAACGTAGAGACTAACAAGAGCACCGAATTCTTCGCTCGCACCGTAGTTAACCACGCTGACTATCGCAACCGCGTATGCGACAGGAAGATGGTATTCCTCCCAATCGACTACAACGAAATCAAAAAATCTCCGCTTGTCGACCAAAATCCAGGCTGGTAATAACTACTTTCAACTAAATTTACCCTGCAAACTCATTTGTCAGGTCAAATACAAATACTTTTAGATATGAAAATTAAATCTTCTATTATACTCTCACTCGTTGCAACTGCTGGAGTTTTCTGCTCATGCAATGAAAATGAGCAATTCGAAGGTGAACTCTATGAGAAAGTGATTTACTTACTCAGCAACGATGATTATACCTTCGAATCGGTCCATGAATTAGGCGACATATCTACTGGCTACGTTACTGCGTATTGCGGAGGCACCGAACATCTTCAGAAAGATGTCACAGTAGAACTTGAGCCCGACCCCGAAGCGCTCGAGGCTTACAACCGTATGTATTTCGACATCAACGAAAGCAAATATGCGCTTGAACTTGACCCCGCTCACTACACAATCGAGTCATACACTACAGTGCTTCGCGCCGATAGTCCCGACAACTATGCGTTGCTCCCTATCGAAATCAACCCCGAAGGACTTAGCCCCGACAAGACCTACATCATCCCCTTGCGCATTAAGAGCATTTCGGACTATCGCACCAACCCCGACAAGGAGAAAGTGCTCTTCCGTGTAGTTCTTGCCAACGAATACGCCACAATGAAAACTACTACCTACTACCAGATGACTGGTACCGAAACTATCGGACAAGGTAGCAGTGCTGCATCAAGTGGTGTATCTGTGACACGTGTAGTTGCTCCTGTCAGCAAAAACGAAATCCGTCTTTGGGCTGGTACTAACAGCTACTCACCCGGTAACGTGACAGATGAAGAAATGAATCGCAACTCAATCGTTTACACTTTCAACGAAGACCATACTATCACAGTTCGTCCCTACGTAAGCGAAGAAGAGGGTGGCATAAAAGTTGAACAGATTGAGATTGACAACCCTGAATACAACTTCTGGGAAGTAATGCCCAACGGTAGCCTCAAGATTGGCGTTGCTTATCGTTACAACGACGTGACCAAAGGCAACGTAACAATGAAGGAAACCAACGTTTACCGCAACTTCAAACCATTGTACTAAAAAAGAGATTGCCTCGGCGCACTTTTAGTGTATCTGATACGTGCACTGAATGCGACTGGTAATCATTCAATACTCTGACAAAAAGTTAATCAACAACAGTGAAATCGTTTACTGCTAAGATACTTGTTGCTACAACTGCGCTTGCTCTATGGGTAAGCGCAGCTGCAGCAAGCAACACTCCGGTGGACTACGTCAACCCACGCATGGGTAATATCAGCCATATGCTCATGCCTACGTTCCCAACCGTACACCTTCCCAACTCGATGATGCGTGTATATCCTCAACGAGGGTCTGCCACCGAAAGCCTTATGCGTGGGCTTCCGGTGTTCATTGTCAACCACCGCGAAGTTGCTGCATTTAATATCTCGGCTATTCAATCGCCAAATCCGAAACTCGAACGAGTGGTCACAACCGACTACGATTGTGAGGTAATCAAACCTTACTACTACGCTGTCGATGTCGACAACCAGCGTATTAGAGCTGAATTTGCTCCAACGGAACACTCTGCAATCTACTCATTCGATTTCAGAACCAACGACGACGCCTACATCATTCTCAATGCTCAAGGAGGGGAACTGACTGTCGACAACTCCACTATCAGCGGCTGGCAACCAACTTGGGGCGGCGTGAGAGTTTACATCTACGCCGAAACCAACCGCCAACCAATCGATAAAGGGATACTCAACGACGGTCGCATCTCATCGAGCAGCTATGGTCGTGGCGACGAAGCCTGCGCAGTGATGAAATTCAATAGCAACGAGAAGGTAATGCTTCGATATGCTATCTCATACATAAGCACAGAGCAGGCTCGCATCAATCTGCAAAACGAAATCGCTGAATTCAATCTCAACCGCATTGCCGCCGAAGGACGCAACAAATGGAACAAAGCTCTTGGCAGCATACGCGTTGAAGGTGGCACCGAAGACGATATGGCAGTGTTCTACACCTCGCTATATCGTTGCATGGAACGCCCTGTCGACATTGCCGAATATGGCAAATACTTCTGTCCAGCTGACCACAAAGTGCATAGTGGCGACCACTTCTACACCGACGATTGGCTTTGGGACACATATCGTGCTACTCATCCACTGCGATGCCTTATCGCACCGCAGCAGGAGGTCGATATGATAAATTCACTGCTGACCACAGCAGAGCACTCTCGCAACAAATGGATGCCTACATTCCCCGCAGTCAGCGGCGACTCTCATCGCATGAACTGCAACCATGGCGTGGCTGTAGTTGCCGACGCTATGGCAAAGGGGCTTACAGGCTTTGATGCTAACAAGGCTTACGACTACTGCAAAAGCGCTATCGCTGACAAAACACTCGCACCGTGGTCGAACAAGCCTGCAGGCTACCTCAATGAATTCTTCCGTGAACATGGCTACATTCCAGCCCTACATCCTGGCGAACGCGAATTCTCCAGCGAAGTCGACGGCTGGGAAAAGCGTCAAGCTGTAGCGGTAACTCTCGGCACATGCTACGACAACTGGTGCTTATCGCGCATAGCCGAAGCCATAGGCCGCACTGAAGAAGCTGATTCATTGGCCAACATTTCGCTCAACTATCGCAAGCTATTCAATCCTGCCACATCGTTCTTCCACCCGAAGGACTCGGCTGGCAAGTTTATTGAGCCATTCGATTACCGCTTCTCTGGCGGCATTGGTGCGCGCGATTACTACGATGAAAACAACGGGTGGACCTACCGCTGGGATGTGCAGCACAATGTGCCCGACTTAGTAAATCTAATGGGTGGCAATGAACCTTTCTGCCGAAACCTCGATGCAACATTCAACGAATGGCTTGGCTGCAACAAATATGAATTCTGCGGCCGCTTGCCTGACCAAACTGGCAACGTGGGTCAATTTTCAATGGGCAACGAGCCTTCGATGCACATACCCTATCTCTACAACTACGCTGGTGCACCGTGGAAAACTCAGAAGCGCGTGCGCGAACTTATCGGACTATGGTTCCGCAACGACCTTATGGGTATGCCCGGCGATGAAGACGGTGGCGGACTGTCGTCGTTCGTCGTATTCTCAATGATGGGCTTCTACCCTGTAACTCCCGGCAAGGCTGTTTACGACCTCGGCAGTCCATTCTTCCGCAAAATAACAATGACACTCGGCAACGGACACAAGCTCACTATCGAAGCTCGCAACTGCTCTGCCGAAAATAAATACGTGAAATCGGCAACTCTCAATGGCAAACCATTGACCGAGCCCCGATTCCTCCACGACGAAATTGCTCAAGGTGGCCGACTTGTTCTTGAAATGACCGACCGTCGCCCCTTGGATAATTAAGTCACCCAAAAACCTGACTACAACGCTCTCTCATTATCATATACTGTAATTAAGTTAAGCTACTTAACTACCAATCAAAAAACAAATTAAACAAATATAATGAACCGCTTTATCACAGCTCTAACATTGGCAATTGCCGCACTGCCCACATTTGCTATCACAGTGGATTGGACATGCTCAACCGATGCTGAACAATGGCGCAATGGTGGTAACGTAGAAATCACCCCCTACGACCGTCACGTGCCCAACGACATTCTGATTACGAACTACACCGATCAACAGATTCAAGGCTTTGGCGCATGTTTCAACGAACTTGGTTGGATTGCTCTTGGTCATCTCGACAAGCAGACTCGCAACTCGATTCTCAACGACCTTTTCAGCCCCGAAGGTGCCAATTTCACAATCAACCGCACTCCTATCGGCGCGAACGACTTCGCAACCGAATGGTATAGCTACGATGAAACCGACGGCGACTTCGAGTTGAAACGCTTCTCAATCAAGCACGATAAGCGCAACCTCATTCCCTACATCAAAGCTGCGCTCAAAATCAACCCCGACATGAAGCTTTGGGCATCACCTTGGAGCCCTCCTCAATGGATGAAAACCAACCGTCACTATTCAAACCGTGCCGACAAACTCAATGGTCTATCACCCGACAAAGAGGTCCCCACTGGCAACGACCAATTCATTCAGGAAGAAAAATATCTGCGCACCTATAGCAAATATTTCTCTCGCTACGTTGAAGAGTACGCTAAGAAAGGGATTAAAATCTCAATGATTCAATTCCAAAATGAGCCTTACACCTTCAATATTTGGCCCAACACCTCCTGGACTCCTAAGGGTATGACTAATTTCATTGGCAACTATCTCGGCCCGGAATTTGAGAAAAATCATCCCGACGTTGAACTTTGGCTCGGCACTCTCAACACCAACAACATGGAGCATATCGATTTTATGCTCAACCACCCTACTGCCTCAAAATATATCAAAGGTATCGGATTCCAATGGGAAGGCAAAGATGTTGTCGACGATGTGCACCGCAAATACCTCGACCTTCCTATCATTCAAACTGAAAACGAATGTGGTAGCGGCGACAACGACTGGAAAGCAGCTGAATACACTTTCAGCCTTATCAAAAAATATATCCAAGGGGGTGCTTCAATCTACACCTACTGGAATATGGTGCTTCAAGATGAATGCTTAAGCACATGGGGCTGGAGCCAAAACGCCCTCTTCGTAGTGGATTCAAAAGCAAAAACAGTGCGTTGCACACCCGAATACTACGTAATGAAGCATTTCAGCCACTTCGTAAAGCCTGGCGCAATGCGTCTTCACTTAATGGGTCTCACCGACAAAACATTGGCGTTCCGCAATCCCGACGGCTCGGTAATCTGCGTAATGCACAATCCCGACGACTCAGCTCGCAAAGTCGCTATCACATTTGGCGACAGCGTAATAACAGTTAACTTAGAGCCTCACTCATTCAATACATTCACTATCAATGAATAACATAGCTCGCATATCAGCCATAGCAATCGCGATGGCAATGGCCGCTTTAGCGTCAAACGCTCAAAAAGTTCAATGGCACGTAACAACCGAAGCCAAACCTTGGGCCACTACTAAGAGCCCCAAATGGGCTGAAACGCCAGCCGAAAATGCCCAACTGCTTGTCGTAACTGGCGACTCAGCTCAGGTAATCGACGGTATTGGTGGCACATTCAACGAAATCGGCTGGGATATGCTCTGCCAAATACCTGAAGAGGCTAAGAATCAAATTCTTAAAGACCTTTTTAGTCCGGAAGGCTCAAACTTCAACTACTGTCGTATGCCTATCGGTGCGAGCGACTATGCTATGAATTTCTATTCGCTCAACGACGTAATCGACGACTTCGAAATGATTAACTTCAGTATCGACCGCGACCGTCACATCCTTATGCGCTACATTAAGGAAGCTAAAGCATTCCGCCCCGACCTCAAAATCTGGGCCTCGCCTTGGAGCCCTCCGGGCTGGATGAAAACCAACAACCACTACGCCAGCAGCTACGACAAGAGCACACCAAATCATAATGGGTTGCCTCGCGACAAAGAACTCGAACTGCCCACCACCGGATTTAAGATGCAATATGGCTACCTCAAGGCTTACGCTCTATATTTCACCAAATTCGTTCAAGAATATGGTAAAGAGGGCATCCATATCGAAAATATCTGCATCCAGAATGAGCCTTGCTCAAATCATATCTTCCCAAGCTGCAACTGGCGACCAGAAGATATGGCTTACTTCGTTGGCAACTTCCTCGGACCTAAATTTGAAGAAGAGGGTATCGACACCGAAATCATTTTCGGCACAATCAACCGCGACAACCCCGAATTCTCGCGCATAGCGCTCAACGACCCCAAAGCAAAACGCTATTTCAAGGGTGCAGGCTATCAATGGGACGGCAAAGGCGCAATTCCATACATCAACAAAGAGTACCCCCACCTCAAAATGATGCACACTGAAGCTGAGTGTGGCAACGGCTCAAACGACTGGGGCGCAGCCGAACACACATGGTGGCAGATTAGCCACTATCTGCGCAACGGCGCTCGCTGCTTCACCTACTGGAATATGGTGCTCGACGATACTGGAGTCAGCCCTTGGGGTTGGAAACAAAACTCATTGATATCAGTCAATCCTAAGACTAAAGAGGTGGTATATCATCCTGAATTTTACCTGATGCGCCACCTTGCTCACAACGTTCAGCCTGGTGCTTACCGCTTAGTTATCGGCGATAATAGTGAAGCTGATGCATTAGCATTCCGCAACCCCGACGGAACTATTGCAGTCATTGCTGTTAACCGCCAGAACGAGCCTAAAACTGTAGCAATTCAAGTGGAAGGCAAAGTGCTTAACATCGAACTTCAACCAAAATCGTTCAACACGCTTCAATTTGGTGAAAATCCATTGAGCAAAACATACAAGAATTAATCCTTACGTAATAATATAAATAACATAATTCAAAGATGAAACTCGTAAAACTATTCGCTGCTGCAGCTGTCGCATTAACTGCATTCACAGCTAATGCTGATGACCTATGGAAAGACCCATCGGCACCTATGCATGACCGCATCAACGACTTGCTATCGAAAATGACTGTCGAAGAGAAAGTTTCGATGATGATTCACGGAGCTCCTGCAATCCCTCGACTTGGCATCGACAAATACTACCATGGTAACGAAGCGCTCCATGGCGTCGTTCGCCCCGGTAAATTCACTGTGTTCCCACAAGCTATCGCAATGGCTGCAACATGGAACCCCGAACTTATCCACCGCGAAGCAACAGCTATTTCAGATGAAGCTCGTGGTAAATGGAATTTCTTCAACCTCGGACGCGACCAACACGACGGCTCAAGCGACCTTCTGACTTTCTGGTCGCCTACAGTGAATATGGCTCGCGACCCACGTTGGGGACGCACACCCGAAACTTACGGTGAAGACCCATTCCTCACTGGTCAAATCGGTATGGCATTTGTTCGTGGTTTGCAAGGCGACCACCCTCGCTACATCAAGTGCGTATCAACTCCAAAGCACTTTGCGGCTAACAACGAAGAGCACAATCGCGCATCGTGCAACGCCGTTATCTCAGAACGCGACCTGCGCGAATATTATCTCCCAGCATTCGAACGTTGTATCGTCGACGCTAAAGCACAGTCAATCATGACCGCCTACAATGCTGTCAATGGCGTGCCCTGTACAGTCAACCACTATCTCATTCAGAAAGTGCTTCGTGGCGACTGGGGATTCCAAGGCTACATCGTGTCGGACTGCTCTGCACCACAATGGATGATTACACAGCATAAATATGTGCGCGACTACGAAACTGCCGCTCAACTTATGATGAACGCTGGTCTCGACATCGAATGTGCCGACAACGTCTATACTCAGCCCCTATTGAACGCTTACCGCGACTATCGCGTCAGCGAAGCTCAAATCGACTCAGTTGCTTACCGCATCCTTCGCGGACGTATGTTGCTCGGTCTGTTCGACGACCCCGCTCTCAACCCCTACAATTCGATTAGCCCCGACGTAGTAGGCTCAGCTGAACACCAAGAACTCGCTCTCGAAGTAGCTCGCCAGAGCCTCGTGCTTCTCAAAAATGAGAACAACTTCTTGCCCTTAAACCCCAAGAAAATCAAATCAATCGCTGTTGTTGGCTTGAATGCTGACCGCTGCGAATTTGGCGACTATAGCGGCACTCCAGTAAATGAGCCAGTGTCAGTGCTTCAAGGCATCCGCAACATGGTTGGCGACAAAGTAAACGTAATCCACGCTCCATGGAAATCGCTCGCTACTGGCTATGAACCTATTAGCAAGGACTTCTTCCCCGAAGGCCTTAAGGCTGAATATTTCCCCAACGACCGCCTCGAAGGAACTCCTCGCACTCGTATCGACGAAGAAATCTACTACGACCCAGCAAGCCAACCACCAGATCCATTCTGGCCAAAGGCTCCTATGTCAATCCGCTGGAGCGGCAAACTTGCGCCCACTATCACTGGCGAATATATCCTCTCAATGGTGTCGGACGACGGTTGCCGCGTTTGGATTGACGGCAAAAAACTCATCGATTCATGGGTAAGCCGCGCTGCTACAGCCGACGACTGCCCCGTTTACCTCGAAGCTGGACGCCAATACGACCTCGTTGTAGAATACTACGACGGTGGTGGCGACAAATATGCTCGTCTGAACTGGCGTGCTCCTATCCTCGACGACACTGACCGCATTTCACTCTACGGCGACGCTGGCAAGGCTGCTGCTGAAGCTGACGTATGCGTTGCAGTGCTTGGTATCGATAAATCAATCGAACGCGAAGGTCAGGACCGCTACACTCTCGACCTCCCCTCTGACCAGCGCGAATTCATCCAAGAAATCATGAAGATTAATCCTCGCACAGTTGTTGTGCTCGTAGCTGGTAGCTCAATCGCTATCAACTGGATTGATGAAAACGTGCCTGCAATCCTCGATGCATGGTATCCTGGCGAACAGGGTGGTAACGCCGTAGCTGAAGCCCTCTTCGGCAAATATAACCCCGGCGGACGCTTGCCTCTCACATTCTACAGCTCAATGGACGACCTCCCCGAATTCAACGACTACTCATTGACTTCAGGCAAAGGCCGCACATACCAGTATTTCACTGGCAAACCACTCTACCCATTCGGTTATGGTTTGAGCTACACTAAGTTCCGCTACAAAAACCTCACTACTGAACTCACCGACGACGCTACCAACGTAAAAGTGTCGTTCAAACTCAGCAACACTGGCAAATACAATGGCGACGAAGTAGCACAGGTATATGTAAAATATCCCGAAACAGGCACATATATGCCTATCCGTCAGCTCAAAGGCTTCAAACGCGTAACCGTAGCCAAAGGTAAGACCGAAAACGTCACAATCGACATCCCCGTTAAGGAACTCCGCTACTGGGATGAAAACAGCAAGGCGTTTGTCACTCCTAAAGGCACTTACGAAATCTACGTTGGTGCTTCTTCAGCCGACACCAAACTCTCAGGCTCATTCGTTATAGAATAAACCAATAATCCAAAAGCTCTCTCGTCGCTGATACACTCAGCTGCGAGAGAGTTTTGTTTTTACACCACTGAATATGAAACAGTTACTCATTTTTCTTACTTTCGTAGCATCAACTACTTTCGCATCGGCTCGCGACGTGATTGAATTGCGTAATGGTTGGATATTTCATCGCGGAGAAGTGACCGACGTCACCCCCGACTATGAATGGCAATCGGTCAGCGTACCTCACGACTGGGCTATTGCCGGGCCGTTCAACCTCAACGAGGATATGCAATACACGAAAGTAATCGAAGACGGCGAAACCGAGGCACGACTGCGTACAGGGCGAACTGGTGCACTTCCAGCTACTGGCATTGGCATCTACCGCACTACAATCGTAGCGCCTGACGCCTCGAAACGCACAAGCCTTGAATTCGACGGAGTGATGAGCAATGCCAAAATATACATCAACGGCATTGAGGTCGCATACCGCCCCTACGGCTATGCCTCATTTTCAGTAGATATAACCGATTATCTAAAGCCGGGTAGCAACGACCTCGAAGTGAGAGTAGAAAACCTACCCGAGATGTCGCGATTCTACACAGGAGCAGGGATATATCGCCCTGTCAGAATGGTAGTTACCAATCCCGTACACGTAGCTTTCGACGGCACATTTGTCACCACGCCCAACATCACCAAATCGCACGCCGACATAAAACAAGCCACAGAGATTGTCAACGCTACCGCTAAACCACTCAAGGCTGTGGTCAGCACCGACATCATCGCCCCCGACGGCAGCAAGGTTGCATCAACCTACCGACGCTACACGTTGACCGCCGAAAACAACCTCATTGAACAAAACCTCAAGCTCAAAAATCCGCTCTTGTGGAGTCCCGAAACACCGAATTGCTATCGTTCAGTGACCCACATCATAGCCGACAACGACACGCTCGACACTTACACCACTCGCTTCGGCATCCGCACTATTGAGTTCGATCCCAACGAAGGCTTCCACCTCAATAGCAAATACACCAAACTCAAAGGAGTGTGCCTTCACCACGACCTTGGGCCAATCGGGGCTGAGGTCAACTATCGAGCTACCGAGCGTCAACTACAGATGATGAAGCAAATGGGTGCAAATGCTGTACGCACAAGCCACAATCCTCCGTCGCGCGAACTCATAGCTATCTGCGACAGCATAGGCCTAATGGTCATCGACGAAGCATTCGACGAATGGCGACTCGGCAAATGCCCCAATGGCTACAACATCTACTTTGATCAATGGGCCGAACGCGACCTCACCGACTTTATCCGCCGCGACCGCAACAGCCCAGCTGTAATCATGTGGAGCATCGGCAACGAGATACGCGAACAGGACTTGGCTGACGGTGCCGAAGTTACACGAAAGCTTGCCCAAATAGTGCGTCGCGAAGACCCAACGCGCCCTTCGACCGCTGGATTCAATAACCATTGGGGAGCAATAGCCAACGGGCTTGCTGACGAAGTCGACATCGTAGGCTTCAACTACAAACACTTTGACTACGTCAACCGCCACAACGAGCACCCCGAATACATACTCTACGGCAGCGAAACAGCCTCAGCCGTCAGTTCGCGCGGCATCTACAAGTTTCCTCCACGCGACAACTGGGAGCCATGGCACCCCGACTACCAGCTATCGAGCTACGATATGGAATATGTGCCTTGGGGTAGTGCTCCCGACACTGAATTTGCTCAGCAGGACGACAACGCCTTCCTCCTTGGCGAGTTTGTGTGGACAGGTTTCGACTACCTTGGCGAGCCCTCGCCCTACGGCGAAGGTGCACCCTCTCGCAGCTCATACTTTGGCATTGTCGACCTCGCTGGTATTCCTAAGGATCGCTACTACCTCTACCAAAGCCAGTGGAGCGACGAGCCAGTGCTGCACATTATGCCCCACTGGACATGGCCAGGACGCGAAGGTCAGTCAATCCCCATACAATGCTACACTAACTACCCACAGGCAGAACTGTTTGTCAATGGCGTGTCGCATGGCATCCGTAAGGTTGACCCAGCGCATAAATTCTTGCGCTACAGACTGATGTGGGACAACGTAGTCTATCAACCGGGCGAAATATGTGTCGTAGCCTACGACAACGACGGCAACGAGCGCGAACGAAAGACGATTGCCACCGCCTCATCGCAATGCAACATTGTAGCTTCGACCGATCGCGAAACGCTAAAAGCTAACGGGCGCGACCTCGCTTTCATCACAATCGACATCACCGATAATCAAGGACGATTATGCCCCGACGCATCGCCAATGCTGTTTGTCAACGTCAAGGGAGCAGGCCGACTTAAAGCCCTCTGCAACGGCGACGCCACCGACCTGACATCGTTCACATCAAACTATATGCGAGCATTTAGTGGCAAGCTTGTGGCCGTAGTCGAAACGACCGACGCGCCGGGTGAAATCACAGTAACCATTTCAGGCGAACGCCTAAACCACACCAAAGTCCACCTCAAATCGCTCTAAACACAACGCACTCATCACGTCTACAGCCCGAGTAACGCACCCACACATTAGCGTTTCCCACGTACCTAACCCTCACATATCGACATACAACATACAATCGAGGTCGCCTTTCAAAAGTTAGGCGACCTCGATTGTATTGAGAGAAAATCTTATTTTGTGGAATTTCAGAGTGAATCCTTAATCCCCATTATTGCGGCGTGGATTCTTAGAATTCGGCGTTGCCCGGAGTGCGGGGGAATGGAATCACGTCGCGGATATTGGTCATACCTGTCACAAACAAGCAAAGACGTTCGAAACCGAGTCCGAAGCCTGAGTGAGGCACTGTGCCGAAGCGGCGAGTGTCGAGATACCACCACATATCTTTCATCGGGATATTCATTTCCTCGATGCGCTTCATCAACTTGTCGTAGCTTTCTTCACGTTCGCTACCACCGATGATTTCGCCAATTTTGGGGAAGAGAACATCCATTGCACGAACGGTCTTGTTGTCATCATTCAACTTCATATAGAACGCCTTGATTTCCTTGGGATAGCCAGTTAAAATCACTGGGCGACGGAAATGTTCTTCAACGAGGTAGCGTTCGTGTTCGCTCTGAAGGTCAGCACCCCAATAGATTGGGAATTCAAATTTCTTGCCCGACTTTTCGAGGATTTCGATACCTTCAGTATAGCTCAAGCGCACGAATTCGCTGTTGCAAACCTCTTCGAGGCGAGCAATCAGGTCGTTGTCGTACATTTGAGCGAGGAATTCGATATCATCGCGACATTTGTCGAGGGCATATTTGATACAGTATTTGAGGAAATCTTCAGCGAGATCCATATTTTCAACGATGTCGCAGAAAGCGATTTCGGGCTCAATCATCCAGAACTCAGCCAAGTGGCGTGGAGTGTTGGAGTTTTCAGCGCGGAATGTAGGGCCGAAAGTGTAGATAGCTCCGAGAGCAGTTGCTCCGAGCTCACCTTCGAGCTGTCCCGACACTGTGAGAGCTGTAGTTTTGCCGAAGAAATCTTGAGTATAGTCCACTTTACCCTCTTCGTTGCGAGGAGGATTTTCAACATCGAGTGTTGTCACTTGGAACATTGCACCTGCACCTTCGCAGTCGCTTGCAGTGATTAGTGGAGTGTGGAGGTAGAAGAATCCGTTGTTTTGGAAATAGGTGTGGATTGCGTAGGCCAACGCGCTACGGATGCGGAGCACTGCACCGAAGGTGTTAGTGCGTGGGCGAAGGTGAGCTATTTCGCGAAGGAATTCGAGTGTGTGACCCTTTTTCTGCAAGGGGTATGACTCAACGGGAGCGGTTCCGTAGAGTTCGAATTCATTAGCCTGCACCTCACAAGTTTGTCCTTTACCCATTGACTCTACGAGCAAACCTTTGACGTGAAGGCTTGAGCCAGTAGTAATGGCTTTGAGGTCCTCTTCTGAGAATTTCTCAAGGTCGAACACTATCTGAATGTTCTTTATTGTTGAGCCGTCGTTGAGCGCAACGAATTGCACATGCTTGTTGCCGCGACGTGTGCGCACCCAACCTTTGACCGAAACTTCTTGACCGATAAGCTCGGGCGCGAAGATGTCGACGATTTTAGTTCTTTTCATTATTGTAAGATTCCGTGATTATTCTGATTGATTATTCGAAACTGCCCATGCGGAGGTAGTTGACCTCTTCCTGAGTAAGGTAACGCCAACGGCCGCGAGGGAGATTTTTCTTTGTAAGACCAGCGAAATATACGCGGTCGAGCTTGGTCACGTGATAACCGAGCGATTCAAATATGCGGCGCACGATGCGGTTGCGACCTGAGTGGATTTCGATACCAGCTTGATTGCGGTCCACTTCGGTTGCATAAGAGATTGCGTCGGCGTGGATAGGACCATCTTCGAGTTCAATGCCGTCGGCAATGCGCTGCATATCCTCTTCAGCGATGTCCTTATCAGTCCAAACGTGATAGATTTTCTTCTTCACTTATGTGGGGTGTGTGAGCTTCGAAGCGAGGTCGCCGTCGTTGGTGAGTAGGAGCACACCAGTAGTGTTGCGGTCGAGGCGGCCAACGGGATAGATGCGTTCTTCGCATGCGCCTTTCACGAGGTCGAGCACTGTGAGTCGGCCGTTGGGGTCGTCGCTTGTAGTGACGCAATCTTTTGGTTTGTTAAGCAGGATGTAGCACTTGTTTTCGAGTGTAACAACCTTGCCGTTGTATTCCACTGTGTCGTCGTGCGAAATCTTTGTGCCGAGTTCGGTTACTACCTCACCATTGACCTTCACTAAGCCCTGCTGGATGAATTCGTCAGCTTCGCGACGTGAGCAGATGCCAGCGTTAGCCATAAACTTGTTCAAACGAATCTGTTCGTTAGGATCAGGTATTGGCATTTCATATTCAACACGTTTTGGACGTGGAGTGAAGCTCTTGCCTTGGCGAGGCATCTGATTGTTGTAGCCGCCTTGGCGATTGTTGTTGTAACCACCCTGACGGTTGTAGCCACCTTGGCGATTGTTGTTGTAACCACCTTGACGGTTGTAGCCGCCTTGGCGATTGTTGTAACCACCCTGACGGTTGTAGCCGCCTTGGTTGTTGCGGGGCTGATAGCCTTGATTGTTGTAAGTTGCTTCGCCATTTTCGTTTTCAACAGGCTGATTGTAGTTGTTGTAGCGATTCTGACGGAAGTTGGGGTTGTAGCTATTCTGCTGGCGATTGTTGTAACCACCTTGGCGATTGTAGCCACCCTGACGGTTATATCCGCCTTGGCGATTGTTGTAACCACCTTGACGGTTGTAGCCGCCACGCTGGTAATTATTGTAATTGCGCTGTTGATAGCCTTGCTGAGGAGCTGAGAATTCTTCGTCGCTCTGTGCTGCAGTGTTGGTTGCTTCTGCAGTTGAAGCATCGGCCGATGCAGCTGCAGCCTCAGCGCTATAGTCGCGATAGTTTCGGTGTTGATAGTTAGGATTGTAGCTACGTTGCTGATAACCTTGGTTATAGCCACCTTGATTGTAACCGCCTTGACGATAGCCACCTTGACGATTGTTGTAGCCACCCTGACGGTTGTAGCCGCCTTGACGGAATCCCTGATTGTAGTTTCTGTGCTGATAGCCTGGCTGACGTTCGGAATTGCCTTCCTCGTTAACTACAGCATTGCTATTGCTTTCATGTGCTTCGGGGGCTTCATTCATACCCTTAATTTCGCCGATACGCGGACGGCGAGGTTTTTTCTCATTTGTGTCCATAAATTTTTTGGTACTTTTTTTTGAAAAATTTTGGTTTTCTGCCTCGCGGCAAATGGTCGAATGCCTGACTCTACAGCTAAGCTGACCTAAAAGATTTGATGTTGTTAAATATATTTTAGAATAAAATGTTTTCTACAGCCAAATAGTTTGTGCGAAAAATATAAAAAATGTTGTTTTACCGATTGGTTGTGCAAATATAACTCAATTTGTCGTGATTACCAATTACTAACGAGCATTTTTCGATTTTTTTTGACTTTTCGACCTCCCAAAAGCTTGTTTGCTCAGTTTTTGCTGTTTTTTTGCCCTGATATTTCCTTTTATCACCGATTTTTTCGCTAAATTTGCTTTCGCATAAATACGATTATTCACTATAACTCCATACATACCATGTACGACAACGACAAACGAATAGTTATCACTCTCGACGCAGGCGGCACTAACTTCGTGTTCGGCGCTATGCGCAGCAATGAATTCATCGTTGAACCTGTAACAATGCCCTCTAAATCCGACAATCTCGACCTCTGCTTAGCTACTATGGTCGAAGGTTTTGAGGAAATCATATCACGCCTTGGTGGTGAGAAGCCTGTTGCTATCAGCTTCGCATTCCCAGGCCCAGCCGACTACGCAAACGGCATCATCGGAGGCTATCTGCCCAACTTCCCTTCGTTCCGCGACGGTGTAGCACTCGGTGCTTTCTTGGAAAACCATTTCGGCATTCCAGTTTATATCAACAACGACGGCGACCTCTTTGCTTTCGGCGAAGCTCTCGCTGGCGCTCTCCCCGAAATCAACGAACGCCTCGCTAAGGCTGGCAGCTCTCGTCGCTATAACAACCTTTTGGGCTACACATTTGGCACTGGCTTCGGTATCGGCTCGGTAATTGACGGCAAACTCAACCGTGGCAACAACTCTTGCATCGAAACATTCTGCCTCCCCCACAAATCAAAGGACGGTATCATCGCCGAAGAGGGTGTAGCTGTGCGCGCTATCAAACGCGTATATGCCGAAGAATCGGGCGACGCAAACCATACTTTCGAGCCTAAAGATATCTGCGACATCGCCGACGGCAAAGCTGAAGGCAACGCCGACGCTGCTCGCGAAGCATTCCGTCAGCTTGGCGAAACAGCTGGCAACGCTATGGCAATCGCTGCTCAAGTCACCGACTCACTCATCGTTATCGGTGGTGGCATCTGTGGCGCACGCCGCTATTTCATGCCAGCTCTTCTCGACGAGCTCCGCAGCGAACTTAAAACACTTAATGGCGAAAGCGTTAAGCGCCTTCAAATGGAGGTTTTCGACCTCGACAACGAGGAAGATTTCGCACGCTTTGCTAAGGGCGCCGCTCGCCCATTGAAGGTGTATGGCACGGATAAAACTGTGGTTTACGACCCAATGAAGTGCACTGGCGTAGCTATCTCTAAACTCGGTGCAAGCAAAGCTATCTCAATCGGTGCTTACTGCTTCGCACTTTCACAACTCGATGCTTAATCATTTACCTATCATATATTTCTAATTTGGAACCATATATATTTGAGCCTTACCTCAAAACCGTGATTTGGGGTGGCGAAAAAATAGCTGCACGCAAAGGCATTGCCGACGCTGAACATTGCATAGGCGAAAGCTGGGAAATTTCAGGCGTTCCGGGTCACGAATCAGTCGTGGCTCAAGGCTCTGAACGCGGTCTTAACTTGGTTGAGCTCATCCGCAAACATGGTGCTCAGCTTGTTGGACAGAAAGTATTCGACCGATTTGGCGAAAAATTTCCCTTGCTCATCAAAATCATCGATGCTAAGAGCGACCTCTCGGTGCAAGTTCACCCCGACGACGCATTAGCTGGCGTGCGCCACAACTCTCTCGGCAAGACCGAAATGTGGTACATCCTCGAGTCTGAGCCCGGAGCTCGCATCTATGCCGGACTATCGGAACAAATCACTCCAGAGCTCTACGAACAACTCGTGGCTGAAAACAAAATTATGGATGTGATTGCTGCCCACGAATCGAATGCAGGCGACCTTTTCTTCCTACCTGCAGGACGCGTTCACGCTATCGGTGGAGGCAATATGTTAGCTGAAATACAGCAAACAAGCGACATCACCTATCGCATCTACGACTACGACCGTCGCGACGCAAATGGCAATCCCCGCGAACTTCACACTGCGCTTGCCAAGGATGCTATCGACTATACAGTCTATCCCGAATACAAAAGCACCTACGTCGATAACCCCAACGGCGCTACTCCTCTCGTTGAATGTGAACATTTCAAAGTGGCAAAGGTCGAGGTTGACGGAGCAACCGCAATCGCTGCAGCCGACGACTCTTTCTTGATTCTCATCTGCGTCGGTGGAGCTTGCGAACTCACTGTCGACGGCACTACAGTGCAACTCCCTGCCTACCATTCGGCACTCGTTCCCGCAGCTGCTACCACAATCTCGGCTGAGGGCAAAGCTACGCTGCTCACTGCATCGTTCTAAGCAGCCGAACACGCCGATTTAAGCGTCTCAACGATAGCCGTTTGCTCCAACGCAATGAAAGCTGTATCAGTAATCATACTCAATTGGAATGGGGCTGAAATGCTCCGCCGATTCCTCCCTGAAGTCATCGCCACAACCAACTCCGACATTGCTGAGTTGATTGTGGCCGACAATGGCTCTACCGACGAGTCGTTGCGCGTACTCGCCGAGGAATTCCCCGACGTAAAACTGATACGCTTCGACACCAACTACGGCTTTGCCGAGGGCTACAACCGCGCTATAACGCAAGTCAACACCGAATACGTCGTGCTCCTCAATTCCGATGTGGCTACAACCGCTGGTTGGATTGAGACGCTCTACGACTATATGCAAGCCAATCCCAATTGCGCTGCATGCCAGCCTAAATTGTTGGCAGTCAATGCTCCCAACTCATTTGAATACGCTGGTGCTGCAGGTGGATTTCTCGACCGCAACGGTTATCCCTACTGCCGAGGCCGCATATTCGACACCATAGAGCGCGACAACGGCCAGTACAACACGCCCATACACATCGATTGGGCTTCAGGCGCCGCATTAATGGTGCGTCGCGACCTTTACATCTCAGCTGGCGGTCTCGACCCCACATTCTTCGCCCACATGGAAGAAATCGACCTCTGCTGGCGCCTGCGACTTCTCGGACACACAATCGATGCCGTGCCAACAGCATCGGTCTTCCACCTTGGAGGCGGCTCATTGCCTATGGGTAACCCCCGAAAAACCTACCTTAATTTCCGCAACAACCTGCTGCTACTCAAGAAAAACCTACCTAAGGCAGTGCGTGGCCGACGACTCTTCGTTCGACGCCTGCTTGACACCATTGCATGGGCAAAATTTATGGTTACATTCGACTTCCAAAGCGCCAACGCCATACTCCGCGCCCACCGCGACTTCCGCCACCACTACCACACAGACGCCCACGCGGCACAAACTGAAGGCATCACCCCAGCGGACAATTCTGCCACGCAACAAGTTGAAGGTACACACGCAGAGGCCAGCGAGCGCCAGCAGCTAACAGGCTTCTTGCCCATTGAGCCGCAAAGCGACCTCATCAGCCTCCGCCCCAACATCCTCATCCACTACTACCTCCTCCGCCACCGCCACTTCACCTCCCTCCCCCACTCCAACCATAAACACCTATAGGCAGCATAGGACTCTTGGGAATCCTATGCTCACAATTCTATTAGGCAATTGAGGGGTCGAAATTCGAAGCTTCGAGCTATCGAGAATTCGGGAAAATTCATTACCTTTGTGTAGTGAAGTTGCAACTTCATTTAGCGAAGTTAAGATTATAGATTTTATGATTACCGACATAAAGGATTTTTTTAATAAGCAGCTGGCTGTATGGCCGCAAGTGGCTGAGCGCTACAAGGCTCTTGACGGTGTCGAAACAAAGTGTTTCGATATTGACGGATTGGAGGTGCGTGTGCAGTTTAACCCAGCACGCATTCGCTCGTCGGCAGCTAAGGTTGACAATGATTCGATTTTGGCTCGCCCCTGTTTTCTGTGCGAAGAGAATCGTCCGCAGGAACAAACCGCATTACAGTATGGCGAATCGAAGTTGTTGGTCAATCCTTTTCCTATCGGACGTTTCCACCTCACAATCGTAGGCGATAAGCATGAGCCTCAACGCATCGAAGGGCGCATTGCCGCTATGGTTGATTTGGCTCGACAACTCCCTGACTGCGTAGTGTTCTACAACGGACCTCAATGTGGAGCTTCAGCTCCCGACCATTTCCATTTTCAAGCAATCGGCAAAGATGAATTACCGATAGTTGAGGCGATTGCCGAAGGTCGAAAATTGCCGTTTGGGGTTATTACTATTGATGTCGACGCTTATTTCCAACAGCGTTTTGCCGACGTGATGTCGATGTTGCCTAAGAGCGATGACGAGCCTGAACCAAAGGTCAATCTACTCTGCTTCAGCTGCGACGACCAAGTGAAAATCGTGGTAATACCACGTCGCAACCACCGCCCAACCTTCTACGGCGAAGGCTCTGAGCAGATGCTCGTGAGCCCTGCGTCGCTTGATTTAGGGGGCATAATGGTTGCTCCTCGCCGAGAGGATTTTGATGCTTTCAGTGCCGTGAAACTCAGAGAATTATACGCTGAGCTCTGTTACACCCAAGCCGAACTTGACGCGATGATAGTATCGCCACCAACGACGCTTCGCGTAGGTATTCTGACTGCTAAGGAGGTTACGCTGCGCTTTATCGAGGGCTTCAACGTAGAAGGGGAACGCCGATTCAATGCCGAGAACTTGCCTACTGAGGGTGCAATGTTTGCAGCCACAGGTATGCAAGGCGTGTTCGAAATCGCTGGAGTGGAAATCGGCATAGGATTCCACTGGCAGCGCCGAGAAAATCAACGCTTTTCAGGCTCTGTCGAATTGCTTCGCGACGGCGACAACGTGGTGGTAGTCAATCATATTGACGTAGAAACTTATCTCAAGAGCGTCATTTCGTCGGAAATGAGTGCCACTGCCTCGTTGGAATTGCTAAAGGCTCACGCCGTAATCTCTCGCAGCTGGGTTTTGGCTCAAATTGAGAACAAATCGCATGGACATAGGCCAATGATTGACGCGGGCACATCGCCCGACGAGATTGTGCGTTGGTATGACCACGACGACCACACGCTCTTCGACGTTTGTGCCGACGACCATTGCCAACGCTATCAGGGGATTACACGCCAAACCACGCCCCGCGTAGCTGAAGCAGTTGATGCAACGCGTGGTCAAGTGTTGAGCTACCAAGGACAACTATGCGACGCTCGATTCTCGAAATGTTGCGGGGGCTCAATGGAGCTATTCTCAACATGCTGGGACGATGTCGATTATCCGTATCTGCAAGCAAAACATGACCCATTCTGCAACACTTCCGACCCCGCAATTCTCGGTCAGGTACTGAACAACTACGATTACGAAACAACCGATTTCTATCGCTGGCGCGTGGAATATAGCATCGACCAATTGAGCGAACTCGTATCACGCAAATCGGGCATAGATTTTGGCACAATTACAGCTCTTGAACCGCTACAACGTGGCCCGTCGGGGCGCATTAGCCGGCTGAAAATCGTTGGCACAAAACGCACTGTCGCCGTAGGCAAAGAGTTGGAGATACGCCGCTGGCTATCGGAATCGCATCTCTACAGCTCGGCATTCACCATTGAGCAACGCTCCAACAAATTCATACTCTACGGCTCAGGCTGGGGACATGGCGTAGGACTTTGCCAAATCGGAGCGGCGGTAATGGGCGAACGAGGCTACACCTATCGCGAAATCCTTGCGCACTACTATCCCGGCGCTCAAATTGCTGTCAGATAGCGGCGTTAGAAAGAAAAACCGAGCCGAAATTGACAAATTCTAAAACTATTATTAAATTTGCGTGTTATAAGATGTAATGGAAAATACTGAGAGCAGCTCAGAGCCTCCATTTCAAACAAATGAACAAGACAAAAACAATAAAATAATATATCAAAATGAAAAAACTTGCATTACTTTCAGTTGCAGTGCTTGCACTTGTAGGCTGCGACTCAAACGCTAAAAATTCGTACGAAATCACGCTCAACACTGACGGACAGTTGGCCGACAGCTCTATGGTGTATCTCGTAAACTACGACACATCGGAAAATGTCGACAGTGCACTCGTAGCCAACAATGTGGCTATGTTCAAAGGCACTGTTGAAAAGGCCTTCCCCGCTCGCTTGATTTCTAACGGTCAGCGTCTTGGCATGATTGTAGTAGAGCCCGGCAAAATCACTATCGCCAATAGTCAAGCTGTAGGCACACCTACCAACGACAAATTAGAAGCATTCGGCAAGCAGGCTTCTGAGATTGAACAAAAATTCAGCATGGCTGCTACTCCCGAACAGCAGCAGGGCCTTTACGCCGAATATATGGAATTGGTTGACGCTACAATGAAAGCTAATATGGACAACCCTATCGGCTATATGCTTTTTGTTGACCAAGCTATGCAAATGGACCCTGCAGAGTTCGATTCAATCCTTGCGCTCTATCCACAAATGGCCGATTATGAAAGAATTAAGAAGGTTAAAAGCACATTCGACCGCAAAGCCGCAACTGCACCTGGTCAGATGTTCACCGACTTCGAGATCGAATACGAAGGCAAAACAACCCGACTCAGCGACTACGTAGGCAAAGGCAAATATGTGCTCGTTGACTTCTGGGCAAGCTGGTGTGGTCCCTGCCGTCGCGAGGCTTCAACCACTTTGAAGGATATCTACAACGAATATAGCCCTAAGGGCTTGGATATAGTAGGTATCGCCGTTTGGGATGAACCATCTGCAACTCTTCAAGCTATCGACGAAATGAAATTACCTTGGGCTCAAGTGCTCAACGGACAAACTATCCCCACCGACCTCTACGGTATCCTTGGCATTCCGTCAATCATCCTCTTTGCTCCTGACGGCACAATCGTTAGCCGCGACCTCCAAGGCGAAGCTCTGAAGGCTTCAGTAGCAGAGGCTATGGCTGGCAAATAAGCCTTAGGGTAACTGACTATGACCTTTTTGTCACGAATATGGCCTAAAAAATGGGTGGCAACGGCAATAGTTGTTGCCACCATTCTTTATTTAACATTAGTTCCCAAACCATTGCCCGACGATATTTCGTTAGAGATACCGGGTCTTGACAAGGTGGTGCACGCAATCATGTTCGGGGGATTGGCATTTGTAGCTTCGCTCGACTTGGCTCGCCGCTCAAAAACCTTCTGCCCTCTGTCAAAAATGTCGCTCATTGCAGTAGCCTCAGCTGCAACCTTATTCGGAGGCGTGGTTGAACTCCTGCAGCAATCGATGCAACTCGGACGCGGAGGCGATATTATTGATTTTGCTGCCGATTGCATTGGTGCTTTCGTCGCAGTAATGATAGCAAAACGAATACTGAATCATGCGCCGATGAGCAGCTGACGCTTCTAATCTGACGCACAAAAATCAAACAAAACCAATCACACATTAGCCATAAATGAACAGGACGATATTGATTGCCGACGCCGGTAGTACCGGGACTCAATGGTGCGCTGTCAGTAGTGACGGCACTCGCCGCTATTTTTCTGGCGGCCCGGTCAATCCTGCCGTATTTTCGCCAGAAACAATTGGCGAAACATTGCGCGCCGCTCTATCAGATGTCGACACCTCGGAGTGCGGTTGTGTAGCATTCTACGGTGCTGGATGTCGTCCCGGCAAGCTAAGTGAGATTGTAGCCGAGCAATTGCGGCAGCTACTCCCTGAAGGATGCGAGATTGCAGTCAACAGCGATATGCTTGGCGCTGCACGAGCCGCTTGCGGCAACAGTGCCGGAATTGCATGCATTCTTGGCACTGGCTCAAATTCATGCCTCTACGACGGCAGTGCGATTATAGACGCCGTACCCTCATTGGGATATATCCTTGGCGATGAAGGTAGCGGAGCCTATTTGGGGCGCAAACTTATAAACGCCATTTATAAGCGCCAACTCTCAAAGGAAATATGCCACTCGTTTGAGGATTTTACAGGCTTAAATATCGACGGAATCATCGAGCGAGTGTATCGCCAACCTCAACCAAACACCTTCTTAGCGTCGTGCGCACCATTTTTAGCGCAAAATATTGACGACGACAGCATCCGCGCCATAGTCGAAGAAGCGTTTACCGACTTTATTGAACAGAACATCGTGCGCTACGAAAATTCACACCACTATCCGTTGAATTTCGTAGGGTCTATAGCCTGCTATTTCAACACAACGCTGCAAGCTGTAGCAGAAAAGTCGGGCTACAAAACTGGGCGCTGCATAAAATCGCCTCTCGAAGGGCTAATTGAATATCACACAAACGATTGAACCGATATGAACACAAACGACATCGAACTAATTCTGATTAACATTTCAGGCAACGACCACTCTGGCGTAACCGCCGCATTGACAAGAGTCCTTGCCGACCACGATGCATCGATACTCGACATCGGTCAGGCCGACATTCACCATTCACTTTCGCTCGGCATCCTGTTTAAAACAACGTCGGCCAAGTCGGGGATTATCCTCAAAGAATTGTTGTTCAAGGCCGATGAATTGAATGTGATTATTAGGTTCAAGCCCGTCACTATCGAAGAGTATGAAAAATGGGTGGGACGCCAAGGCAAAAACCGATGGATTATTACCACTCTCGGACGTCATCTGACAGCCCGCCACATTGCAATGGTATCGGAAGAAATCACCCGCCAAGGGATGAATATCGACAGTATTCAACGCCTTACGGGACGTATGCCTCTCAACGAGCAAGAGACTCCACGTTCAAAAGCGTGCGTCGAATTTTCGGTGCGCGGTAACCCAACTAACTACAGCGAAATGCAGCAGCGGTTCATGCAGATTTCATCGGAAGAGGGCTTCGACATATCGTTGCAGGAAGACACCATTTATCGTCGCTGCCGCCGCTTAGTGTGCTTCGATATGGACTCTACGCTAATCGAAACTGAGGTAATCGACGAATTGGCTGAACGAGCTGGCGTCGGTGCCGAAGTGCGAGCCATTACCGAAAAGGCTATGCGAGGCGAAATCGATTTCAACGAAAGCTTCAAACAGCGCGTAGCGTTGCTTAAAGGCTTGGATGAAAGTGTGATGCACGAGGTTGCTGAATCGCTACCAATCACCGAGGGCGTTGGCCGAATGATGGAAGTGTTGCGCCGTGCTGGGTTCAAAACTGCCATTCTATCTGGTGGTTTCACCTACTTTGGCAACTATCTGCGCGACAAATTCGGATTCGATTACGTCTATGCCAACGAGCTTGAAATCGTCGACGGCAAACTCACAGGCCGCTACATTGGCGAAATCGTCGACGGACGTCGTAAAGCCGAACTGCTCAAACTGATAGCACAAGTCGAGAAGGTCAACATTGCACAGACTATAGCCGTGGGTGACGGAGCA
This sequence comes from Muribaculaceae bacterium, assembly GCA_017629835.1. Lineage (GTDB taxonomy): Bacteria > Bacteroidota > Bacteroidia > Bacteroidales > Muribaculaceae > JAGBWK01. The sequence goes on along the minus strand of JAGBWK010000072.1, from coordinate 73,826 downwards.
AACGACCTGCCTATGATCGCAACTGCAGGCTTGGGCATCGCATTCCACGCCAAACCGAAGGTAAAAGCCACTGCCGAACAGTCGCTCTCAACCATTGGGCTCGACGGCATTCTCTATTTCATAGGCTTCAAGGACTCATTCATCACCCCAGCAAAATAGGATTCTTCTCCTACAAAAATTCAAATAAATAGATTTTTTCGCTGAAGAATTTTCGCACCTAACAGCTTCGTATATTCTACTTTTGTAGAAATTTTTGTAACTTCGCAGTTGATTATGGCAGACTTTCAATTGAACATTCTTGGTTGTGGCTCAGCGACTCCGTCGTTGCGCCATATTCCTACGTGCCAAGTGGTTGATTTCCGCAACAAATTGATGATGATTGATTGCGGCGAAGGTGCACAGCTTGCAATGCGTCGCATGCGGCTCAAGTTTTCGCGCCTTACCAACATATTCATCTCGCATCTCCATGGCGACCACTGCCTCGGATTGCCCGGTTTGCTATCAACTTTAGCACTGCAAGAGGTAGGTGGCACTGTCACAATCCACACTTTTGCCGACGGCGCAGAAATCCTTGGCAAGGTGTTCGACTTTTTCTGCCGCGAACATTCGTTCAATCTTGAATTCAATATCATAAAGCCCGAACGAGCTATTATCTACGAGGATAAAGCTATGACTGTGGAAACTTTCCCTCTCTATCATCGTGTGCCCTGCACTGGTTTTATCTTCCGCGAAAAGCCTAAACTGCGCCACATTATTCGCGATATGGTTGATGCTTACAATGTGCCTATCGCTCAGATGCAGGCGCTCAAAGAGGGAGCTGACTTCATAACCGACGACGGGCGTGTGATTGAAAATTCACGTCTGACTACAGCCGCTTCGCCTTCGATAAGCTATGCCTATTGCTCCGACACGCTCTACGACCCACGCGTAGCAGAAGCTGTGAAGGGTGTCGACGTGATTTATCACGAGGCTACCTATATCGAAGCCGACGCCGAAAAAGCTCACCAACGCGGACACGCTACAGCTACCGAAGCAGCTCGCGTGGCGGTCGAAGCTGGCGCAAAGATGCTCGTTTTGGGGCACTACTCAAAGTCTTATCTCAATGAGGATACCCATTTGGCAGAAGCTCGCGCTTATGCCGATGCTCACGGACGCTCCGATATGCAGATATTTCTCGCAAACGAGGGTCTTTCGCTCGACCTCACAACTTGCAGGTAATTCCTACTCCCTATATTAAGAATCAATCCTCTCCATTTCACGCCACTATGAATGATGATGAAAAATTTATGACAGCTGCCTTGTCGGAAGCTCGCGCTGCTATGGCTGAAGGCGAGATCCCTATCGGTGCTGTCGTTGTGGCAGGTGGACGCATCATTGGGCGAGGACACAATATGACCGAACGCCTTAACGATGTGACGGCACATGCCGAAATGATAGCCTTGACTGCTGCTCAAGAGGCTTTTGGCGGCAAATATCTTCCCGAAGCTACGCTCTACGTCACTGTAGAGCCATGCTTGATGTGTGCCGGGGCAATCGGGTGGGGGCAAGTTCGTCGCATCGTGTATGGCGCGTCAGATTCAAAGCGTGGATACACCACATTCACAAATCGCTCCCCATTTCATCCACGTGCTACGGTGGTCGACGGAGTGCTCGCCGACGAGTGCGCAGCGCTGATGAAAGAATTCTTTGCTACCAAACGCTAATGGTCGGTTTTAGCCGATTGAAACGCCACGAAAAACTCAGCCGCGAAACAAAAAGTGCTGAAAATTTGCAAGTTGTAAAGTTTTTTACTAACTTTGCAAAGAATTCAAAAGAATAGTGAATACAATTTCAAGGGGTCTCAGGCAAAAGGCTGAGATTCTTTATTTTTTACTTTTTCAAAATTTTTGAAAATTCACTATCCTCAAGTGATTCTAAAATCAACCTTAAAAGCCAAAAAGGAAAACCAACAATCAATAATCATAAATCTAACCGTTAATTCAAAAAACTTACAAGATATGGCAATTACATTCATGACCAAAGAGGGCTACAAAAAGAAAATGGAGGAAATTGCATACCTCGAATCTGTAAAACGCCCCGAAATATCACGTGCAATCGCTGAAGCTCGCGACAAAGGCGACCTCTCAGAAAATGCTGAATACGACGCTGCTAAAGAGGCTCAAGGCATGCTCGAAATGCAAATTTCAAAGCTCAAAGACCTCGTTGCCAACGCTCGCATCATCGACGAAACAAAAATCAGCACCGACGAAGTGCAGATTATGAATCGCGTAAAGATTAAAAACCTCAACAATGGCGCAACAATGGAATACACTATCGTTGTCGATAGCGAAGCTAATATGCTCGAAAAGAAAATAGCTTCAAGCACCCCCATTGCACAAGGTTTGCTCGGTCATAAAATCGGCGACGTGGTTGAAATCAAAGTTCCAGCCGGACTTATGAAGTTTGAAATCGTAGAAATCAACATCTAAAGCAACTCCTACAATGGCTTCAATTTTCTCTCGCATAGCAGCAGGTGAAATTCCGTCGTATAAAGTAGCCGAAACTCCCGACTACTTTGCATTTCTCGACATCAATCCAGTGCAAAAGGGTCACGTGTTGGTAATTCCCAAAGTGGAAGAGGACTACATCTTCGACATCGACGACGACCACTTCGCTGGCCTTACACTGTTTGCCAAAAAGGTGGCTCGCGCATTGCGTCGCGCAATCCCTTGCCGCAAAGTGGCTGTTGCTGTAATAGGGCTTGAAGTGCCCCACGCTCACATCCACCTTGTGCCCATTACCACTGAAGGTGACCTCGATTTCCGTCACAAAGTGAGCCTTAGCGACGAAGAAATGAAAGCTGTGGCTGAAGCTATCGCTGCCGAATACGAAAAAGGGGAATAATCGCAATTATTACCGCGAGTTTCGCTGCGTCTATCGCTCGATTTTTACAGGATTATTTCAATTGCCCATAATTAAAATCCGATGAAACGATATATAAAATATGTATTAGTGGCTGCTGTAGCTGCTGTATGTGCCACCTCTTGCTCTACTGGAGGTTGGTCTGTAACTGGTAAATTCGGTGGCGTGGCAGGAAAGAGTGTCAAACTTGAATCTGCCGACAATGGCCGCTGGATAGCAATCGACTCTGCTACGATAACCGACGACGGCACTTTCGCTTTCAAGCAGGAACGCGCCGACTATGCCGATATTTATCGTTTGACCGTAGAGAATCGCTCTGTATATTTCCCTATCGACAGCATTGAGCATATCACAATCGTTGCCGACTTTGCCAACCTCGACAAAACCACCCGTATTGCCGGCTCTCCCTCTGCCGAAACAATGCAGGCGGTCAACGAACGCATATCTCAAGCTCTCGGCAACAACGGACTATTAACCGCTGAAGCTGACTCGCTGCTCAAACGCGACATCGCCGAAATGCTTCAGAACGATTGGGGTAGCATCGTGGCTTATTACACTATAAATAAGACTATTGGCGAGGCTCCGCTATTCAATCCAGCCAATAAGTTCGACCGCAGTATCATCAATGCTGTAGCCAACTCTTTCTGCATTGCAAAGCCCAACGATCCTCGCTCCGAACTGCTTAAAAATACCGTCTTAACTCATCGCCGCAACTACGATGCAGCGCCAACCGCTTCGCCAACACCTATTTACGTTGAAGAAGTGCCATTTATGGAAATTGAATTACTCGACAAAGAGGGCAAAAAGCGTAGCCTTACCGAGGAATGGGGCAAAGGGAAACTAATCGTGCTCAATTTCACCGTCTACGATGCTCCCGAATCGCCAGCATTCAACGCACAGCTGTCAAAAGTTTACGACGAGTTTGCTAAACGTGGTATGGAAATCTATCAAGTGGTGTGCGACGATGATGAATACCTCTGGCGTCAAGGTGCCAAAAACATTCCTTGGATTTCGGTCTACAATGCACCCACCGACCGTGCCTCGGTCCTTTTGCGTTACAATGTCGGCGCTCTGCCTACAACATTCGTAATCGATAGCAAAGGCGACAACATCGAACGTGTTGACAACATCGAAGACCTTCGCTCCGTCGTCAATCGCTTGATTTAAAACCAAACAGCATTTAGGTCGCATGAAGAGCCTAAGTATAGTCATACCTATCTATAATCGTGCGGAGATTGTATGTCGCACGCTCAACTCTATTGCGGCTCAAGAATGCATTGAAAAGTGCAAAATAATATTGGTCGACAACAATTCGACCGACAATACAATCGATGTGCTGTCGCAGTGGAAGGACTCCCCTGCTGCAGCACATCTTGATGTTACAATTCTCAGTGAGCATAAGCCCGGAGCTGCTGCCGCACGAAATTGCGGATTCAACGCAGTCGATACCCCATGGGTAATGTTTTTCGACTCCGACGACGAAATGCTCCCGTCGTTGATAGCCGACATCCTCGATACAATCAACACCAAATCTGACTTCGACATCGTCGGTTGGGAAATCGACATCGAAAAATCCGACGGGTCACACTCCGTAGGGCGTTTCGTACTCAACAAGCCACTCGAAAATCATCTGCGACACAGCTCATTATCAACGCAACGATACGCGATTCGCACCAAACTCCTTCGCAAAGTCGGAGCTTGGAACGAGTCGATATTTGCGTGGATTGACTACGAACTTGGCGTAAGAATCCTGCTAACTCGCCCGAAGATGCACCTGCTCGACGGCTTGCGAGTAGCTATAAATTTCACCGAAACATCAATCACTGGCCGCAAATTTTCAACCAAGCCTGAAACGTTCGAAAACGCACTCGACACTTGCGAAAACCACCTGCGAGAAGCTGGCATAAGCACAAACTGGATTGATATCCGCCGCGCAATGCTCGCCGCCAATTACGCACGCGAACAAGCGCCAGCACAAGCCTCACGCCTACTCTCAGCCACAATCAAAGGGAAACCATTTGGCAAACGACTATTCCTCCGCCTAATCTACCTAAAGCAACGCCTCACCCCCCGAGGCACCACCCTCCTCGCCTCCCTCCTCACCCCCTCTATCGACTAATCCCCTCAATCGACTAATCCCCTCCCCTCCTTGCTCTACTGCACTCTCAATATCCGCCAGCAGAGAGTAGTTTGCCGCAACCACAGATAGGCGGCTTAGGAGACTTAAAAAGCCTATATTATACGATTTGAGATTGTTTTTCTCAACAATAGCAAAGGAGCAGCGAGGATTAATCGCAGCTCCTTTGCTATCTTAGCCCTTTATGCTCTATGAAGAGTGTGGGATTAGAGGTTGAGGGCGGATTTTACTTTGTCGACGTAGTCGAGTTTTTCCCAAGTGAAGAGTTCTACCTCCATTTCAATCGAGGGGTCGTATTGCGAGCGATATATCACTTTGCGTGGGGTGCGGCCAAAGTGTCCGTAAGTTGCTGTAGGAAGGTAGATTGGCTTGCGGAGTTGCAAGCGTTTTTCGATGCCGTGGGGGGTCATATCGAAGATTTTGCTGACGATGTTTGAGATTTCGCCGTCGGTCATATCAACGTGCGATGTACCTTGAGTATCTACATAGAGGCTCACTGGTTTAGCTACGCCAATAGCATAGGCAACCTGCACCAATGCGCGGTCGGCTACGCCTGCGGCAACGAGGTTTTTGGCAATATGACGAGCTGCATAAGCGGCTGAGCGGTCAACCTTTGAGGGGTCTTTGCCAGAGAATGCGCCACCACCATGTGCACCATGACCGCCATAGGTGTCGACGATGATTTTACGGCCAGTAAGACCAGTGTCGCCATGAGGGCCACCAATCACAAACTTGCCTGTGGGGTTTACGTGAAGAATCATTTCGTCGTCGAACAAGTGCTGCAACTTTTCGGGGATGCGAGCTTTTACTCGAGGAATGAGGATTGTGCGTACATCTTCACGGATTTTTTCCAACATCAGCGTGTCGGCCTGCTCTTGAGATAATTCGGCTGTTGGCTTGATGAAATCGTCGTGTTGTGTAGAAATTACGATTGTGTGGATTCTCACTGGGCGGTGGTTTTCGTCGTATTCCACAGTCACCTGGCTTTTTGAGTCTGGACGAAGGTAGCATTTGGTGCGACCTTCGGCATCGACGTAGGTCATCTCTTTGCCTGCACGACGGATTTGCGAAAGTTCTTTGAGGAAAGAGTGGCTCAACGCGAGGGTCAAAGGCATATAGATTTCAGTTTCGTTGGTAGCATAACCAAACATCATACCTTGGTCGCCAGCGCCCTGCTCTTCAGCTTCTTCGCGTTCAACTCCACGATTGATGTCGCCACTCTGCTCGTGGATTGCTGAAAGCACACCGCAAGAGTCGCCGTCGAACATAAGTTCGCTACGATTGTAGCCAATCTCCTTGATTACGTTGCGCACGGTTGAAGGGAGGTCAACGTAGGCTTCGCCCTTAACTTCGCCTGCTACAACAACTTGTCCAGTAGTAACAAGAGTTTCACACGCCACCTTAGCTTGGGCGTCGCGGGCAAGGAATTCGTCGAGGATAGCATCTGAAATCTGGTCAGAGACTTTGTCGGGATGCCCCTCAGATACTGATTCTGATGTGAAAAGGTAGTTCATTGTTCTATGATATTTTTATTAATATTCAAATTGATATCCAAAGGCATAAAACAAATACGACCAACTCGGCAGAGTCGGACGAATATTCAGTATCGATAGAACGGGGTGAGAATTGCGCAGCCCACAGAGCTACTCATTTTAGCATTTTTTTGGGTGGTTGCAAGCAGTTCAAATCTGTCCACCGGTCAATCGTAGTGATATTCGACTGCAAAGGTAGCAATTTCTTTGCAAATAGCAAAACTTAACCCTCGCATAAGGAGGGAAATCCCGAAAATTTTCGCTATCTTTGCATAATTAAATACCCAAACTGACTTTATACCATGGCTGACGAGGAACTCATCTTTGACGAAGAACTTGACCAACGTAACCTTCCTGAGGTAGAATACACTGAGGACGACATCAAATCGCTCGACCCGCGCTCTCACGTGCGTATTCGCCCCACTATGTATATCGGTAAGACCGGCGACGGCACGGGCGCATCCGACGGCATCTATGTGCTGCTCAAGGAGGTGCTCGACAACTCTATCGACGAGTATATGATGGGCTATGGCAAGCAAATCGTAATCACTGTGACCGACACAATGGCGCAAGTGCGCGACTATGGCCGCGGTATTCCATTCGGCAGTTTGAAAGATGCAGTGTCGGTAATCAATACCTCGGGTAAGTTCAACGACTCAAAGGCATTCAAAAAATCGGTAGGTCTTAATGGTGTTGGTATCAAGGCCGTTAACTACCTTTCGAGCGAATTCACCGTTGAAAGTGTGCGCGACGGACTTAAAAAGCGCATAGTTTTTGCCGAAGGTCTCCCAGTCAGCGAAGATGAGCCAGTGCCTTGCGATGAACAAAACGGCACATTCATCAGCTTCACCCCCGACAATAAGATATTCAAAGGATACCGTTTCCTTGAAGAATATGTAATACCCCTAATCCGCAACTATACATTCCTCAACGTAGGCCTTGCAATCAGCCTTAACGGCAAGCGCTACATTTCGCGCAACGGTTTGCTCGACCTGCTCAAAGAGAATATGACAAGCGACCCACTCTATCCACCAATCCACCTCAAGGGCGAGGATGTGGAGATTGCTTTCACTCACTCAAATCAGTATGGCGAGGAATACTATTCGTTTGTCAACTCTCAGCACACCACACAAGGTGGTACCCACCTTTCAGCATACAAGGAGTCTGTAGCTCGCACTATCAACGAATACTTTGCCAACAAGAAATTTGAGTTTGCCGACATTCGCAACGGTATGTGTGGCGCTATCTCGGTGCGCATACAGAATCCCGAATTTGAGTCGCAGACTAAAATCAAGCTGACCTCAAGCGACATGGGTCCTGGCGAGCCAAAGGTTGTGACCTACATCAACAACTTCATCAAACGTGAACTCGACAACTATCTGCATAAAAATCTCGACGTTGCCGAAATCATCTTGAAGAAAGTTCAAGACAACGAACGTCAGCGCAAAGCTATGGCTGGCGTGACCAAGCAGGCACGCGAACGCGCCAAAAAGGTCAACTTGAACAACCGCAAGCTTCTCGACTGCCGCGTCCACCTCTGCGACGTGAAGGGCAATGAAGAAAAGAAAATGGCGTCATCAATATTCATTACCGAGGGTGACTCTGCAGCTGGCTCAATCACCAAAATTCGCGACGTCGAAACTCAAGCAGTATTCTCGTTGCGAGGTAAGCCACTCAACTCCTATGGGTTGACTCAGAAAGTTGTTTACGAAAACGAAGAATTCAACCTATTGCAAGCAGCACTCAATATCGAGGACGGCATCGACGGCCTTCGCTACAACAAGGTGATTATTGCAACCGATGCCGACGTCGACGGCATGCACATCCGCCTGTTGATGCTCACATTCTTCTTACAGTTCTTCCCCGATTTGGTGAAGAAAGGTCATGTTTACGTGTTGCAAACCCCACTATTCCGTGTGCGCAACAAAGAGACTATCCGCCGAGCCAAAGGCAAACGCGACAAGATGCGCGAAGAGACTTACTATTGCTACTCAGAGCAGGAGCGCCTTGACGCTATCGCTAAGCTCGGACAAAAGGCTGAGATTACCCGATTCAAAGGTCTTGGTGAAATTTCGCCCGAGGAATTCCGCGAATTTATCGGCCCAGAGATGCGAATCGACCGCGTAAGCCTGCGCAAAGAGGACGGCGTTGCCGACCTAATGGAGTTCTATATGGGCAAAAACACTTCCGAACGCCAAAACTTCATTATCGACAACCTTGTCATCGAAGATGATTCCGACATGGTTTAATCCACCTCGCTTGATTTAAGTCACAAAACTGTACGACAATGAAACGCGCTATATTTCCAGGCTCATTTAATCCGTTTACAATCGGTCATCAGTCGATTGTCGATCGCGGACTCGCTATGTTCGATGAGATTGTCATCGCTCTTGGCGTAAGTTTCGAAAAGGGCGAAGCCCCCGAAACTCGCGAGCGCATGGAAACTATCAGCCGATTATATGCTGACAATCCGTCAGTTAAAGTAGTTTGTTACAATGGGTTGACCGTTGATGCTGCAAAGCAGTATGGCTGCGACTTTATCCTTCGCGGAGTACGCAATATGGCTGATTTTGAATACGAGCGCAATATGGCCGATGTCAACCTTAAACTTTCAGGCATAGAAACCGTCATATTGTTGACACGCCCCGAGTTAGCTACCGTTAGCTCATCGCTTGTGCGCGAGCTGCAAAACTATGGGCGCGACGTCAGCGATATGCTTCCCAAGCAATAGTGCAGCGGAGAAAACAAAATTTACAGTACTGATTTAGGCGCCCGAACAGAAATTTGGGCGTTTACATATTAAAGAAATGATGAAACGAATTGCTATACCCTTCTTATTGGTTTTGACACTATCGGTGTCAGCTATGGCTCAAGATTTGGAAAAATACCCTTGGCTCGACAAGAGTAAATCTTTTAGAGAGCGAGCAATATTGCTATGTAACGAATTGACACTGAGAGAAAAGGTCGACCAGTTAGGCAACAACGTAAGCGAGCCAATCAAGCGCAATGGCGTAGTGATTCTACCCTCATACCAATATTGGAACGAGGCACTGCACGGTGTGGCTCGTTCGGGTGCTGCTACCAGTTTCCCTTCGTCGAAAGGTATGTCGGCAACGTGGAATCCCGAATTGGTCTACCAGTGTGCAGTAGCAATTTCTGATGAGGCACGCATCTATCACGTCGACCAAGGAAAGGGGCTGAACTACTGGGCTCCAACCATAAATATGTCGCGCGACCCACGCTGGGGACGCGACGAGGAGAATTATGGCGAAGACCCATTCCTTGCTGGGACTCTCGCAGTGCAGTTTGTGAAAGGTTTTCAAGGCGAAATTACCCCGTCGATGCCATACTATAAACTTGTGGCTTGCGCAAAACACTTTGCAGCAAACAATTACGAGCAAGGCCGCCAATCGACAACCTCGTTTGTGTCGGAAAAGAATATGCGCGAATACTACCTGCCTGCATTTGAAATGTGCGTGCGCCAAGCCGACGTGAAGAGCATCATGGCAGCTTACAATGCACTTTCCACCAACTTAAGCGAAACCGATGCCAACAATCGAGGCTACAATTATGCCCATGGGGGCTTGCCTTGCGCTGCCAATCGCATGCTGCTCACCGACATTCTGCGCACAGAATGGGGATTCACAGGCTATGTGACATCCGACTGCGCTGGCTTGTCGGTAATTCACCGCAATACTAAACACCTCTATTTTGGCGACTACAAAGAGGGTACTATAAACACTGGCACAGCATTTTCCGACATTCACGCGCCCTATGCTAACGCCACCCTCGACGAACAATATATGGAAGCTCGTTCGGCTGCATTAGCTATCAAATCGGGCTGCGACACCAACTGCGAGTTTAAGAATCGCTCATCTGTTATGCAGCGAGCTGCTGTCAATGCAACCAACGAAGAATTTCAAGACGGCGAGAAAGCGTGTCCCAACGGACGTAGATATGTCGACCTCACTGAAGCAGACATCGACACAGCCGTTGTCCGAGTCTTAGAAACTCGCTTCGCATTGGGAGAATTCGACGGATTCACTTATCCCGTTGAAAACACTCTCGAAAGTGCAGCCAATCAAGCGTTGGCACTGAAGGCTGCGCAACAGTCGATTACATTGTTGAAAAACGACAACAATCTGCTGCCAATCTCAACTGCTATGAAGGTAGCAATCGTTGGTCCTTATGTCGACAACATCATGTTGGGCGACTATTCTGGCTCACCAACTCACACTATTACGCCCTACGAAGCGTTTGCTACGAAACTCAATTTCACTCCAGCTAACGAGCGAACTGGCAACATCCCCGCTGTTCCATTCGACGAGGCAATAGTGTCGCACTATGGCGCAACAAAGAACGACACAGGTGGGGGAAATCTCGAAAACACCTATCCCGGCGACATTTTCCTTTATAGAAATGTTGACTTTGGCGAACAAGGTTGCACTAAATTTGAGATGTCGTGTGGAGCCAAAAGCTCTGGCTTAGGCACTGTCAGCTTTATGCTCGATTCGAAAAATGCAACGCCTTTCCTTACGGTAAACAACTTAGACACTGGCGGTTGGACATCGTGGAAGAGCGTCACTGCCGAACTCGACCCTTCGATAGTCAAAGGCAAACACGACCTGTATGTGAAATTTGGCGGCAAAAACAAGTATGTTGGCAACTATCTGTATTTCAACTTCACAAATCCAGATGTTCAACAGATACCAGTCACCGAAACTCAAGGCCCACTCTATATGTGCCAAACATCGAATGCGGTCAACGAAATCGCTACCGACGATATGATTGAGCGCGCTGTCAATGTCGCCAAGAAAGCCGATGTAGTGATTTTTATCGGTGGTACTGACTTCAGCAAGTCAAGCGACCACGCCACTGGCACTGAAAGCCACGACCGTTGGCAACTTACCCTACCAGGCAACCAAGAGCAAGTGCTGAAGGCTCTTTACGAAGCAAATCAAAACTTAGTGTTAGTGCTTGAAAGCAACTCGTCGCTCGATATTTCGTGGGCAAAAGACAATGTGCCAGCAATTATGCAGGCATGGTACGGCGGCCAAGCACAGGGTCAAGCTATCTGCGATGCTCTGTTTGGCGACATAAACCCCTCTGGTAAGCTCACTACGACATGGTACAACAACATCGAAGAGCTCCCATCAGAAAATAGCTCAGCGAAAAACTACTCTTCGTTCGGCCGAAAAGGTATGATGGAGTATAACATCGACGATTGGGGCTACACTTATATGTATTATGGCAAGGGCGCTAAGAATCCTTGTCAAGCCGAGAAGCCTATGTATCCTTTTGGCTACGGCTTGTCGTACACCACATTTGAATACAACAACTTGACGCTTTCAAATAGTAACATCGAGAAAGGTGGCAAGATTGTGGCTATAGCCGACATTACCAATACGGGCAACCGCGACGGTGCTGAAATCGTTCAGCTTTACGCCAACTTTAATGGAAATGCCAAGTATGGCAAGAATGGCAATATGCGCCGCAAACTCGTTGGCTTCAAGAGAATTGAGCTCAAAGCTGGCGAAACCGTTCAAATTGAAATCCCCCTCGACTACGAGCAACTTTCATACTACGACGAGGCGGCTCACAACTATCAAGTAGCTGGCGGCGATATAACACTTGAATTAGCAGCGTCGTCGGAGGATATCCGCCTTACGAAAGATATCAATGCAGCCTCTGGTGTGGCTAAAGAAACATACCTATCAATGGGCTCCGTTGATGTTGAGCAGATTAAGTCATCGGCCGAGCTGAACGCTACCGACCATATCTACAACGTGATGGGCGCATACGTTTGTTGCGCTTCAGAATTCGACACTCTGTCGCCCGGCATCTACGTTCTCAACGGTGTCAAATATATTAAAAAGTAAATTAGAGCCACAATAGGTAACAGTTTTATGAAAAGCATTAAACTAACAACCATATTCACCCTCTTCGCTGCCTTTATGGCGGAGGCTCAACAGCGCGAAGCTGTGACGACTAACTCGTTCCCAGCTCATCAGAAGATTGCTTATGCCGAACGCATTATCGAATCGTACTATCTCGACGACGTTGACGGCGACACTTTGGCTGAGGAGGCTATCAAAGCAATGTTGCTGACACTTGATCCACATTCAACCTACTCCGACCCCGAGGAAACAAAGGAGATGACGCAGCCTCTCGACGGCAATTTCAGCGGCATAGGCATACAGTTTAATATGCTCAACGACACTCTGTTCGTTATCCAAACCACAGCAGGCGGACCTTCCGAAAAAGTGGGCATACTTGCCGGCGACAAAATAATCAGCGCCAACGGCATTCAGCTTTCTGGCGTGAAGAAAGCCAATAGCGACGTTATCAAAACCCTTCGCGGTCCAAAGGGCACTGAGGTAAACCTCGAAGTGTTGCGACGCGGCGTTGCTGAGCCTATCAGTTTCCGCCTTAACCGCGACGACATTCCAATCAATTCGCTCGATGCTGCCTTTATGGCTGACCAAACCACTGGCTTCATCAAGCTCTCACGATTTGCCGAAAGCACCGAAAAAGAATTTGCCGATGCTGTGAAGAAACTCAAGGCGCAAGGGATGAAGCAGCTTATCATCGACCTCGAGGATAATGGCGGCGGCTATCTCGGCTCAGCCGTTGAGGTATCGAGCCACCTTTTGAGCAAAGGCGACCTTGTCACTTACACCGAATCGCCTAAACTTGGGCAACAGGAATACCGACTCGAACGCAATGGCGATATGACCAACATACCTGTGGTAATTATGGTCAACCAATACTCTGCTTCGGCAAGCGAAATCCTCTCTGGAGCCGTGCAGGACAACGACCGAGGACTTATCGTCGGACGACGCACCTTCGGCAAAGGACTTGTGCAACGTCCGTTCCCATTCCCCGACGGCTCGATGATTAAACTGACCGTTTCGCGCTATCACACACCCTCGGGTCGCTCAATTCAGAAACCATATGAAGCTGGCCACGCCGACGACTACCGCAAGGATATGCTCACTCGCTACGAAAACGGCGAATTCACCAGCGCAGAAAACATCTCATTTCCCGATTCGCTCAAATACACTACGCTCAAAAACAAGCGCACAGTCTATGGCGGTGGCGGCATTATGCCCGACCTGTTCGTACCTGTCGACACAACCGCCTACTCCGACTACTACCGCGACCTTGTAGCTAAAGGTGTGCTCAACAGTTTCTGCATCACATACGTCGACAATAATCGCACACAACTCCACGCGCAGTACCCCGACGAACAATCGTTCATCGACAACTTTGCGGTAACACCCGAAATTATGAACGGAATTCTCGACCGAGGCGTAAAAGAGGGCGTTGAAAAGAACGATGAGCAATATCAGCGCAGCCGACAAATGATGCAAGTGATAGTCAAAGCTCTCATCGGCCGCGACCTCTTCGAACAGGAAACTTACTACCGCATTGCGCTTCCTGCGCTTAACCCAACCTATCAGGCAGCATTGCATCTGATTAACGACCCCGTGCGCTTCAATCAGCTGCTTAACCCCTAAGCTGAACAAGCGCTTTCCACTTAAAAACAAATAATACAAATCAAATATTAACCATTGTCATGATTACTCAAGAACAATTAAAAGAGACTTTTGAACGCAAGCTCGCGTTGAGGAGGTATCTTTGACATCGACTCGAAGCGTATAGAAGTCGAAGAAGAAGAGCTTCGCACCCATGTGCCCGACTTCTGGGAACACCCCAAGGAAGCTCAAATACAAATGAAAAAAATCAAGGATATCAAGGCTTGGATTGAAGGCTACGAGCAGATTGAAACCGCTTGCGACGAACTCCAGCTTAGCTTTGATTTCTTCAAAGAGGAGCTCGTCACAGAGGAAGAGGTCGACCAGCAATATGCACAGACTATCAAACTCATCGAGGACCTTGAACTGCGCAACATGCTGCGCCGCGAAGAGGACAAACTCGGCGTAGTGCTCAAAATCAACTCTGGTGCTGGCGGCACAGAGAGCCAGGACTGGGCTTCGATGCTTATGCGTATGTATCTGCGCTACTGCGAACGTATGGGCTACAAAGTGTCAATCGCCAACCTTCTCGAAGGCGATGAAGCAGGCATCAAGTCGTGCACTATCAACGTAGAAGGCGACTTTGCCTACGGCTACCTCAAGAGCGAAAACGGCGTGCACCGCCTCGTGCGCGTTTCTCCCTACAACGCTCAAGGCAAGCGTATGACATCGTTTGCATCAGTATTCGTCACACCACTTGTCGACGACACAATCGAAGTGAAAGTCGAAACAGCCCTCATCTCTTGGGACACATTCCGTTCGGGAGGTGCAGGTGGTCAGAACGTCAACAAAGTTGAATCAGGCGTGCGCCTACGCTATCAGTACACCGACCCCTACACTGGCGAAAAAGAGGAAATCCTCATCGAAAACACCGAAACACGCGACCAGCCCAAAAACAAAGAGAACGCATTGCGCCACCTTCGCTCAATCCTTTACGAAAAGGAGATGAACCACCGACTCGAAGAGCAGGCAAAAATCGAAGCAGGCAAAATGAAAATCGAGTGGGGCTCACAAATCCGCAGCTACGTGTTCGACGACCGCCGTGTGAAAGACCACCGCACAAACTACCAAACCTCCGACGTCAACGGCGTCATGGACGGCGACCTCGAAGGCTTCGTCAAAGCCTTCCTCATGGAATTCGCCGGCCAAGACCAACAATAACCTCACAGAAGTAGCTGAAGTGCCATAAGTGGTGGTAGAGAAAAGTAAAGCCGAGGGTGGCGTGATGGCCAGCCCTCGGCTTTGGTTATGTTTGGGGAGAATGGTTGTCGGATTAGTAGTTTTCGGGGCGGAGTTCGAAGTATGCTTGTGGATGATCGCAAACGGGGCATACTTCGGGTGCTTTTTGGCCGAAATGTACGTGACCGCAGTTTGAGCAAACCCACACCATGTCGCCGTCGCGAGAGAATACGATGCCCTCTTCGATGTTGGCAAGAAGTCGGCGGTAGCGCGCTTCGTGTTCTTTTTCAATCTTAGCTACACCTTCGAAAAGTTCTGCAATGCGGTCGAAGCCCTCTGCGCGAGCATCTTCTGCAAATTTAGCATACATATCGGTCCATTCGTAGTTTTCACCTTGTGCAGCATCGAGGAGGTTGTCCATAGTGCTGGGCACTGAGCCGCCATGAAGCAGTTTGAACCAAATTTTAGCGTGTTCTTTTTCGTTGTTAGCTGTTTCTTCGAAAATCTTAGCCATTTGCACATAGCCATCTTTTTTGGCTTTTGATGCGTAGTAAGAATACTTGTTGCGAGCCATTGATTCGCCTGCAAACGCTTCGAGAAGATTTTTTTCGGTCTGAGTTCCTTTGATATTTTCCATATTCGTAATTATTAAATTGTTATTATTATCTGATTAATTTTTAGTTATTTATCTTTGTTTAGTTCTCCTTTGAAAGTTCTGCACACTGTTCTTTATAACACTTTTCGCACAAACCTTTGTAGCAGAGCATCACGTTGGCTATATGCATTCCTTCGGTTGTTGCTGGTTCGGGCAGCATTTGCTCGATGTCGATGATACATCCGCAATGGCGGCACTGGAAATGAGCGTGCGGCACTGGAGCGTAATCAAAATGGGCTTGCGCAGCATCGAATTGCAACTCCTCGATTATGCCCGTTTCAGCGAAGAGGTGAAGTATATTATAGACAGTTGTTTTAGAAAGCGTTGGGTATTCATCAACCAATGCCGAATGAATCTCTTCGGCAGTAGGATGTATAGGGTGCGACGCAACGTAGGTCAAAACAGCAACGCGCTGTGGCGAGGGGCGCAACCCTGCTTCCGCTAAGATAGCCCTCACTTCAACCGTTGTTATGTTTCTTTTCTTCGTCATACTCTGTAGTTTTTAATAAATATCTCTTGTATTTATTTTATTTGTTTTATTAAATTATTTATTTAATCTTTATTGTTCAGTGTTTTAATATCTCTTTATTGTAATCATTACATTTTTGTATTCGATGCAAATTTACGACATTTTTTTTAATCTCCAAATTTTTTCGCAAAAATTTTTCAAAAAAAATTTTTCGCAATAATATTCTTGAGCGCCAAAGTGGCGTTGAATTGTTAAAAACTGTTGGCTATGTGGGAAATTTGATGTAACTTTGCGGCGTTTTTAATAAGGTCTATAATATATATGTAGAGCGATTAGTGTGATGCATTAAATTCGTCGATACACATATTATATATATAGGTAGACTCTGCATTGCAGGTACAATTTTAATCCAATCATATTCTAAAGGTAAAAATCTCATTATGAAATTTGAAATGAGTAAAATCAAGGGTGACATTTTTGGCGGCATCACTGCCGGCGTTGTTGCCCTCCCTCTCGCCCTCGCCTTTGGTATTCAGGCGTTTGGCGGCATTAACGACCCCGCTGCTGGTAGCATGGGTGCTCTCGCTGGCCTTGTGGGCGCTACGCTCCTCGGCTTTTTCGCATCACTTTTCGGCGGCACAAGTTCGCAGATTAGCGGACCAACTGGACCGATGACAGTAATCACTGCTGGTATCGTTTCGGCTGCATGGGCTTCATCGTCGGGCAATTTTGCCACTGTGCTCGTGGCATTGTCGCTCGCAGGCATCTGCTGCGGATTGTTCCAAATCCTATTTGGAGTGATTCGCATTGGCAAGTATGTGCGCTACATCCCCTACCCTGTGCTCTCAGGCTTTATGAGCGGTATTGGCGTCATCATCATTTTGCAGCAGATCTACCCTCTTATCGGCCAAAAGTCACCAGTGCTCGTAGTGGATATGATATCGCAATTCCCCTCTCGCATTGCCGACGGGGTATCGCTCATCGCTCTACTGCTCGGGCTCGGCACTATTGCTATCATCTGGCTCTTGCCACGTCTGACTAAGAAGATTCCCGCAACGCTCGTAGCTCTGATTGTTATGAGCCTTGCATCGCTTTTCTTCAATCTTGACAACTCGCTCTGCATTGGCGAAATACCTTCAGGTGCACCTCTGCCCATATTCTTACGCGAAGGTTTAGGCTCGGTCGATTGGATTACTGCTCTCGAAGCAGCCGTCATCCCCGGACTTACGCTCGCTGGACTCGGCTCTATCGACACTCTGCTCACAAGCGTTGTAGCCGACAACATCACCAAAACCCACCACAACTCCAACAAAGAACTCATCGGACAAGGCACAGGCAACGCCATTGCAGGCTTATTCTGTGGCCTTTCAGGCGCTGGCGCTACAATGCGTACAGTAGTCAACGTCAAGTCGGGCGGCCGCACCAAACTGAGCGGTATGATCCACTCGCTGTTCCTACTTGCAGTGCTGTTCGTGCTCGGTCCAATCATGAAATATGTTCCGCTGTCGGTGCTTGCTGGTATTCTTATCACCGTAGGCTGGGGCATCATCGACTTCAAAGGGTTCCGCGACTTGAGGGTAATCCCCAAGGCTGACGCATTCGTACTGCTGTTGGTGTTCTTCACCACAGTGTTTGTCGACCTGCTCACTGCCGTAGGCATAGGTATGGTCGTGGCTTGCGTTTTGTTCATGAAACGAATGGGCGACCTCGTCGAAGGCCACTACAGCGCACAGGAAATGACCACTTTCGACAAAGAAACACCATGGCACGACGAACAAGGCATCCCCGAAGATATGCAACACAAAGTGTACATCCAACGTCTCGACGGCCCGCTCTTCTTCGGCTCAATCACACGCTTCCAACAATTGATGGATGAGATACCCGACGGCGTTCGCTACGTAATCATTCGTATGCGCCGCGTCGACTTTATGGACCAATCGGGACTCTACGCTATGCGCACAGCTATCACCGACCTGCAAGCTCGTGGCACAACAGTGTTGATGACTATCATTCAGCCTCAACCCCTCTACATGATGAAGTCATTGCATTTAATCCCCGAAGTTGTCACCGAAGACCACACATTCCCCACATTCGAAGCGTGCGCTGAATTCCTTCGCACTCACACCGAATCACACAAATAACATTCGACTACTCCGACGCGCATCGTCGGTCAGTCATCAAATAGCAAAGGCTGCCTAACTCATTGCGGTTAAGCAGCCTTTGATGTTTGCGCCAACGGCACAAAATATATATACACCTATTAGAATTCGTGTAATAGCTCTGCGGGCGATGCGAAGCGTTGGGAGGTTATTTCAGGGTGACGCGGATTTTGCGAAGGTCGCTGTCATCTGACGACGAGCCTACCATTACCTCGTATTCGCCTGGCAACACAGCCATGCGCTGCGATGCTTCGTCCCAACATTCAAACAACTCACGAGGCAAGTCGATGCTAACACGCTGACGTTCGCCCGGTTGCAAATCAACTCGAGCATATCCGCGCAAACTCTTGTGAGGACCAGCCACATCAGCCACGCGACGGATGTAGACTTGCACAATCTCGGTGCCTTCGCGGCGACCAGTATTCTTGACATCAACAGTCACTTTTCCGTCAGCATAGCGTGGTTTGCCATATTTGAAAGTAGTGTAGCTCAAGCCATAACCGAATGGATAAAGCGGCTCGTTGAGCAAGTAGCGATATGTGCGCCCAGCCATACGATAGTCGTCAAATTCGGGGAGCTGAGAGTCTTCGGTATAGAATGTGACCGGGAGCTTACCACATGGGTTATAGTCGCCAAACAGCACGTCGGCCAATGCGTTACCACCCTCTTGGCCAGGATACCACGCTTGCAAAATAGCATCACAAAAGCCGTTTTCGGGTGTTAAGCCCATTGCGCTACCGCTGCAGTTGACCAAAACAATCCGCTTGCCTGCATTATGGAGTGCACGAAGCAATTGACGTTGCACTTCAGGCAGTTCAATCGAAGTGCGGTCGCCGCGGTCGAAACCAACAGCGTTGACGCTCGCTTCCTCGCGTTCCAAAGCTGGGGTAATACCACCGCAGAATATAATAGTAGAATAATCCTTAGCTTCAGCTAAAACCTCGTCGATTGAAGTCATACGGTCGTGCACAACGTCGAAATTGAGTGTTGCGCCGCCGTCCAACTGCTTATAATTCACCTCAATATCGTAGCGCTTGCCAGCCTTGACTTTCAGTTCGCGTGTGCGGTAGTTGAGCACATCCTGTTTCCAACGGTTATGTACAGTATCACCATTGATGATAAGTCGCAAACCATCGTCGTTGGTGAAATTAATTTTCAAAGTTTCGTCGCGGTCAGCCACAAATGATGTCTTCATACGAGCTGTAAAATTAGTCAACTCAACCCCGGCAGCAAATGCAGTGTTGCCACCATTGTCGAGATTGAGTGGCGACGTATAGAGGGCAGTAGCAGCAGGAGCACCTTCCATTTCTGTGTTATTCCAATATTCAGCAGTCATACCGGGGCGTCCGTCGGGAGCAACGAAGCGGTCAAAAATGCTTTGCTGCACCGACATTGTGGTGAAATCGCACGCCTTAGTGTAAGCCACGTCGGCACCAGTGCGTCGGCGAATACCATCGATGAAAGTGACGCTATGTGCAGGCTGGCCGTAGTAGATACCCCAAAGCATAGTAGAGTCAGCCGCATTGGGTCCCATAACCAAAATGCGCTCCGACTCAGTAGAATTCAAAGGAAGAATACCATTATTCTTTAAGAGCACCATCTGCTCACGTCCCATTTTACGAGCCAAATTGATATGCTTTTCGCATGAAATCACGTCGGGAGTGATTGAAGTCCATTCAACCAACGAATCAGGGTCGAAATCACCCAGACGGAAACGCTCTTCGAGGAGTCGGCGAACGCAGATATCTACCTCTTCTTCCGAGATGTCGCCACGCTCAACAGCCGAAGGCAAACGCTTATAGACGCTGCCACACTCTACGTCGGTACCAGAACGCACGCCAAGTGCCGAAGCAGCCTCGTCGTCGGCAGAAACACCATGACGCCCAGGCAAAAAGTCGGCAATTGCGCCACAGTCGCTGACTACTATTCCATCAAAGCCCCATTCGTTGCGCAAAATCGACTGAAGCAAGCGGTCGGAGCCACAGCAAGCTTCGCCTTCGAAGCGCTGATAGGCACACATTACCTCACGCACGCCATTATCAACAAGCATTTTGAACGCTGGAAGATATGTTTCCCAAAGGTCGCGAGCTGGGAGGTCTTCAATATTGAAATGATGACGAGTTTTTTCAGGACCACTATGCACGGCATAATGCTTGGCGCATGCAGCGAGCTTCAAATAACGGCTTGTTGGGTCGCCCTGCAAGCCTCGCACAACGCGCGAACCCATACGGCCATTCATATAGGGGTCTTCGCCATAGGTTTCCTGTCCTCGTCCCCAGCGTGGGTCGCGGAACACGTTGATATTCGGAGTCCAGAACGACAAGCCTCTATATCTTGCCATTTGTCCTTCATTGCGTGTAAGCGTATTCTTTGCACGAGCCTCGTCGCTGACAGCAGTAAACACCTCTTCGATTAAATCATCGTCGAACGATGCAGCCATACCGATACATGAGGGGAACACAGTGGCGATGCCATTGCGACCCACACCATGCAGAGCCTCGCTCCACCACTCGAAAGCGGGAATGCCGAGACGCTCAATGGCTGGCGAGCCATTTATCATCAACTTCGATTTCTCTTCGATAGTCAATCGCGAGCATAAATCGGCAGCTCGTTCGCGAGCTGAAAGCTCAACATTCTGATAAGGCAACAACTGAGCATCAGCGGATTGCTGCCCCATAGCACTAAATGCGCATACTATAGCAAATGAACAAAAAAACTTCTTCATGGTTGATTATAAATTTTTGTTCAAAATTACATTAATAGAGAATCACAATAGGGTAATTTTTATCAAAATTATACTATTAAATTGCATTGCACATAAAAAATTCAACACACGTTGCATTTTTCCTCCTCAGGAAATAGCACATTCGCTGTACTAAAATTCCACCTCCTATACTCCAACCAGCACATTTGAACAGTATCACGAAGGGGATTTGGTTTGTTCGGATTATTTTAGTAACTTCGCATCGAGGGATCAATGCTCGTCTAATACCAGTTCATCCCCGACAACATCGTTAACTATAAATTCTGTAGAACTATCAGTTATGATTAACCCACATCGCTATTGTGTCATAATGTGTGGCGGCATCGGAAGCCGTTTCTGGCCCTACAGCCGCGCTGACCGTCCAAAACAGTTCATTGATTTCTTCGGCACAGGCCGCTCTCTGCTTCAGATGAGCTACGACCGAATCACCCCAATAGTCGACCCAAAGAATGTAATCGTTGTCACCAACGCTCAATACGCACCGTTGGTCAAAGAGCAATTACCCGAATTGAGCGACAGCCAAATACTTCTCGAACCTGCTCGCCGCAACACCGCGCCCTGCATCGCTTGGGCCGCTTGGCACATTGCTGAAATCGACCCCGAAGCATCGATGATTGTTACCCCCAGCGACCACCTTATCACACGCGAACGCGATTTCGAGCAAAGCATCCTTCACGGCTTCGATTTCGTTGAAAAGAACGACGCTCTACTCACTCTCGGCATCAACCCCACTCGCCCCGAAACTGGCTACGGCTACATTCAAGTTGGCAAAGAGGTGGAAGAGGGCATCCTCAAAGTGAAAACATTCACCGAAAAGCCCAACCTTGAGCTGGCAAAAGTGTTTGTTGAATCGGGCGAATTCTTCTGGAATTCAGGCATTTTCCTCTGGAGCGCAGCGGCTATCAAGAAGGCTATGACCGAGCATGCTGCCGACATCGCCACCATTTTCGAAAATGGCTCAGGCAAATACAACACCCCCGCCGAAAAAGAATTTATAGCACAAAATTTCCCCGGATGCGTGGGCATTTCTATCGACTTTGCTGTAATGGAAAAGGCATCAAACGTGTTTGTTGAATGTGTCGACTTCGGGTGGAACGACCTCGGCACTTGGAGCGCACTATACGACAACTCGCCTAAAAACCGCGACGCCAACGTAACCCAGAATTGCAACGTCCTGGCCTACAACTCTCAAGGCAACATATTCGCTGTCAATGGCGACAAACTCGTAGTAGTCGACGGATTGAAAGACTACATCGTAGCCGATGCTGGCGATGTGCTTCTCATATGCCCCAAAGCCGAAGAGCAACGCATCAAAAACATGGTCAACGACGCTAAAATTTCGTTTGGCGACAAATACTTATAATCAACTAACACTCCCCTTTAAGCCAGACAAACAGAGTGGCAGACTCATTCGACATACGCAGACAGGGAAATGAGCGCGACGGCGATTTCGAGCGCGCTCTGCGACCATCACATTTCGACGCTTTCAACGGACAAGAAAAGATTGTCGAAAACCTCAAAGTGTTTGTAGCTGCCGCAAAAATGCGCGGCGAGGCTCTCGACCACCTTCTACTGTTTGGACCTCCGGGACTTGGAAAGACTACACTATCATCGATTATAGCAAACGAGCTCGGCGTCGGATTTAAAGTTACCTCTGGGCCCGTGCTCGACAAACCGGGCGACCTTGCCGGCATACTCACCTCGCTCGAAGAAAACGACGTGCTTTTCATCGATGAAATCCACCGACTTAGCCCCGTAGTTGAAGAGTATCTCTACTCCGCAATGGAGGACTATCGCATTGATATAATGATTGATAAGGGTCCTGGTGCACGTAGCGTGCAGCTTACCCTTGCCCCATTCACACTCATCGGAGCAACCACCCGCAGCGGCCTGCTTACGGCACCACTTCGTGCACGTTTCGGCATCAACTGCCATTTGGAATACTACGACCACACCGTGCTGCAACGCATCATAATGCGCTCGGCAGGGCTGCTCAACATAAAATGCACCTCGGCTGCAGCTCAAGAAATCGCATTGCGCAGCCGTGGCACTCCCCGTATCGCCAACGCCCTACTGCGACGCGTGCGCGACTTTGCCCAAGTGAAAGGCACTGGCACAATCGACCTCGAAATAGCCCAATATGCTCTCGAAGCCCTCAACATCGACCGATACGGCCTCGATGAAATTGACAACAAGCTCCTCACCACCATTATCACAAAATTCAAGGGTGGACCAGTTGGGCTTACCACTATCGCCACTGCTTTGGGCGAGGACTCTGGCACAATCGAGGAAGTTTATGAGCCATACCTTATAAAAGAAGGCTTCATCAAACGCACTCCCCGCGGCCGTGAAGTCACCGAAAAGGCTTACAACCACCTCGGCCACAAGCTGCCAGCGTCGTCGCTGCCTGGACTTTTTGAGCAATAAATCCTCTCAGGAATTTTAAGCGATAATCGATGCAAGAGATTCATTTCGCTCCTTTGCAAGGATATGTCGACAACGCATATCGACGACTCCACTCCCAAATCTACGGCGGAGTGGATTGTTATTACACCCCCTTTATACGCATCGAAAAGGGTGAGCCACGCCGCCAAGACATCGCACGATTGAAAGCCTCTGTCGGCGACGGCACTCCATTAGTGCCTCAAATCATCTTCGCTTCGCTCGAAGAATTCCGCATTTTGACAGAAGTAGTAAAAACACTTGGATTCAATCGTATCGACCTCAATCTCGGCTGCCCCTATCCTATGCAGACCAATCGAGGGCGAGGCGCAGCGATGATTTCCGACATCGCCACAATGGAGCAAATCGTCAAACAAATCGACTCCGACTGCAGCACATCCTACTCCGTAAAGATGCGACTTGGCAAGGATAACCCCGATGAATGGCGCTCACTTTTGCCACTACTGAGCAGCGTAAAACTTAACCACATAGCCATTCATCCTCGCATTGCCCGTCAAATGTACTCTGGCGATTTATATATAGATGAGTTTCGCTCACTCGAATCGCAATCATCCAACCCTATTGTATGGAATGGCGAAATCCGCAACATCGGCGACCTGTCGGCGCACACCAACGCGGCTGCCATTATGATAGGACGCGGACTCTTGGCTCGTCCGTCGCTTGCAACCGAATGGCGCAACAACGAAGAGTGGCAACACGCCATGCGCATCGCCACTCTACTTGAGTTTCACGACCGACTCCTCTCGGAGTATGAGCAAACACTATGCGGACAAACGCAGATTCTGCAACATATCAAGCCATTTTGGGATTACCTCGAAGAGGAAATTGGCCACCGTTGCTTGAAAGCAATTCGCAAAGCTTCCACTCTCGACCGTTATCGTGAGGCCATTACGACCATAGAATAAACCTTTGATTACCAAACTGGTGCACTCATACTTGGCTCTCCAATCGTGGTGACTACATCCGTAGGCTGGAACAACGCAATCTGTTCGCCACCGCTCCATGTGCCGCCACCATACCAGCCATTCCAACTATCAGTATAATCGGTCAACGTGCCACCTGTTTCAATGGTGTATGTGCCGTCTGCCGCAATTGCGGGGCTGCTGAAGAAGAGTGTACCGTTCTGTATCGTGCGAGGGAATTCAAATGCCAACACCGGGTTAGCCGATTCATCCAACACTGCAACTTGCTGATTCTTAGCATACGAAATGCCATAGTAAGCCACAGAGCGTTGAGCACTGCTCGACGACGGTGCCGACTGCAACGAGCCTCCGCACGCAACTACCGTTCCGCCATTGATTTTGAAATTGTTGCCGTTGTCGACATCAATACCGCCCTCTGAGCCGCCGCTGCCTGATGCTACTACAACGCCACCCGACACAACAAGCTGTCCGTTAGAGTCGATGCCGTCGCTATTGCTTGAATAAGCATACACCTTGCCGCCGCTGACACTCAGCGAAATGTCAACATTGATGCCATTATCGTAAGCGTAAACATACATTTCGCCACCTCTGACATTCACCGAGCCGTCGCTTTCCAAGCCTTCAGAACCGTCGCTTTTGCCCGACACAGCGATGTTGAGTTTGCCATTCGACATCGTGATATTGCCTGTCGATTTAACACCCTTCGACGAAGAGGTTAGGTTGGCTGAATAAACATATTTGTCACCAGTGGTTGTGATAGTTGTTTCGCCACCTGATATCTTAATTTCCGACTCAGCATTCATACCCTTGCCACCCAAGCCAGTGCTCTTCATCGTGTGCGTGCCGCCCGAAATGTAGATTGAACCGTCGGCCTTAATACCAGCAGCAGAAGATGTGTCGAATTGCTCTGCTTCATAGATAGCGTCGCCCGAAGTGTTGAGCATCAGCTTACCACCTTCAATCTCTACATCCATATCGCATTTTATTGCTTTTCCGGCTGGTGATGCCACGTTGGCGTAAATCAAACCGCCAGCAATATAAACGCCGATTTCATCGTTGGCGCTACCCTTCACATGGATAGCATTTTTAGCCGTCTCAGTCACCACAAGCGTAACACCTGGACGCATCCAGAAATAGCCGTCGTTGACCACGCCGTGCTTATTTTTACCTGCTACGAGCAACACTCCTTTGCCACTAAACACAAAGTCGCCTTCAGCGAAGAAACAACCCTTTCGGTCCTCTACGATTGAAGAATCCAAATAGTAATCATCGTCACTATATGTCACAGCATCAGTCAGATAGTTGGTCGTGCCTTCGGGCAAATGAACGAATATATTCTTTTTGCACTGCACATTGATAGCAGAGCCCTTCTGCGAGGTCAGATTCACGCCGTCGAGTGTGAGTTTGAATTTCTTTTCGCCATAGATTTTCAAGCCGCCATTGTCGCTTTCGCCTCTGACTACGACCTCAACTTTTGAAACCGCATTGGTTTGCATATCAATCGTTACGTATGCGCCTGAGGTGTGACAGCGTATCTTGCTGTTGCTCGATTCAACCTGCGCGGTTGAGCCATTGTACGTTACTGTCACAAGCGACGTAAAGCTGTTGCGCTCATAATATATGTCTGAGTCAGAGCCAACAACATCTTTGTCGGCATCATCGGCCATTTCGCCATTCCAGTCGGCGATGGTTGTGTCGAATGAGGGTGCATCGCCGTCATCGACTGTGCCATCGTTACCGGTCGAATCGTCGCCACCAGTCGACGGCTGTTCGGGAGTATCGTCGCCACCTGGCTCATCACTCGGCGGTGTACATGCAGTGACACCTACCAACAGCCCAGCGAGCAGCAAACATTTATATAATTTACCGAATTTCATATTTCTTCTCTTTATAGTTTGAACTTATATCCAACGCCAATGATATGTCCTGAGTCTTCATCATCCTCGTCGGCAGAATCCTGATAGCGATAGTAAAGACTGACAGAATGCTTCTTGTTGATTTTGTACGACGACCCTATCGTGTAGCGCGATTTGTCGACAGCAAAACCGTCAGTGAGCGAATTGTATATCTCATAGGAAATATACGGAGTAAACTTACTTTTCTTGATTTTATACTCAACCTCAAGACGAGAGCGAAGGATATGCTTGCCCTTGCCTACTATCTCTTCGGGAGCCTTAGGCGTCACACCGTCGCTGTCGAACTTAGGCACTGATTGGCTCGTACGATAGGTGTACTGATAGCGTTCGCGCAGTGAGAACGAAAATCTATTCCAGTCGATGCTACCTGTCAATGCAAAGAATGCGCGATGTCTGGGCTGCCAATATGGAGGTATGATATTCCCCTTTTTGGTCACCTCTTTCAATGTATGCTGATGAATGTAAGCGTATCCGCCACTCAATTTTAAGTATGGCAACGCCTTGTATTCCAAACCAAGAGTTCCAGCCCAACGCTCAGTGCTCGAAACTTTATCGTGAGTACGATACTCTGCCTCAACATATACGCCAAACGCTTTTGTGATTTTTGCGCTCGCTTCGGCCGATGCCCAAATGCTTTGAGCTTGCATCACCTGACACGACACTATGGCCGCTAAAGCTATGAGAAATATTCTTGTTTTCATTGTTTAACTATTTGCTTTGGGAAACTTCAACATTCCATTCACACTATTACCTTTACCATCATTATCTTCGTAATACACCTTAAGCATCACTACGTCGCGAAGGAAATCAACTGCGCCCACTTCAACCTTAGTAATAGGAAGTCCGAGGCGCTTCTTCAAATCCTCCACCAATTCATCGTAACGCTCTGGCGCAATGAGATCAATTTTGTCATACATCACCAACTTTTCTGAAGTGTGCTTCAGCCATGGCAAGTTTTCGCTGAAACGGATGCACAGCAAAAATATGACATTAGTAAGCAGCAATTCGGCATAACTCAATGTCACTGCAAGCGCATTGATTACTGAAACAGCGATGATAACAAACAGATAGGTCATCTCGCGCACCGACATCGACTCTGTTCGATACCTTATGATGCCGAAAATTGCAAACAAACCGAGCGCAAACCCTACCTTAATCTTCACACTTCCCAATAAGAATATAAGGAAAAAGATACTCACACTTATCATTGCAAATGTGAAGTAGTAGTCCTTACGCAAACTCTTTGGATAATACATCTTATGGATTATTACCCACACAAAGAACGCATTAAATGCAAAGCGAAGTAGCAACTGCCACATATCACCAGTATGCACCAACGGAGTGTCTAAAAGTTCCAATTCGTCCATGATTTATTCTGTATTAAATTTTATATTTCGATTTATATTACACAATTTCTCAACATATCGCAGTCGAGGCTTGAATCTATTATTCTTTAGCTTTGGATTTGTTATTGCCATACCCATGCAATACTTGCTAAACTTTGCAGGCTGAACTCGCAATTCGCGCAACACTTCCAATATAGGAGAATGAGTATTGCCGTCGCGTTTAAGCTCAATGATTACTAAATCATCTAAACGACACGTCTGCTGGGTAACTAAATTGTGAAATCTAAGGTTTGTATCTATTGTCAGGCGCTCAGTCTTATTTTTATTGACCAACGTTAGCCTTGTAAATCGATTTTCTATCATCTGCGACAGCGCATCTACGGGATAATTCCCATGCTCCGTGATGAATGCCGTAAATACGTCCTCGTTAGGCGTCAAATATTCTGTTCTCTTCTTCTTTGTTCGCCCCTTATTGTTCTTATTCTTAACCTCAAGAAACGAAATGTTGGTCGCCTCATACTTTCGTATGCGAATCTTCTGACGCCGCTTTCGCCCTCGCAAATGCTGAATATACATATCCGTATCTTCCGTATCGTAGTAGAGCGTATAGTACGGCATCATACATTCGCCGTCGATAAATTGCGCGTAATAGTTTGGTTTAGCGCGCTTTAGGATTTCAATAAGCACCGGAACGGTAGTCACATACTTAGTGTCTATACGATTCATCAACCGTACATCCTTCATCTCCTCCAAAGAGATTCTATCGTATGTTCCTAAAACATCTTTCATGGCCAATGGCATATCCAATGGCAAAGATAAAAAAAATTTACAAATAATTCACATCCTCCCCCAATTCCACCCCAAAATAAATGAAAAACTGCCCGCAAAGCGATGTTTGCGAGCAGTTGATATGTTGACGGTGGAGTATAGCGGACTCGAACCGCTCACCTCGACACTGCCAGTGTCGCGCTCTAGCCAGATGAGCTAATACCCCGTTGGTTTGCAGCGACAAAGGTATAGTTTTTTTTCGTTTTATGCAAGCGTTTGCCTAATTTTTAGAAAATGGTTGAGCCGTTGACTGTCAGCTTAAACTGGAGCCCCAAGAATTCGGCGGCGCGACGCGACAATAGCACTCGTTGCATATAGATTTCGAAATAATTCATTGCCGATGCTATATCCGTGTCGATTGTGATTCGTTGCGTAAACGTCTTGCTATCAACATCGAGGATAGTGCGATTGTCGACAACGGCATAATTCACGCGGTCGTGAATGTCGAATTCGGAGTGTTTGCATCGCACTCTGCTGCGGCGCACGTCGGTTTTGTCGGCAAGAATCAGTGCAGCTGCGATTTCATCCACAGGCACAGCTGTGTTCTCATCGTGATTGCCTATGGCTGATATGATGCGAGCGATATTTTCGGTCGACATCCCCATTTTCTCAAGTATGCGGAACGCCATTACCGCACCACTTTGGGCGTGGTCGTCGCGATTGATTACATTGCCTATGTCGTGCATATAGCCTGCGATACGTGCCAGTTCAACCGTAGAATCAGGGTAACCAAGGTCGTGGAGCAAGTCACCTGCCACCTTTGCCACTATTCCTGCGTGAGCAAAACTATGCTCCGTGTATCCGCAAGCCTTAAGGGTCAAGTCGGCTCGTTCGATATACTGACGTATTTCGTCGGAATTCTTAATGTCGTTGAATCTGATCTCCTTTTCCATAATCGATACTATAACGTGAAACGCCAACCATTGGCTATCACCTTCGCAAAGATACGCAAAGCTCTGCTAACATCAAAATAAAGCATAGCGGCTCGAATCAGAAATTTGACCGAGCCGCCTTGCTATGATTTTATTATTGAGATATTCTGATAATATCTACCTTTTTTTTGCTGCGGTTGCGCCAAAGGGCTGTCATATCTTCGAGTGTCTTACCCTTAGTTTCGGGCACAAGCTTCCAAACGAAGATTGCTGCGATAACGCAAATCACACCATAGAGACCGTAAGCAAACCAATAGCCTAAGCTGTTTGCCATTGGCACAAACGATGTCGAAACAATCCAGTTGAAAATCCATTGGAATGCAACTGCGATTGCAATTGCACCACCACGAATTGTATTCGGGAAGATTTCTGCGATGAGAACCCAGCAAATCGGACCCCAAGAGAACATAAATGAAGCCGAATAAACCATGATTGAAATCATGCAGAGCAACTGAAGCGATGCGTTACCAAACGTGCAAGCTACGCCGATAGCACCAATCGCCATTCCGAGCGAGCCAATGATAAGCAATGGCTTGCGGCCAAATTTCTCAACAGTGAAGATTGCCACGCAAGTGAAACCGAGGTTGACAATACCATTGAACACTGTGAGTACCATTGGATTGTCAAAGCCCATTGCTTCATAGATACGAGGAGCAAAATATAGCACTGCATTGATACCTACTGCCTGCTGGAACACTGAAAGCATAATGCCAACAAACACGCAAAGGTAACCATAAGAGAAGATAGGCTCAGTCTTAACGACCATTGTTTCCTTAATCTCTTTCAAGATAGTTTTAGCCTTTGCTGCGCCATTGATTTTAGCCAAAATAGCCTCAGCCTTAGCATCGCCACCAATTGAAGCAAGGTAGCGAGGAGTTTCAGGAACAAAGCAGATGAGGATAGCAAAAAGTCCTGCAGGAATCATTTCCGAACCAAACATATAGCGCCAACCTGTTTCGATGCTCCATGTAGCTTGTTCGAGGTTGAGAATTTCGTTCACACCTTCGCCTACGCTTTGGATAAGCGGTGCAATGTGGTCGCCAAGGATAAAGTAGTTGACGAAATACACTACCAACTGACCAAAGATGATTGCGAACTGGTTCCATGAAACGAGCATACCACGAATGTTGCTCGGTGCAATTTCGCCAATATACATCGGACATATAGCTGAAGCCAGACCGACACCAACGCCACCTATTACACGGTAGATGTTGAACACAATAAGAAGATTGAGGCTTGGCTCACCCTTTGCTAATACCATTGATTCTGGACACATTGACCCCCATGCCGAGATGAAGAACATGACGCCAGCAAAGATGAGCGACTTTTTACGTCCCCAGTTTGAAGCCAAAAGGCCCGAAATAGCCGAACCGATAATACAGCCTATCAATGCGCTTGAACTTGTAAAGCCATGCCAAAAGTCGGTGTAAACAAAGTCCTCTGCACCCATAAAGAATGCCTGCAAGCCCTTTTCAGCACCTGAAATCACTGCTGTATCGTAGCCAAAAAGCAAACCGCCCAACACGGCTACCAACACTATCGATACGAGATAGGTCTTTGAGCCAGTTTGTGGATTATTTTGATTCATAACGAATTGGTTTATTAAATAGCCAAAAGAGGTCGGCGCCGGAATTGACGATACCGACCTCTTTCGGTAGAATTATTTTTAGCAATACATATTGACGATAGCTTCGTAGAGCTCTTGCTTGCCTGAAGTCTGTTTAGGCTCGCCATTAGCTTTAGCGTAAGCAACGAGGTCTTCGAGTGTCATCGCGCCTTCTTCGAATTTTTTGCCTTCGCCGCCGTCGAATGAAGCGTAGCGGTCGGCAAGCATTTGCTTGTAGGGCGATTTTTCGATGATGTCAGCTGCGCTGAGAAGTGCGCGAGCCATAGCATCCATACCAGCGATATGAGCGATGAAGATATCTTCGAGGTCGGTAGAGTTGCGACGAGTTTTAGCGTCGAAGTTTGTACCACCATTACCGAAGCCACCACCACGAATCACTTGGAGCATAGCCTGAGTAAGTTCGAAGTTGTCGATAGGGAATTGGTCAGTATCCCAACCATTCTGGTAGTCACCACGGTTAGCGTCGATTGAACCGAGCATGCCATTGTCAACAGCTACAGCGAGTTCATGTTCGAATGTGTGACCAGCGAGAGTTGCGTGGTTAACCTCGATGTTAACTTTGAAATCTTTGTCAAGACCATGAGCTTTGAGGAAGCCAATCACTGTTTCAGTGTCAACGTCGTACTGATGTTTAGTTGGTTCCATTGGTTTAGGCTCAATGAGGAATGTGCCAGTGAAACCTTTAGCGCGAGCATAGTCGCGAGCGATAGTGAGCATACGTGCGAGGTGCTCTTTTTCGCGTTTTTGGTCAGTGTTGAGGATGCTCATATAGCCTTCGCGACCGCCCCAGAACACGTAGTTTTGACCACCAAGTTCGATTGTTGCGTCGATGGCGTTTTTGATTTGAACAGCTGCGCGAGCCACAACGTCGAAGTCGGGGTTTGTTGCAGCACCATTCATATAGCGCTTGTGGCCGAATACGTTGGCAGTACCCCAAAGGTTTTTGATGCCTGTAGCAGCCATTTTTTCTTTAAGATAAGCAACCACTTCTTTGAGGTTTGCTTCATATTCTTCGATGGAATTGCCTTCGTCAACGAGGTCTACATCGTGGAAGCAGAAGTATTCGATACCCATTTTCTGCATGAATTCAAAGCCTGCGTCAACTTTGTCTTTTGCACGTTGTACGGGATCAGTTGATTCATTCCAAGGGAATGTTTTTGTAGCGCCACCAAATTGGTCGCCACCTTCTGCGCAAAGTGTATGCCACCATGCCATAGCAAATTTAAGCCATTCTTTCATGGGCTTGCCAAGCACTACGCGATCAGCGTCGTAGTAGCGGTATGCCATAGGATTGTAGCTTTCAGTTCCTTCGAATTTGATTTTGTCTACGTTAGGAAAATACTGTTTCATAAGTTATTGTTGTTAGTTTGTTATTTATTATCTATTGATTATTAGTCAATTATTATTCTCGATTAAGGATGTTTTCAAGCGTTGCTTTCCAACGGGCGTATGCTTCAATGTAGGGCGTACGGTCAGCTGCTGGAGCTATTGTGTCGATTACATTGAGCGATGCAAAGGCTTCGTTGTTGTCGCGGTAGATGCCTGCGCCAATACCTGCGCCACGTGCTGCACCAGCTGCGCCGTCGGTATCGAGCAAAGTGATTGTGGCACCAGAAACTCCTGCCAACGTGTCGCGGAATATCTTGCTGAGGAACATGTTGGCATGGCCTGCCTTGATGCTCTTTATTTCCATTCCTATCTTCTGCATTATCTCCATTCCATACATGAAGGAGAACACAATGCCCTCTTGTGCCGCACGCACTATGTGGTTGCAACGGTGGATATTAAAGTTGATGCCGTTGAATGAGCACCCTACTTGACGGTTTTCGAGCACTCGCTCTGCACCATTGCCGAATGGCAGCACTACGAGCCCTTCTGAGCCGATAGGCACCTCAGCAGCAAAGTCGTTCATTTCGGCATACGACAATTCGCGTGGTGCGACATTGCGTTTCACCCATGAATTTAGGATACCTGTACCCGAAATGCAGGTCATCACGCCGATGCGAGTAGTGTCGGCAGTATGATTAACGTGTGCAAAGTTGTTGACTCTCGAACGTGGATCGTAGTCAACTGAGCCATTGATACCATAAACAACGCCCGATGTTCCAGCAGTAGAAGCAACATCGCCGGGCTCAAACACATTAAGGCTAAGCGCATTGTTTGGTTGGTCGCCAGCACGATAAGTGATTGGAGTTCCCTCTGCCAAGCCAAGCTTTTCAGCAGCCTCTTTAGTGAGTCGGCCCTGCTCGCAGAATGTTGATTTCACCTCTGGCAATATCGAATAGTCATAGCCGAAGTAGTCCATAAGGAATTTTGCGGGCGCATTTTCCTTAAAGTCCCATAGCATATATTCCGACAAACCTTCGGGGTTTGTACATATTTCGCCGGTCAAACGATATGCAATATAGTCGCCGGGGAGCATCACTTTGTAGATTTTGTCGAATGTAGCTGGCTCATTCTCCTTGACCCATGCAAGCTTGGTAGCAGTGAAGTTGCCGGGCTGATTGAGCAAGCGAGGCAAGCAAACGTCTGCACCGAGGTCGTTGAAAGCCCGTTCGCCGTAAGGCACTCCGCGGCTGTCGCACCAAATGATTGCGTCGCGCAACAGGTTGCCTTCGCGGTCGATTGCCACGAGCCCATGCATCTGGTATGAGATACCGATAGCCTTAATATCTTTCGGTTCGACTTTCGACATCGACAATATCGAAGCTGTTGCGAGCTTCATATAGCCAAGCCAATTCTCGGGATTTTGCTCTGCCCAACCCTCTTTGAGCGCCTTAATTGGGGCTTCGGTTTTGGGAAAGAAATCTGACGCCACTGTGCGACCTGTAGCAACCTCTACAAGTGCCGCCTTAACAGATGAGCTACCAATATCATAACCTAATAGATACATTTTTCAGTGATTTAAGATGTTGTTTACGTTAGTTTTTGCTAAATATCTACGCCTTTTGTCAGCGCATCTTATTTGAATGAACAAATATAAATATATTCTGTCGCTATTTGAATTATTTTCGTTTTATATATTAGCATTTTTTATCTGTTTGATTGAATTTACTACTCGTTCCGTCAATTTTTACCCAATCAACATTTTTTGATAAAAATACTTCAATTTTGCCATATTTGCATCTCCAATCGCCATTTATTGCACTATTTTACCCTTTTGCACCTATAATCGGAATCCTTCGCGTAATGGCCGCCAATAGCAGTGGCACTACAAGAAGCACTGGAATCATCCAACTCGTGCATGCAAATTCGGGAGTGAAATATTGGAATACACAATACATTAGTATCGTATGGTTCAAATATATGCCATAGGAATTGTCGGAGATGAATCTGACCACTTTATCCAATACGCTGCCAAGAGTTCTGACTTGAGTGACGAGCGCAAAGATAAGTATACCCCACAGGTAGGTGGTAAACGACTCGTTGTTGCTCACAAGAGTATCTATATCGAAACTATAGTTGCCAAAGCACACAGCGATAGGCAATGCAAGCCCAAACAACAAGCCCACGCCCACTATCAGTTTCGTACGATGCACATCAACAAAATGAATCGCCTTATGAATAAATCCGTTTCCATTCATCGGCTCAGGCGGAGCGCCAAGAGGATATCTCACAAAATAATAACCCGCTACGCAATAGCCGAAATAGTTGATAAACATCGAAAAGTAATTCCACTCGAGATTCATCCACATCCATACATTCATCCACCGGCATAGCCCTCCGAGCATCCACAAAATCAGGAAAAACTCAAGCTGACGCCGAGTAGATTGTCGTATCCATGCCGACATAAACGGCATAAACAGATACAAACCAAGAATTATGAATATAAACCAAGCGCTGCCATAGAATGGCGTCAGCCAACTCCATTTGAGCATATGCACAGCCCACGAGGTCGTTGTACGCCCCTCAATCCACATCAGGAAAATCCACAGTATGGTCCAAAACAGGAATGGCGGAAGTATTCGCTTGAATCGGCGGCAAATAAACTTTGTCCAACTACCCTCAACCGGCAGCAACAACGCCCCCGACAACATGATAAACAACACCGCATCGGGGCTTAGGATAGTCCTCGACACCTCACGCCATTCGAACGAAAGCTCCGTGCCAGTGCCGTGATCTATCATCACCATAATTATGGCGAGCGCACGCAGCAAGTCGAATCCAAAAATTCTCTTACGGTCAGCTGCTACTGAACGAGGCTCTGCTGTGGTGATGTCGGTTGTTGTCATCGTTTATAATATCTGTTATTTCTGCTCGTAATTGGCGAGTGAATCTCTGAGATTGGCGAGCATCATAGCGCGCAATTCGGGGGGATTGACCACAGTGATTTTTGGGCCATACGACAATAGTTCCTGCACAAAGTCATCGGAAATCTTCAGTCGATAATGGAAGAATGAACAGCTGTCGCTGACGGTCTCCGTCTGTGAGTGATGCAACGGCAACGCTCTGAAATACTTAGCCTGTCGAGGCTCAACGCGAATCACTATATTTTTCACCTCGCCCTGATTGAACACAATGCCGAAACTGTCGCGAAAATATGCCTTCGGGTCAAAATCATCTGGTATGGCGTATGTCGACGTGCATAGCGTGAGATTGCTCATTCGGTCGAGCGCATAGGTCTTTATGACATTGTCGCGCACATTTCGCCCCGTCAGATACCACCGCTGGCGGAATATCTTGAGAAAATATGGCTCCACATTGATTCCGCAATTGGGCTGAGTGCGAGTATATGGCTGATAATCAAACGTCACTGGATGACTATCCTTCAACGCATTGACCAATTCGTTCAAATATTGGCGTGCCGACGGCACCTCTTCGAGCACAATTTTGCTACTCACGTCGCGCGAATCCGACAGCAAGTTGGTCATCGAAGCTGAGTTGAGCAACCATTCGGTCAATTCCGAGTCCTGTTGGTCCTCCTCTTCAATATAATACACATTCTCCGACACACTATAAGCAATCGTAATCTTAAACAGCTCCTCTATCGCCAAACGATAATTATAGAATGTGCGGCGCGGCAGCGGGTCACCCTCCGAAAATTGAGAGCGACGCCAACAATTGTCAAGTTCTTCGCGCGATATACGCCCGTAGCGCTTTATCGTCTCAAGAATCCATACATATCTTGAAAATAGGTCGCGTGCCACGATTTAATTCTATATAGGTTAGATGTTCAACACTGGTGTTTGACGACCATTTAGTCATCCTTTGAGAAGTCAAGCACTACGTTGTCCTTCGATTTGTCGAAATATTGACGACGCAACGGATTAGCAGTGCGCTCCTCATGGCTTTCGCGATTGCGGAATATGTCGATTGCAGCATAGATTGCCTCGCGCATCGATGCCTCCGATGCTTCGCCTTTGCCTGCAATGTCGTAGCCTGTGCCATGGTCGGGCGATGTGCGAATAGCCGACAGCCCAGCTGTGAAATTCACACCTGAATCCATAGCCAACGCCTTGAATGGAGCCAAACCTTGGTCGTGATACATAGCCAAAACACCGTCGAATTTTTCATACATCGACGCGCCAAAAAATCCGTCGGCAGCGTATGGGCCGAAGCATGAAATCTTTTCGCCATAGGCTTGCTCAATAGCAGGAACGATGACGTCGCGCTCCTCTGTGCCGAGCAATCCATTATCGCCAGCATGCGGATTCAACGCCAAAACAGCTATGCGTGGCTTGACAATGCCATAGTCGCGAATCAACGAATCGTTGAATATCTGCAATTTTTCGACGATAGACTCCTTAGTGATTTTTCCCGACACCTCTTTCACCGGCAAATGAGTTGTGACAAGCGCCACACGCATTTTGTCGCTTGCAAGTATCATCAGCGGCTCACCTTTGAATGCAGCTGCAAGATACTCAGTATGACCAGCAAAATGGAATCCTTCGCCTTGAATCGTGTTTTTATTGATTGGCGCAGTGACTATCACATCGATTTTCTCATCATTATTGTCGGCAACAGCCGCTTGTAGTGCTGCATACGCTGCGCGACCAGCCTCCACAGTAGCTTCGCCCGGCACCGCCTGCACCTCTTCGCCAACCACATTGACGATGTTTACAACACCGTCGCGTGCATCGTCAGCATTCCTAATAATGTTAAATGGAATAGGCTGTAGCCCAAGCTGTTTGCGATAAAACAAAGCTATCTTTGCCGAGCCGTAAACAATGGGCGTAAATAATTCAAGGATGCGGCTATCTTCCAACACTTTAAGAACGACCTCATAGCCAACGCCATTGATGTCTCCCTGGGTGATACCCACACGTATCAAAGAATCTTTCATAACAATTTCGTATTCAATAAACTTCTCCGCTCAACAACATCATCAATTAGCGGTCAATAATATCATCATCTCGCTATTTAATCATACCATCAATAGCTATTTAATTCATATTATCAATTAGCCATTCGACTATATCGCCAAGCCATGTTGCGAAGTTACAAAATTTTCCCAACAAACCAAAACCTCCCCCTCATCACATCACCATAACGAGTTCTAATGACTTCAGTTTCACGTTAGTCATAGGTCTCTTAGGCTGCCTAAGTCTCATATATCTTATTTTCTCGATTGTGAATATAATTTAACGTGGCATTTTAAAAGTCGCTTTATGCGCGATTTTTGCGATTTTTTGAGTACTTTTGTAAAGTAATTACTCTAACAGTTATGAAACCCGAATCAAAAGACTCTAAATATAAAATTCTTTTCGTCTGCCTCGGCAACATCTGCCGCTCTCCTGCCGCCGAAGGGGTGATGAAGACTATCGTCGACGAATTGGGTGCCTCATCGCTCTTCTACATCGACTCTGCTGGCACTGGCGGCTATCACGTTGGCGACGACCCCGACCACCGCATGCGCATTCATGCCCGCCGTCGCGGCTACGAACTGCAGCACAAGTGCCGCAAGGTGAGCGAATTAGATTTCGACCGATTCGACTTAATCATCGGCATGGACGACAGCAACATTGCCAATCTCCGACGCCTTGCCCCCACCGTCGAAGCGGAAGCAAAAATCCACCGAATGGCTGAATACATCGACCTTGCTGGTGGCTTTTACGATGCAGTTCCCGATCCATATTACGAAGGCTCCGAAGGCTTCGAACTCGTGCTCGACCTGCTCGAAAACGGGTGCCGCAACCTCGCCAACCAGCTATTAAACAGCGATTAAGTCTTCCCACACAGCCGTTTAACCCACTCCCAATTCATTTATTCCTCCCCTTAGCCTCGCATTGAAGAATCTTATCTACATAATCATCGGCCTGTTAGTCTGGTCCGCCTGTTCCGACGACGACGAGCAGCAACGACAAGCCCAGTTGCTCGACCGCGCCCAGCTGAGCGAAATACTTCGCCCCGACGCGTTGCGACCCAACCCGTTCGACACTGCGCTCGACTCAATGCCTCCAAAAGGGAAAAGTATGAAAATTAACTACTTAGGCGCAACTCTCGGCAAAGTATTCAACGACTCCAACTACAAACACAAATGGGCTGCATCCAAAATCGGCATCGTGCCATTCGAATCTGTGTCCGACATTTGGACCTCATCCGTGCCCTTGGTCAAAGTGGAAAGCAACGAATATGTATTCGTCGACGAACTGACCCACTCTGAACCCTTTCTAGTGCCTAAAGCAGCTAAACTCCTCAACGACATCGGCCGTAATTTCCGCGATTCGCTCAATAGCCGCGGAGGTGGAGCCTACCGAATCAAGGCCACAAGCGTACTCCGCACCGACAACTCTATCAATCGCCTACGTCGTATCAACGCCAACGCTATCGAAGGTTCAACTCACCTTTATGGCACTACTTTCGACATTAGCTACTCCAAATTCATCTGCGACCACGACTCCCTGCCCCGCACTCAAGAAGACCTCAAAAACCTTCTCGGCGAAGTGCTCTACAAGCTACGTGCTAACGACCGTTGCTACGTTAAATACGAGCGCCGACAAGCCTGTTTCCACATAACCGCTCGCTAACCATAACAGTCTCGTCGAGGCGTCGCTCAATCATACTCACTCAACCCAAGCAAATTACATTTTGCCATTAGCCATTTTTTAGCTAAATTCGCTGCTTATAAAGCTTCATCACCCCGAAGCTCGCCACAATTGGCAATATCTAAATAATGAACACAATGAAACTGAAACTCCCTCGCGTTTCAAAACCCACACTGCTCCGCGTCTCTATCTTCGCTATCGGAGCTATTCTCGTGGCCATATTTATGCCACGACCCGACAAAATCAACATAAACTACGAAGTCAACCGCCCTTGGAGCCATCCTCAGCTGTTGGCTCCTTTCGACGTGCCAATCTACCGCGACGCCGACACAAAGCGCATGCAAATCGACAGCATCAAGGAGAATTTTGTGCCGATTTTCATGTACGACAACACCCCAATTGAAAAAATTCGTGTTGCAATCCAGTCGGCCGATGCCCTCGCTCAATCCGACAAAGACCTCGCATTCCGCGAAGTTAAACGCATCTATGACTCTGGCGTCGTCGACCAGCAAACTGCCGAACGCATCGCCAACGGCAAAATCTCTACACTGAAAATCCACGATGCTACTACCAACAAAAACGTACAAGCTAAGCGGACTTACTCCACTCGCAGAGCCTACGTCCGACTCGATAGCATTATCAACCTCAAGAGCCCCACGCTCATGGCTTCGCTGCGTGAGCTCGGCATCTCCAACTTCATTACCCCAAACATCATCGTCAATTCCGACGAATCTGAGCAACTCCTCAACGAGATGCTCCAACCTATCGAAGCTGGCATCGGCATCATCCAACAAGGCGAACGAATCATCGACCGTGGCGACATCGTCACGCCTCAACTCTACCAAATACTCCAAACCTACGAGCAAGAACTACAAAAACGCTCCGACCACACTGGCGCAGCGCGCCGCAACACTGCAATCGGACAAATCCTGTTCAGCTTTGTCATCATGGCTGCGCTCTACGTCTACCTCTTTCTCTACCGTCCAAAGGTATTGCAAAGTATGCGTCGCATCATCTGCCTCGTGTCAATCCTCGTGGTATTCTTCATCTTTGCCGTGGCGATGCACCACCAATTCTCCTCCGGGCTCTATATCGTGCCATTCGCCATACTGCCATTAATGGTCGTCGTGTTCTACGACACCTCTCTGGCTCTAATCACTCTTTTGCTCGAAATCCTCATGTGCGCCCCATTCGCCATTTTCCCGATGGAATTCATTTTCATCGAAATGATGGCGGGTATGACTGCTATTTACTCCACCAAAGAGCTATCTAAACGAAGTCAACTCATTCGCACATCGGCTTACGTTTTTGCCGCATACGTCGTAGCCTACTGCGCAGTCGAACTTATGCAAGTTGCTACCCTCAACTCGTTCTCTTGGAAGCTCATAGGCTATTTTGCCGTAAATATGGTGCTGACCTCTTTTGCCTACATCCTTATTTTTGTTGTCGAAAAAGTTTTCGGTTTCATTTCGGTTGTAACACTCGTCGAACTCTCCGACATCAACACCCCAGTGCTGCGCGAACTCTCTATCGAATGTCCCGGCACATTCCAACACTCTTTGGCCGTTGCCAATCTCGTCAGCAGTGCTGCTCATAAAGTCAACGCCAACGTGCAGCTCGTCAGAGCAGGTGCTCTCTACCACGACATCGGCAAACTCAAAAACCCCGCATTCTTCACCGAAAACCAGCATGGCGTTAACCCACACGACGCTCTGTCGCCTCTGCAAAGCGCTCAAATCATCATCAGCCACATTGCCGACGGATTGCGTCGCGCCGAAAAAGAGAAGCTACCGAAAGTGATTCGCGACATGATTGCTCAGCATCATGGCACTGGCACCGCCAAATATTTCTACACCACATATTGCAACGCTAATCCCGGTATTGCTGTCGACCCAAAACCTTTCTCCTACCCCGGGCCTAATCCGCAAACCAAGGAAGCTTCTTTGCTGATGATGGCCGACGCCGTCGAAGCCGCTTCGCGCTCGCTCACCGACCATAGCGAGCAACGTATCAGCGAGTTAGTCGACCGTCTTATCGATGAGCAAATCAACGCTGGAATGCACAAGGACTCTCCTCTGTCGTTCCAGGACATCACTACGATCAAGCAATCGTTTATCGATTCGCTTCGCACCACCTACCACACTCGCATTGCGTACCCCGACGCCAAAACCTCCCCAGAAGCGTCGGCGCAATCGATTAAATAATCCATTTTAAGTTTTTTTCAATTTGCTTCAACGCAATCTCTCCAAGTGTTTGAAAAATTTATTGTAACTTTGCATAATAGATTGGCGCACTTGCCACTCGCGTGATTTCCCCGCGTTCGCAATGCGCTTCATTCAATCATTAAGTAATTTCATCAATCCAATGTCAATAGATAATATTCTGGCAACAGCTGTTGCTCGTGCCATTAAAGAACTCTACGGCATCGAAGCCGACTCAAATTCTATCGTTCCCCAAACCACCAAAAAAGAGTTTGAGGGCAACCTTACTATCGTTGTTTTCCCTTGGGTAAAGGCCGCTCGCAAAGCCCCAGAAGCCGTTGGCACAGAGATTGGCAATTGGCTCGTTGCCAATGAGCCTGCCGTCAACCGTTTCAACGTGATTAAAGGCTTCCTCAACATCGTCATCGAACCTTCGTTCTGGAACTCAGTGCTTTCCGACATCGCCACAACCGACAATTTCGGAATCACGGCTGCCACCGACGAGTCGCCACTCGTAATGGTCGAATACTCTTCGCCCAACACCAACAAGCCTCTCCACCTCGGACACGTGCGCAATAACCTCCTCGGCTACAGCCTTTCTGAAATCCTCAAAGCGTGCGGCAACCGCGTTGTCAAAACCAACATCGTCAACGACCGAGGCATCCACATCTGCAAATCTATGTTAGCTTGGCAGAAATGGGGCAATGGCGCTACTCCCGAATCTGTTGGCAAAAAAGGCGACCACCTCATCGGCGATTTCTACGTCCTCTTCGACAAACACTTCAAAGCCGAAGTCAACGAACTCATCGAAAAAGGACTCTCTAAAGAGGAGGCCGAAAAGCAATCTCCCCTTATGGCTGAAGCGCGCGAAATGCTCCGCCGCTGGGAAGCTAAAGACCCCGAAGTGCGCCAGCTCTGGGCTATGATGAACTCTTGGGTTTACGCCGGATTCGACGAAACTTACCGCCGTATGGGCGTCGATTTCGACAAAATCTACTACGAAAGCGACACTTACCTCGAAGGCAAAGAAAAAGTGCTCGAAGGCCTTGAAAAAGGCATCATGTACCGCAAAGAGGACGACTCCGTTTGGGCTGACCTCACTGCCGACGGACTCGACCACAAACTCCTCCTCCGCAGCGACGGCACTTCAGTCTATATGACTCAGGACATCGGCACAGCCAAACTACGCTACCAGGACTACCCTATCGACAAGATGATTTACGTCGTGGGCAATGAACAGAACTACCACTTCCAAGTTCTCTCGCTCTTGCTCGACAAACTCGGCTTCAAATGGGGCAAAGACCTCGTACACTTCTCCTACGGTATGGTTGAGCTTCCCGAAGGCAAAATGAAGAGCCGCGAAGGCACCGTTGTCGATGCCGACGACCTTATGGAAGAAATGGTTAGCACTGCTGCTGAGGTATCTCGCGAACTCGGCAAGCTCGACAACGTCAGCAACGAAGAAGCTGCTCAAATTGCCGAAACCGTCGGCCTTGGCGCATTGAAATATTTCCTCCTCAAGGTTGACCCAACTAAGAATATGACCTTCAACCCCAAGGAATCAATCGACTTCAACGGCAATACTGGCCCATTCATCCAATATACCTACGCCCGCATCCGCTCAGTGCTCCGCAAAGCCACCGAGCAAGGCATGGCTGTAGGCGACTACATGGCAGTCACCCCCAACGAAAAGGAGATTGCACTCATTCAAGCTATCGCCGACTACCCCTCTGTAGTTGCTGCGGCTGGCTCGAACTACTCTCCTGCTCTTATTGCCAACTACGTTTACGATCTCGTAAAACAATACAACCAGTTCTACCACGACTATTCAATCCTGCGCGAAGAAGACCCCGCAGTGCGCTCTCTACGACTGACTATCAGCGAAGCTACTGCTAAAGTCATCAAGAGTGGCATGTCACTGCTCGGCATCAACGTTCCCGAAAGAATGTAATTTATCGTCCAAACAACCACTCTAACATTTGCCAACTCTGAACTTTGGCACCGTTTTTGTAGTTTCTTTTTTGAAACAATTATAATTAACATCAACTATGGATTACCAAAATTATCAGGACTACAGCACAGTCCAAACATCCGACTCACGCGTATCGTGGGTTATGCGACGCGTTTATCTTAAAATGTTCCTCGGTCTGCTCGCAACAGCTTTAGTTGCCCTCTGGACCGCCTCCTCTCCCGCCATTGCTCAATTAGTGCTTGGTGGTAGTGCAAGCTATTGGATTCTCGCTATCGTTGAAATCGGTCTCGTAATCTGGATTTCAGCTGGCATCAATAAAATGAGCAGCACTACAGCTACTCTCCTATTCTTCCTATTTGCCATAGTCAACGGCTTCACACTCTCAGTAATATTCTTTGCCTACGCAGCCGCTGCTATCGCCAAAGCATTCTTCATCACCGCTGGCACATTTGCCGCTATGAGCATTTACGGCTTCACAACTAAAGCCGACCTCACCAAATTTGGCTCATTCCTCATGTTCGCCCTCTTCGGACTTATCATCGCCAGCGTGGTCAACATTTTCCTCAAAAGCAGCCAATTGGACTGGATTATATCACTCGTAGGTGTATTCCTATTCCTCGGTTTGACCGCTTGGGACACTCAGTCAGCTAAGAGAATGGCTATGGCTGCTCCCGACGAAATGCTCGGCAAAGTCGCTACTATCAGCGCACTCTCGCTCTACCTCGACTTCATCAACCTCTTCCTATATCTCCTCCGTATCTTCGGCAACCGCGACTAATACGGCTCCGACATAGGATTAGGCACTATTTCAACTCAACCTGCGCGCCACAGCAGCGCGCCATAAAACGTCAATTAAAGAGATTGTTTTTCAACTCTGTAGAATTTTACGTACTGCTTTTTCTCGGCACCGCTCTCGTTGTCGGACTCATTGCAGTACCACGCTCAAGCGAGTCGGTGAGAGAATTCCTCATCGGCTCGCAGCTATTATCTACTACCGACCACACTGCCACTCCAAACGAACCCTCAATCGAAGTCCATTGCGACAATAGCGGCAACGTCATCATCACCCGCCGAGGACTCGTCGGCATACTCACCACAGGCGCCGTAAGCGCCAAAGTCGAAGTTCGGGGCGACCGCATCACAATCCTCGAACGCACCGTCACAGGCAACGACATCAGCAATACCACCTTTGCCAACGAAGCATTATTCACACTCGACTTCTTAGCCCCACAACGCTACTACATCCGCTACGAAACAGACACCCACGTAGCCACAACCTCATTCCGTAACACCCCCGGCTACCACGCCACCCCCTCACCTTTAAACCTCAAC
This sequence comes from Muribaculaceae bacterium, assembly GCA_017629835.1. Lineage (GTDB taxonomy): Bacteria > Bacteroidota > Bacteroidia > Bacteroidales > Muribaculaceae > JAGBWK01. The sequence goes on along the minus strand of JAGBWK010000072.1, from coordinate 28,967 downwards.
TCCTAACCACACCATAGATTATCGAAATCAGTGGTTAGGGGTCATAAACGCTGCGATGAGGGCGGCGAGGCGATGGGAGGCGTCGCCGTTGGCTACGACGTTTTTGTCGTTGAAGTATTGGGCTAAGTCGCGCTGGTAATTCTCATCGTCGAACGTGAGAATACGCTCTTCGAGCAGTGCGTTGCTGTCGGCATAGGGGAATGGAAGTTCGTTGATTTCCATATAGACGCCGCGCGATTTTTTGTAGCTGTCGAAGTCGTTGGCGTAGATGAAACATGGGATACGGCGCAATACGGCGTCGAAAACGGTGCTCGAATAGTCGGTCATACACGCATCGCAGGCGGCATTAAGGCGCTGTACATCGGGGTAGTTGGTCACGTTGACTACGTAGTTGCAACTGAGCAAACTGCCCATGTCGGCATTTTGTAGCCATGGGTGCAGTCGGAGCAGGATTTTCCACTCTCCGCCAAAACGCTTGGTCAATGCCGCATGCAGTCGGGCAAAGTCGACATTGTAGCGTGCTTCGATGTCGGTGTTGCCGTCGCGGAACGTCGGCGCATAAAGCATCAGTTTGCAGCTGTCGTCAATACCTAATTCCTGTTTTAATTCTTTGGCACATCGGCCTTCGCGGTCGATGACAATAATGTCGTTGCGAGGGAATCCCCAATGGAGCACTTCCCCTTTGTAGCGGAATGCTTCTCGGCAAATGCGAGTAAAGAAGTCGCTGTCCGAGAGGAAATAGTTGGCCAAGTCGGTAGTTCGCTTGAGGCGGTCGTAGCTGCGGTTACTCTCGTCGTAGCCTGCTACGTCGAAATATATGCGCTTGAACCCCAAGCCTGCATGCCACGTTTCGATGAACATTTGTTCATCTTTCTTCTGCATATAGGCGTGAATCAATTCGTTGTCAATCCACACTTTAGCGGTGGCATACTCATAGAAATAGCGTAGCGAGTGCTTGTTGACAATTCTTACGTGGTCGGGCACTTTCAACTGCTCTTTAGGGTGTGAAATCCACACGATTTCGACATCAGGCTTAATCTCCTTCAGCGCATCTAAGATATACATCGGATTGTCGCCATACTTGCGCCCACCGAATGCCGATGCCACAACTTTATTATTATTGATAACTGTTTTGCCCCACTTGCCTGTGGCAAGTTTGTATAGCCCCACGCAAAGCGCCCAATAGAGTTTTGACATGAATGCTTTCATCGCTTAATGCTTTTTTGCTGATACATATTCAGCGAGTTTAGCCACCAAATCGCCATGTTGTTCGATATTGAATTTGCGTGCGAACATGTGTGGCACCTGACATAGCAGTGGAAAATCCTCAATTGTGAAAGTGTAGGGGTGGCGTACACTCGTGCCTCGGCTCCAGTCGATAAAGCGCATATTACCAATGCGATAGCCAGCGTCATCCTGCTGCGAATAGAGGTTTTCGGCATAGGGTGAACGATAGAGCAGCGTCGGGATAAAGACCTCATCGCAAGTGCTCGTGTGAGCAAATACCTTGTCGACCCATTGCTGCTGCGCGACTATGTAGGATGCAAAGTCGTGGGTGATGCTAAACCATTGGCTACCGTAGCGAAAATCTACATCTTTGTTGATTCTGACCTTGAGCAACATCAGAATTCCCTTTACGAGGTAGTTGACGTAGCGTGGCAACAGGTTGCCTTCCCCTTCGGGAAACACCGTATAGTAATTGAAACGTGTATGGGTCGACGATTTCAGTTGCCATATATCGAGAAACTCTTTGCCGCTGTTCTGCTGGAAGAAGCGATGAATCGTGTCTTGGTCCTTCAGTGGCAAGTCAACGCCTGAGAGTAGGTGGTAGTAGGCATAATTGCCTTTGATGCTCGCGTTGAGCAGCCGCATTTCGGCGTCAATGATACTCTTACCTCCCCAGTGGACCGAGAGTCGGTCGGGCAACAGCGTAAGCGCTGAATGCTTGCACACGTGATGCAACTCTTCAATCTTCGCCTCGTTGCGATATTTCTTGTCTAAGTGGATGTATATGTCGTTGCGTTCATCGTCAAGCAATGAAACAAGCGTTTTCAACAAGTCAATCTGATTATGGGCAAGAATTAAGTAGGCGTGCTTAATCATAATCGCGTTGTATTATACGATAGTCGAAAATCGGTCGGGAATTTCCACCACATATTTATATAATGTGTTCCACGGCTTGTTCAAAGCATAAATTGGGCGCACAAACGACTGAATGAAGCGCACAAATGGAACTACCCTATCCCAACGGAGTATTCTCGCGCTTGAAATCACGAATATGGTGCGTGCACGCTTCTTGATGTGGCGCAATCGTCCTGTGGAGATTAAATCATTGTTTGTCATTCGGCGTTCAATCATCTTCAAGTCTATGCTGCCGAAATGGAACAGATAAAGATTTGGGTCGATATGGTAGTCGTGTCCCTTTACGCGATGAAAGCCTGAGCCCCAGCGCACTGGCTGGCTGATGAGCGACGTCTTTGTGTAACGTGAGCAGAGGTAGGCATATTTGCGCTGAGCGAGGAACGGCTTGTCAGCAGTTATAACACCCTCTTTCTTTAAGTGTTGGCCTACATCAACGCCAAAGCCCGACACAACAGCGCGTTTCTTCATTTGGCTGATATACTCACGCAATCCCATTCCAGTTTTGGGATCAACGATGAGATACTCGTCGGCATCGGAGCCAATAACCCAATCGTAGCCCTGCCGCATCAGTTCGGCAGCACGCTCCGAGAGGAATTGCAGTCGCAACTTCTCAGTCTTGACCACTTGCCCAAGCATACGAGGCTTAATTTCAGCATGAGCACCCTCGCAGAAACTCGGAATCAGCTGATCCTCACCATCGAAATATATATAGAGATTCTCTTTCCCAAGCTGAGAGCCGTAGTATTCGACCCATTTCTTGAGATAGAACTCATCGTTTCTAACCATGGTAACTGCTGCGATACGCATCATGCCATATATCTGATTGGATTGTCAAAGTTAAAACTTTTCGCACGTAAAACCAAACATTTACCCCAATTATATCGCCGAACGCATTTTGTGATGGCTGAAAGAGGGGTTTCGGAACCCAACAGTGGGGTGCATAATATATTTTAAGATAATTTTGAACTGTATCTTAATAAAATTTGTCTACCTTTGTGGATTAATACTAAAACCAGTGGCATCCACATCGCAAATGCACTATATCAAACATTTCACACGGTAAGACTATGTGGGAGAAAATCGCATTAACTACGCTTACTATCCTGCTTAAAATGGTTGCCATTCTGCCATTTAGGGTGCTCTATATATTTAGCGATATGGTGTATCCGCTGATATACTACGTCGTGGGATACCGAAGGAAGGTGGTTAGGACTAATCTCACCAAGTCGTTCCCCGAATTGGACTTGAAAGAGATTGTGAAAATCGAAAAGAAGTTCTACCGCCATTTTTGCGACTACGTTTTTGAAACAATAAAATTGCTGCATATTTCCGACAAACAGATGCAGAGCCGCCTTCGCTTCACCAACATCGAGGAGATTGAGAAGCGTCGAGGCGACGGACGCCCGTTCTTCATCTACCTTGCACATCAAGGCAACTGGGAATATGTCACATCAATTGCGCTATGGTGCAAACCGGGCTTGCAGGGGTGCCAGATTTACCACCCGCTCTCGAACAAAACAATGGATAAATTCTTCCTCCGTTTGCGTTCACGTTTCAACACTATCAGCATCCCACAGAAACAAACGTTGCGCGTAATCCTCAATATGATAAACGAGGGGAAACAGCCTCTATTAGGTCTCATTTCTGATCAGCGCCCCGATACAAAAAAATTGTCAAACCATTGGATGACGTTTTTGAATCAACAAACCCCCATAATTGTTGGCGGCGAAACATTGGGCGTTAGGCTAAATGCTCATTTTATTTACGGGCAAATGACCCAGCCAAAGCGAGGATATTACGAGATAACTTTGAAGCCAATTGAGCCGATTGAAGGGGAAGAATGTTCCTACTCAAAGCAATATATGCGTCAATTGGAAAAGGATATTCAAGCCCAACCGCACCTTTGGCTCTGGACTCACAAACGCTGGCTATTTAAGTTTGCCGACCTCCACCCTAACGAAACATTCCCTATTGGATAACCACTAACTAAGCCCATCTTCGGATAACATACGATAAGAACATCCACATTGCACCACTATGCTGAAAGAATTTTTTCAACTCATACGACGTTTTGTTCCACCCTACAAGAAGGCTCTTGCAGGGAACATTTCGCTCAATATTTTAGCTCAGTTGCTCAACGTATTCTCTTTCTCCCTCTTAATTCCAATTCTCCAGATACTTTTCAACGTTGACTCGCACACTTATCAGCTGATGAGCTGGTCGGACGGCAATGTGGCTGATGTAATTAAAAACAACTTCTATTATTATATGAATACCCTCATCCTCGATAAGGGCGAATTGTGGGTACTTATGATATCGGGACTTATCCTTATGGTAATGACGCTGTTTAAGACGTCGTGCTACTTCGCTTCGGCTGCATGCCTTATACCACTGCGAAGTGGCATTATTCGCGATGTCAGAGTGTTGCTATATCATAAGATTATCGACTTGCCATTAAGTTTCTTCTCCGAAAACCGTAAAGGCGACATCATTGCCCGCACTACATCCGACGTTGGCGGCTTCGAAAACGCCCTCACAAACTCAATGGAAATGCTGTTGAAAAACCCTATCTCCATTTTCATTACCTTGGGCGTGCTCCTATTCATCAACTGGAAACTCACCATATTCATCCTTTTGGTAATTCCTCTGCTGATTTGGGTAATGGGCTCCATTAGCCGTCAGCTTAAAAAGGGGTCAAAGGATGTGCAAACTCGTTGGGGCATCGTGCTGTCGCAGTTAGAAGAGACTCTAAGCGGACTCCGCATCATTAAAGCGTTCCTTGCCGAAAAGAAAATGGCGGGTCGATTCACCAACACTATCAACACCTATCGCAAGGCACTTAATCGAATGCAAACACGACAGGCAAGCGCGCATCCCGTCAGTGAGTTCATGGGCACTTGCATCATCGTGATTGTACTTTGGGCTGGTGGCTATCTTATCCTGCAAAACGACTCAGGATTGGATGCCAGTTCGTTCATTTTCTACCTTGTGATGCTCTACAACATTATCAATCCCATAAAAGACCTCTCGAAAGCATACTACAACATCCCTATCGGTATGGGATGCTGGGAACGAATCAACAAAATCCTCGGAGCCGAAAACCCAATTAAGGAGAAAGAAAATCCCGTGCATTGCAACTCGTTGCAACGCGATATAACTTACAAGAACGTCAGCTTCTCCTACTCCAACAGCGAAAGAGAGGTGCTCAAAAACATCAACCTCACAATCAAAAAGGGTCAGACAATCGCATTGGTCGGGCAGTCAGGCTCAGGGAAATCTACAATGGTCGACCTGCTTCCACGCTTCCACGACATCGAAAAAGGGAGCATCAGCATCGACGGTGTCGACATCCGTGACCTCTCAATTCACGATCTGCGCGCTCTAATCGGCAACGTCAATCAGGAAGCAATCCTCTTCAACGATACATTCTTCAACAACATTACATTTGGCGTAGAGTCAGCCACAATGGAGCAAGTGATTGAAGCAGCGAAGATTGCCAATGCCCACGAATTCATCATCAACAGCGAAAATGGATACGACACCTACATCGGCGACCGCGGATGCCTACTGTCGGGTGGTCAGCGTCAACGCATAAGCATAGCCCGCGCCATACTGAAAAATCCACCTATTTTGATTCTCGACGAAGCCACTTCTGCTCTCGACACCGAATCGGAACGCTTAGTTCAGGAAGCATTGGAGCATTTGATGAAATCGCGCACCACCATTGCAATTGCTCACCGACTCTCTACGATTAAGAATGCCGACGAAATCTGCGTGCTTTACGAAGGCGAAATCGTAGAACGTGGCACCCACGAAGAGCTCATCAACACCAACGGCTACTACAAAAAGCTCAACGACATGCAGTCGCTATAACTCCACCGCTCCAATTCTACCGCATAGCAAACGCCTATATCTCGCTGAATGCCAGCACAGATATAGGCGTCTGTATATTCAAATGCGCACCTTACAGCGGCGGGAGGGGGTTGATTAGCTGCGCTTTACATCGAATACTTGACCAGTCGTGTCGGCCATAAGCAATGTATTCAGTGAGCATTTAGCCACCACCACTGGGTCAAGCAACGTTCCTTCAGGCTCGTTGCCAAAGTTCTTTTTTCGCATCGGTGTGTTTGTGCGCTCGGGGTTGATTACATTCACTGATATGCCATCAGCTTCCCACTCTTGCGCAATGGCTTGTGCGAAATTGACCACAGCCGCCTTGGTCGACGAATATATGCTGTAGAATGCGCGACCACGCGTATATGAGCTTGAGGTAAACAGCAATAATCCACCCTTTGTCTCCTGCAAATAGGGATAGCTTTCGATTGCAACCCACACCATACCGTTGTAGTTGGTATTTATCATCGTTTCGATTGTTGCGGGCTCCATTGTAGCGAGTGGCTCCTTGATGAGTATTGCTGCGGAATTAATCACATAATCGATACGCTTCTCTTGGTCGACGACGCTTCGCAACGCCTGTCGCACGCTATCACGGTTGCCGACATCGGTCCCAGTGGTGCTGCGTGAGAATGAATAGACCTTTGCACCGTTGGCTTGTGCCATTTTGGCAATCTCTTCGCCGATGCCAGAATTGCCACCGAAGACAACTATTACTTTACCCTGCAGCGCAGAGAGGTCCTCAGCGCCCGATACTGAGTGTGAACGCAACTGAAAGAGCTTGTCGATTAGGAATGAGTCCTCTTTATAAGTGAGTTTCACATTCATTTCCTCGCCCGGCACTACATATACTTTCTCTTGTGGGAGATACTTTACAACTGTGCCACAGTCGTCCGACGAAACGAAATTTGGATCTTTGAGAGCTATTTCGTAAGCACGCTTGATAACCGAGAGCTTAAATGCTTGTGGAGTCTGTCCGCGTCGGAGCATTTTGCGATTGGGTATATCCTCAATGAATGCGCCTTCGTTGTCAACCTGAATAATAGTATCGGTAGCTGGAACTGCAACGTCAATTGCATTATGAGTGTCCAAAGCCTTAATTACATCATTGATAATCTGCTGACTGACGAGCGGACGAACGGCATCGTGGAATATCAGATTGCACTCCTCGTCGCTGTAAGCTTCAATTGCCGAAAGGCTTGAGTGGTAACGTTCCTTACCTCCTAAGAGTATCTTTTTCACCTTCGACCATTTGTTGGCAAGAACCATTGCTTCGATTTCTCGCTCGCACATCACGTTGGTGACGATAGCGATTTCATCGATTAGACTGTTCTTCTGGAATGCATCAATGGTGTGCTCAATGACGGTTTTTCCCGCCACTTTAAAGAATTGCTTTGGCACCGATTGCTGAAATCGATTTCCAGTGCCGCCAGCTAAGATGACTCCTATATTTCTCATATTATTCGTTACTATTCAGTGTTGATAGCACAAATTTACAAAATTTCTGCTATTATTTCTTCTTTCCCTTCAATCGTTTCATCTTTCCGCCAAGCTGATCGGCTGAATATTTTACATGAGCAAAACGATAACCGATATGAAACGATGACCAAACCCACAAACGGCGCTGCAAACTACTCCCTGGCACTTTCATTATTCGCTCACGTTTCAGTGGCTTGAAGATTTTGTAATATTCATCACGCTTATAGACATCCAATTTGATTGCCCAATAGGCCAATTGAACCAATTTTTGTGTCACTAACTTTTGTTGCGCTTTATCCTTTACATAGTGTTGAAGATAGGAAATATATTTCACACGCTCCTTTATCCTCAGTTTGTTCATGACGCGAGTATACGACACATCGTTCATATACAAGTCATAGTGATAATAGGCTTGTGGCAAGTATGCAACCTTGCAGCCAGTCTGCAAGATTCTCACCACTGTCACCATATCCTCGCCATAATTCAGCCCTTCAATAAAATTGATTTGATTATCGAGATAGCAACTGCGCTTGATGAGTTTATTCCACGTGCTACCATGGAGGTCGTTTCTCAACAGGTCGTTGATTATTTCATGATTATCCAACGAAGTTGGGCGCTGGGCTATGTAGGTTTGTTCATTCTTGCGCTCCGTATAGTAATCGCTTATCACCATGTCGGCGTTTTGTTCAATGGCCTTGTTGTAAAGGTCTCCTAAATAGTTTGGCTCAATCCAATCGTCGGGGTCAACATGTATCGTATATACCCCAGTGGCGCGCTTAATGCCTTTGTGTCGAATACTCCCTACTCCGCGGTTTTCGTTGTGATAGACCTTGAATCTCGAATCGTTTTTGGCTGTCTCTTGGCATATTTGCAACGAATTATCCTTGCTTTCATCGTCGAGCAACAGCACCTCAAAGTCGGTAAATGTCTGTGCTTTGATGCTATCGATGCAACGACGTAAGTAGAGCGAAGCATTGTACACCGCAACGATTATCGATATTTTGGGAGTAGTCTGGTCAACTGTCATAACATTTGACTTAGGCTTGTTCAATTGATTTCAATAGATTATCGACTATGCTTTCAGCGACAGAAGCATCCTTCTGAGCACCCAAATAGGTGTCATAGAATTGAGCCCTAACGCCTTGCATTGTGTCCTTTCCGTCAAGCACGATTTCGCGTACAAAGCGCTCCACATCCTCCTCGCACTTGCCAATATAATGCGACTTGATAGCATCCTGACCTAATCGATTGTACTCAGCCAATCGTTCTTCGACCGACTGCACAATATACATCGACGGATTTTGAGAATACAAGTATTCAACTATGAATGAGCCGCAATCGTGAATCATCGCGTCGGACGTCATAAAGAGGTCCTGATATTCGCCATTCTCCAATTGCGAATGCTCGGCGTTGCGCCAATACTCGTAGTAGCTATTTGCTCGCTCTTCGCCCCAATCGGGATGTTTATATAGTTCCGACAACAATCGGGGATGAGGCTTGAACGTGAACTGGATTTCATCGGCATAACGCTTCGACAACTCTACCATAAAGTCAGCCATCCACAGGAAATTTGAGCAATGCACCAAACACCCCTTTTCATTGATTGAAAAATGTGGCGACCAAATCAATCGCTTCTTTCGCATCGTTTGTGGCTTCCATATGTCGGTATAGCTTGATTTCAGGAATTCGCTCGAAATTAAGTGTCCGACCACGCGGGAGTTTTTCGCTTTATTCACCGCTATACGCGATGCTTCCTGCTTATGTATGTCGGAGGCATAATAAAGTCGCCAAGCAATGTTGTGGAAGAATGTGTTGTACGACCATTCGGTATTTATAACCCAAAATGCATAGGGACTATAGCACAACAGTCGGTCGTAGAACATTCTGAAGCGATATTCTGGCGGCATAATCGTCAGATATGGCTGAGGATAGAAAAGCACATCGGGATTCAACTCCGTACGCACGTCAACGCCCGTAGCCGAGTCAACATCAAAGTCGTAGTATTCAATGCCTTGAGTACCGAAATAGCTACGCAGAGCTTCGACCTCTTTTTTCTGCTCTTCCTTTGAGTAGGTAGGCGACGGAGCTATAACGACGAATGGACGGAAACGGGGATGCTCTTTTATTAGCTGATAGAGAGGACCATATTTCCACATCGACACCGACATAGCAAACAGCACTACTCGAATCTCATCCTTGTCGCGGAGCGAACGAGCATACCGACGCTGTTTCCTCCTGATAGAGGAAGCATAGATACGGAATCTGTAAAAATCGCGGATTTTATTCTTAACTCGACGGAACTTTCCCATAAACCTTTCGTAAGGAAGTGCAAAATTACGAAAAAAGTTTCATATATTCAGCATATTAGCACATATTCATCCTCTGACAATGCCGTTCTACCCCTACCACGACACCGCCAATGTCTATTTTGCCGACGATTACATCCGCCGCTTCGCATCGACTACAATAGCGCATTCAGCCTTACAAAAGCAGAGAAGGCGTCAGATTTCGCTGATGCCTTCTCCTTCGCTGTGATCTGTACTGGATTCGAACCAGTGACCTCCTCCCTGTCAAGGAGGCGCTCTAAACCAGCTGAGCTAACAAATCTCGTTTTGATGTCGCAAATTTATGGATTCTTTGCGAATTATCCAAATTATGCAGCACTCACGCGCTGGAATCAAAAAGAAACTGCACTCCAAAGCTCTGTTTCGCGCTTTCGAAGTGCAGTTCTATGTCTATGCGTCAACTATGCTTAGCGCACGATTTCTTTTGTGATGTTGTTGCCGCGACGCACGATGTAGAGGCCTGTTGTTGGCTCTGCTACGCGTACACCTTGGAGGTTGAAATATTCAGCGGGAACGTCGCCAAGTTCAATTTCGTCAACACCGGCAGTTAATGTTATGGTAAGAGTCATTCTTGAGCAGTCGAATGTCACTGTAAGATTACCAAGACCGTCGGCAGTTGCAGGGAAGGTCATGTTAGTGTCTGAATTAGAATTGAGAACTACGGGAGAATCCAAAGCGATTGTCTGACCATTGCTATACCATGCATCCTCTGAGCCATTCCAAATCTTGATTTTGAAACCGCCTTTAGCACCTGTGAGGTTTAATACAGCTACGCCATCTGAACTGCAAGCTACTCCATTGTCACCCCACTGGTTGTGGTCGCCGGGCACATTTACATACCAGCCAGAATAGTCGATAGGCTCTCTGTATTCTTCGCCAGCAGGATTGCTCATTGAGTAAACATAGTTGTCCTTCAATGTGCATACAGCGGTTGTATTGTCGCCACCGTCATTGAATTGAGCGTATGGATAATCAGCCGAAGCTTGGAAGCACCAAAGATTGTCGCTATCCTCAACAAATTCCATTTCTTCGCCAGGGAAATCTGAATAAACGTTGCCATCCTTGTCGGTCAACATGATGTAAACCATCTCCCACTGAGTTTCAGTGTTGTCGAAGAAAATGAATGGGTCAACCGCTGGCGATCCACCACTTTTGAAGATGACCTTCTTTGAATTTACATTGAATGTAACCGAGCCGGAAAAGTTTGCTGCAAGTGAACAATCGGTTGAATTGTGAGTAAGAGTATATTCTGTGTCTGGTTTCATCCCCGATTGACCGCCATAGTTAATAGCGCCCCAGCTGCCGTCAGCAATCTTGAATTTCTGAGTACTTTGGATTGATACGTTTTCAAGATTGTAAACAACACCATCTGTAGTGCTAAATTCCCACGCTGCGTCAGTTCCCCAACCATTCATATCGCCACGAAGATACACCTTGGGGTATTCCGAGCCTGCAGGGGGAGGAGTAGTTGTAGTAGCAGAGATTTTCATCTTTGAGAGGCTAACAGTGATAGTCCAATCACCTTGCCAACCAAACAAAATGTTTGATGTACCCTTTGAAAGAGAGTACTCCGAGCCTGGCTTAATAGTGCCTGATGCTTGGAGTGCTGCGCCGTCAAACGTGCCCCAGTCACCCTTAGCTGTAGAGATTTTAAGCTGAGAGCAAGTAACATTGAGAGTGTAAAGGTCAGTGCCAGCATCGTAAGTAAACTGAGCAGGGTATGCTGGATCCCATGTCGATTGAGCAAAGTCGCCAGTGGCATACAATGCCGATTGTGCTGTCATCGACAAAGCTGCGAAGATAGCAACAAGTGAGAGTAAAATTTTTCTCATAAAAATTGATTAAAAGTAAATATAATAAGTATGAATAATTAACGCGTATCACAATAAAGCATTGCTTTCACTGCAAAAGTATAAATAATTCGCCTAACTGCAAAATCATTTCACTTTTTTGTGGCAAATATTACCAACCCACCCTATCCGCTGACACTCTGTCCACTGGCACTCTTATGTCCGCTTACACGCAATTTTGGGGAGTGGGGAAATGAAAAAAGGATGACCTTTCGTCATCCTTTGGAGTGGGCGTTGACGGATTCGAACCGCCGACCCTCTGCTTGTAAGGCAGATGCTCTGAACCAGCTGAGCTAAACGCCCGATTTTCCGTTAGATTTCGGCTACCTTTGCAGCCCTTGTTTCGGAATTGCGTTGCAAAGTTACGACATTTTTTTTATTCTCCAAACTTTTCGCCCTATTTTTTTTGAAAAATATTTTCCTCAACCTCAAAAATCCCCACCACACCAACATCCAACACCCTAACATCAAGCCATTTACAACAAAATCACCACACTTTCAATTTTCTCCCTCGAACGACTCCGAAAAATGGATTTTCCCTATACATTATCGGAGGGAGTCGCAATTTGCCGCACTATTTTTGGGGCGTAAGCTGTTTAGGACGCATAGGCGACCTATGTTAATATGGTATAAAGGTGGCGAGGAGGAGTTCGGGGTCGGGGGTTAGGGAGTCGATGCGGACTGGGAGGATGCGGTTGGTATATGCATCAAGGCTACAGCGTGAGCAGTCAGTTTCGGTCGAGACAGAAACTGACTCACTTTGAGCATCAGCTGTGGAGGCTGCAGTAGGCGCAAGCTCTGAAGGGGTTGGAGTGTCGGTAACGGGGATGTTGACGCGGAGGTAGTTGTCGGTGAAGCCAACGAGGATGCCAGGGCGGGGCGAGTGCTCGACAAGCACTGGGCGCTCGGTGCCGACAAACCGGGATGAGAATTCGCGCAATTTTCGGTCGGAAATTGCTATCATGTGGGCTGCACGGCGATGTTTTTCCTCCTGACTTACAACGTAAGGGATTTCCAACGCGCGTGTGTCGGGGCGTTCGGAGTATGGGAACACGTGCAGGCGCGAGATGTCGAGACTCTCGACAAATTCGGCTGAGCGGCGGAATTCTTCGTCGGTCTCCCCTCTTGCACCGACAATTAGGTCGACGCCTATAAATGCGTCGGGCATTGCGCGGCGCACGGCTTCGATTTTATGTCGGAATAGCGCGGTGTCGTAGTGGCGTCGCATGAGCGACAAAACGGTGTCGCTGCCTGATTGCAATGGTATATGGAAATGGGGCATAAAGCGACGCGAATTGGCCACGAAATTGATAATTTCGTCGGTCAATAAGTTAGGCTCAATCGACGAAATGCGATAACGTTCAATTCCTTCGACTTGATCGAGTGCTTTGACGAGGTCGAAAAATGTTTCTTCAGTACCTTTCCCAAAGTCGCCAATATTTACGCCTGTGATTACTATTTCACGTCCTCCTTGGGCTGCTACCTCGCGGGCTTGCGCCACCATTTCGGCAACTGTGCCTGATCGGCTACGTCCACGTGCACGTGGTATCGTGCAATAGCTACACCAGTAGTCGCACCCGTCTTGAACCTTGAGGAAATAGCGCGTGCGGTCACCTCGCGAGCATGACGGCGAGAATGTGCGGAGTTGCTGAAGCGGAGTTATGTATTGATGACATGGAGCCTTGCCTGCTGCCGCAAGTTGGTGCTCAACATATTCAGCAATAAGGTTTTTGCGGTCGGTGCCTGCCACGATTGCCACGCCGGGGAGCTGTGCTACCTCGTCGGGTTTTAGCTGGGCATAGCAGCCAGTGACGATGATGCGCGCATCGGGATAGCGGCGGTGGCAGCTGCGAATCCATTGACGGCATTTTTTGTCGGCCTCGGCAGTGACGCTACATGAATTGACTACGACAAAATCAGGGTATTCGCCATGGTTTGCACGGCGAATACCTTTGTCGGCCATCATCTCGGCAATTGTCGAGGTTTCGGCAAAATTGAGTTTACACCCGAAGGTGTGGTATTTTGCAATCAAGTCGTTGACAATGATTATTTTAGACCGTAGTGGCGAAGCACTGCGTCGGCTGAAGGCTCATGTCCGCGGAAACGAACATAGAGTGTCATTGGGTCTTCAGTGTTGCCAGCTTCGAGAATGTTTTCTTTGAACGATTGAGCTGTTGCAGGGTCGAAAATGCCACGTTCCTTGAAGAGTTCAAAGCCGTCTTTATCGAGCACTTCAGCCCAAGTGTAGGTATAGTAGCCTGAAGCGTAGCCGTCGCTACCGAAAATATGCTTGAAGTAGGGGCTGTGGTAGCGGTATTGCACTTCTTTAGGCATGCCGAGTTCGTCGACAATCTGCTGTTCGAATGCAGCTACATCGAGGTCGCCGTCCATTTTTTCGATAAGACCATATTTGAGGTCGAGATAAGAAGCTGCGAGGCGTTCAGCGAGGTTGAAACCAGCATTGTGAGCCGAAGCAGCAGCAATCTTTTCGATAAGGTCGTCGGGGATTACTTCGCCTGTCTGATAGTGGCGAGCATACTCGCGAAGGAGTGAGGGTTGCATAGCCCAATGCTCGGTGATTTGAGAGGGAAGCTCAACGAAGTCGCGGTCGACTGCAGTGCAAGAAATTGACTTATAAGGTGCACGTGAGAGCATGCCGTGAAGGCCATGGCCAAATTCGTGGAACATTGTAGCAACGTCATCGAGGCTCAACAATGAGGGAGTGTCGCCGTTGGGCTTAGCAAAGTTGCACACGTTGTAGACGATAGGACGTTCCTCAGTGCCGTCAGCATTGAAATACGACATCTTGATGTTGTTCATCCACGCACCTTGACGCTTTGAAGCGCGAGTGAAATAGTCGGTCATAAACACTGCAACATGGTTGCCGGCTGTGTCGAGCACTTCATAAACATTCACGTCGGGGTGATATTTGGGCGCATCGGGAAGCTCGCGGAATGTAACACCATAAAGGCGTTCAGCCATTGAGAAGATGCCTTTACGCACTGAATCAACTGCGAAATAGGGTGCGATAGCACTTTCGTCGAGGTCGTACTTTTTGATGCGCACTTTGTCGGCATAGTAATAGTAGTCCCAAGGTTCGATTTTGAAATTGCCACCTTCAGCATCGACGATAGCTTGCATTTCAACTACCTCTTCGTTGACGCGCTGCACTGTAGGTTTCCAAAGTTGCAACAACAGGTTGATAGCATTTTCGGGAGTTTTTGCCATTACGTTCTCAGTCATGTAAGCTGCATAGTTGGGGAAACCGAGCACTTGTGCTTTCTCGATACGAGTTTTGAGGATTTCGTTGATAACAGGGATATTGTTGTTTTCGCCTGAAGAAGCCTGTGATGCATAGCCATTGTACATTTCGCGGCGAAGGTCGCGGTCGGCAGCATACTGGAGCACTGGAAGGCGGCAAGGAGCGTGGAGAGTGAATGCCCATTTACCCTCTTCGCCACGAGCCTTAGCTTCTTCGTAAGCGTTGGCTACAACTGTAGCAGGGATGCCAGCAAGGCGAGCAGAGTCCTCAACGATGATAACGAATTCGTTGTTAGCTTTGAGCAAGTTTTTGTTGAACTGAAGGTAAAGGTCGGTCAGCTTGAGGTTGATTTCGGCAAGACGAGCCTTGTTTTCAGCGTCGAGCAATGCGCCGTTGCGAACGAAGCTCTTGTAATAGCTTTCGATAGCACGTTTTTGTGGCACATCATAGCCAAGACTGTCGGCATTGTCGTAGAGATACTTAACACGCTGGAAAAGACCGTCGTTCATAGTGAATTCGCTCTGATGTTTCGACACCATAGGGCTAACCTTTTCGTCGATAGCGTTGAGCTCTTCGGAGTTGTCGGCCTCAATTATAGAGTAGAACACGTTTGCAACGCGGTCGAGGATTGCGCCCGAATTGTCGAGTGCGAGAATAGTATTTTCAAAAGTTGGAGCTTCGGGATTGGCTACGATTGAGTCAATATCGGCTTTAGCCTGTGCGATACCAGCCTCAAAAGCGGGCAAGTAGTGCTCAGCTTCAATCTGGTCGAACGGAGGGATGTCGAACTCAGTAGTGTACTCGTTCAAGAACGGATTTTCTTTCTTCTGCATATTGCATGATGTTGTGACAGCAACTGTCAGCAGCGCGCTGGCTGCAATGGTTAACAATTTTCCTGACATCTTAGTTATTGATATTTATTGGTTTATAATTTATGCATAATCAGTGCATCGACTGCGGCATGGTTGGTGTCGATGTTCATATTTTCGTCGTGTGAGCGAAGTTCGAGTTTGATAGTGTGACGGCCGGCGGGCAGTTCGGCACGAACCACATTGCTCATTCCCCAGTCGTTCCAGTTACCTACGCCACGTTGAGGCATTACAACTGTGCCTATTTTCTTGCCGTCGAGCACTACGCTGCGGATGCAGCACTTGTTTTCGGTATTAACGGGGCCATTGCCATTTGCATAGCGGAGTTGCATTGAATATTCGCCTGCTTCGGGAACCTCGATAGAGAAAGCCACCTGACGTTTGTGGTCGGTTTCGCAAAAACCTTCGCCTGTATAGCCTACGATAGGCTGCTCGGGTTGATAAGAAACCTCGGCAGAACGAAGGGTGCGGCTAAGGGCTTTAGGTTTGAAAGTGATGTTGGGGCGATTGTTCAATGGGCGTGAAGCGAATGACTCAACGCCGTCGCTTGATACGCCAATCACTTGATATTCACCGGGAATGGTGGCTGCAAAGCGAGTTTCACGCGTATGAGCCACTGGCTTGCCGTCGCGAAGCACTATGTAACCAGCAATATATTCAATGGGCTGCCATTCGAGCAAGTTGTTGACAGGCACACCTTCGCCATTCAGCTCCGGATCATTGCTAATGGTTGCAATCGGAGTGAGCGGAGCCTTCACATTGGCACATTCATTCACTTTCATTGCTGGAATTTCATTATCAGCCATAGTGATGACAATATCTATCGTGCCTTCAGCATCGCCTGCGATAAATGGCTCGGTTTGGAATTCGCCATTGATAGTAAATTTTTTTATTTCAGAGCCATATCCCTTCACGGTGATGTTGAGTATAGCATTGCGATAGCGGAAACCGTCAAGGCGACGAGTGTCAGCAAGCGCCTTAGGTACGAATGGGCGGAAATTCAACCCATTCTCCTCAAACTGTAAACCAAAAAGAATGCGGTGAGTCAATGCAAGATTTCCCGACAGAGACCAAAGCATGTTGGACGAATTGAGTTCGGTGAATATATCGCCATTGTCGAGGTTGAGATTCTCTTTGTTGGTGGCAAACAGTGCCGCAGGACGGAACACTGAGCCAAAGCCTTGGAGTGTGCCCTGCTCGTTGCCAACGTGAGCATTGGCGAGAGTCCAATACGACGCTACAAAAGGCCAAAGACCGTTGTTGTGATACGACGGCATGTCGGCAATTTGCGGGAAGAAAATTGCTGGACCAAAAGGAGTTACAGGCACATTTTCGGTAATCGACGCGGCACGTTCGGCAGGGAGTTGATCGAAAAGTATAGCAAACGACTGACCGAGAGTTTCGCTGCGAGGATTGAGAATTGGGAAGTCGCTACCGTAAGTGTACATAGCCATATATCCTTTTTCGGGCATCCAGAAGCGCTTTTGCATAGCTGTATTGAGCTGGTCGGCAAGCGCAGCATAGTGTGCCGACTCATTCTTTTTGCCTAATTCGGCAGCGATTGAAGATAGCACGCGCAACGCTTGAACATGTACAGCGCCAGTGTTCTGCGACTGCGATTCATAAATGTTGGCAGTCTGCATCCAACGTGGATAGCTTTGTTCACGCCAGTCGATGAACGAGGTTTCGCCATTGACGATGCCATTTTTATAGACCACCTCAAAGTCATCCTCGAGCGAGTTTTTGATAACTGGGTAGATGTATTCGAGCCAATCGCGTTCGCCTGTCACTTTATAGAGTTCGTAAGCGGCAGTAGCCCAAATCATACGGTCGGTGCTGACAGGCCATGCGCCACCCGAGCCAGTGTCCTGAATGATGCGTCCGTTGCGATTCACCTTCTTCATGAGCGAAATCTTCGAAGCCACAGGCTGAAGATACGACATCGAAAGGATGATTGAATAGCTCACGTCGCGTGTCCACACTCCAGCCCACTCCTTGCCAGTGCGCAAGGTTGTATCAGGCTCAACGGCGTTCACCATTTCGTCGAGACCCATATTGTAGATAGCATTGTGGAGACGATTCGACGAGCTAAGACGTGGATAGCTTGATATGTCGTTTTTGAGCGTCCACTTCTTCTCAATTGGCATAAAATAGTGTGGACGAGCTGAATAGGTCGAAACTATGGTTGTGTCGTTAGGTGCAAATGCCATGTATTCACCTTGAATAATAGCATCGCCACTCCAGCGATAAGCGGGTGTTTCGACAATAGTCGACGCAAAGGCTGTGCCGATTGCAACAGCAAATGTAAGTATGATTGCAAAAGTTTTTTTCATAAGGTTTAATCCTTAAAATCGTGCCACTATGACTGCTTCAGAAGCATCGTAGAGGCCATGTTTTTACTAATGGTATGTGAATTATTTAATTATCAGCAAAGTTAAGAAAAATGCCGCAATCATAAAACATAAAAAAATGAAATTTGCCCCGATTTAGGCGCACTAATTCGACGGATATTCGTAATTTTGCAAAACAATAAAGTATACACCCCCAACACGATATGACTTTCGATATAGGATTTCTGACTTCACCTCTGATTATCACGCTTTTGAGCGTTTCAGTGCTTTGCTGCATTATACTCACTACAGCTTATCGCCGCCGCATTTCGCGCATTCGCCGCTATGCCCGCGCCACCGAATCGGCCGAAATCCCAGCGCAACTCCCAGGATTGAGCGTGATTGTTTACACCAAAGAGGATGCCGATGCGCTCGAACGACTCCTCCCCGAGCTATTTTCGCAAGAATATCCGGGCAAGTTTGAGGTGATAGTATTGTCCGATGGCCGTTGTAGCGACGTTGAGGATGTAGTCACTCGCCTATCGTTCCAACATCGCAATCTGCGTATGACCTATGTGCCCGACGATTCTCACGCACTGTCGCGCAAAAAGTTGGCAGTAACTCTCGGTGTGAAAGGGGCTTCGTACGAAAATATTCTGCTGACCGACGTCAACGTTGCACCCAACTCAAATCGTTGGTTGGCTTTAATGGCACGCCACTTTGCTGCTGGCAAGCACGTGGTGATTGGAGCATGCCGAATGGTTGATTCAGAGGGGGCTAACGAACGTCCATTTGCAGCATTCAACACTTTGGCTGACACTACAACTTGGCTAACATCGGCTATTGGCAAACGTACTTATCGCGCTACCGACAAAAATTTAGCGTTCTCTCGCTCACTATTTTTTGAGAAAAAAGGATTTGCCGACTCAACCCACCTACTCCATGGCATCGACGACATTTTCGTAAGCAAGATTGCTTCGCCCGAAAATTGTGCCGTCGAGATTCAACCTGATGCCATTCCAACATTCCGTTGCTACGACCTTCGCTCACAACACCTTGCCGATAAGATACAACATAATTTCACTGGGAAAATAACAAGCCAAAGTGCTCGCAGATTTTTCGGCTTTGGGTCGCTCACTATGTGGATATGGGTTGCTGTCACAGTCGGTTTGATTGCAATAGCGCTTGCTCCATTCGACTTCAAATCTATTGACTTGTCGCATTTTATCCCAGCGGTCGGCTCTATTGTTTTAGGCATCGTATGGATTGCAGCCGTCGCCGTATCATGGCGCAATGCAGCTCGCGCATTGGGGATGAAAATCAGCGCATGGCGACTCCCAATACAGATATTCCGACGCCCATTCTCCAACTTTGCCTACCGTCTGCGCTCTATCACCAACCGCTCCCGCAACTTCTCCTGGACCTCCGGCCACTAATCCTCACCACGAGCACCCCTCTCACGCATTACACCGCAGGGAGCGACATGCCGTTGAGCTTGCGATAGAGATCAAGGGCATAGACGTCGGTCATAGCTGAAACATGGTCGAGAACGGCTTGAATCTTGCCGAATAGCGTCGGAGCATTGACATCATATTGCTGTGGCACTTTCGAGAGGAGCAACTGCGAATAGTTTAGCTCTGGATGTCGCACTGCTGTGATAAGTTTCTCCAACAAGAATGTAACAATCTGATTACCCGCAAGTTCAATGTCTACTACATCAGGTGCACAATAAATCTTATTCCACGACACTTCTGAGCAACGGCGATAGGCTGAGCCTTCGGGTTCGGAGATATGGCTTAATAACGAGCCTGTAAACTCGCCTGCAAGGATTTCCTCCTCATGCTCCAAGAATATGGCAGTGCATTTCGACACAAGCGCTCCAACTGCACATGAACGCAGATAGGCTATCTTTTCGTTCGGGTCGGCCACACGGCTCATTTGTTCTTCGATATGAGCACGACGTTCACCGACGAAATAGCCAAGCATAAGGTCGATAACCTCTTGAGTGCCAAGAATCTTCAACTTATGCGAATCCTCAAGGTCCATTATTTCGTAGCAAATATCGTCGGCTGCTTCAACGAGATAAACCAACGGATGACGAGCGTAGCTAATCCTTCCGTCGGGGGCTGGCATAGGCAGAAGCCCTAAGCGGTCAGCTATTTTGGTGAATCTTTCGCGCTCAGATGTGAAAAATCCGAATTTATTTTTTCCACCAGCGAGCGACGACTCGTAGGGATATTTGACGATAGAGGCCAAAGTGGCGTATGTCATAGCAAATCCACCTGGACGACGCCCATTGAATTGGTGGGTCAGCACACGAAATGAGTTCGCATTCCCCTCGAAATGGATAAGGTCGTTCCATTGCTCTGGGGTCAGTTCATTTTCAAGGTCGCGCCCTATTCCTTCGGAGAAAAATGTGGAGATTGCCTTTTCGCCCGAATGGCCAAACGGTGGGTTGCCCAAATCATGGGCCAAACAAGCGGCCGAAACAATTTCGCCAATAGAATCAAGCTGTTCAACCCAAGGCTCGGCGGCATATTTGCGACGCAACACCGTGGCTACATCAGTTGCCAATGAGCGACCAACGCACGCCACCTCCATTGAGTGGGTCAATCTGTTGTGGACAAAGATGCTACCTGGGAGCGGAAACACCTGAGTCTTATTCTGAAGGCGTCGAAATGGCGAAGAGAACACCAAACGGTCGTAGTCGCGCTGAAAGTCGGAGCGCTGGCTGCGACGTGGGTCGTGGTAATCTTCAAGTCCGAGGCGAGCATCGCATATAAGCTGCTCCCATTTCATTGAATTCATTGGCAATCGATTGAAAATGACTGATTTATTAAAACACTTAGTAGCTGCAATCTGAGTTGTTTACGTTATGATTCCGATAGATCCTCGTCGTATTTCTGATAGAGGAAATCGTTGTAAGGGAAACGCTGGAGATGTATCTCCTTAGCCATTTGATAGAGGCGCTCTTTGAGTTCGTCGATGTTGGTGATTTTCTTCGCTGAAATGAAAATGCAGTTGTCGTGCATACGGCTCATCCACGTTTCTTTTAGCTCGTCGAGCGAGATGTTTTCGCGTGTGCGTGGAGTGAGGTCGTCCTCATCCTTAGGTACATATGTGAAAGCATCTATCTTATTGAACACCATTATCATAGGTTTATCCTTGGCGTCGCAGACCTCTTGCAGAGTTTTGTTGACAACCTCAATTTGCTCCTCAAAACCAGGGTGAGAGATATCAACCACATGAACAAGAATATCAGCGTCACGCACCTCATCGAGCGTCGACTTAAATGAGTCGACCAAATGGGTAGGCAATTTGCGTATAAACCCAACGGTATCGGTCAGCAAGAATGGCAAGTTGTCGATAACCACCTTGCGCACAGTGGTGTCGAGCGTAGCAAAGAGCTTATTTTCGGCAAACACTTCGCTCTTAGCCAAGAGATTCATAAGGGTGGACTTGCCTACGTTGGTATATCCTACGAGCGCCACGCGAGTGAGTTTGCCGCGATTCTTACGCTGGATTGATTTCTGCTTGTCGATAGCCTCAAGTTCGGCTTTCAGTCGAGAAATCTTATCGAGGATTATTCGGCGGTCAGTTTCAATCTGCGTTTCACCAGGGCCACGCATACCGATACCACCACGCTGACGCTCGAGGTGAGTCCACAAGCGAGTTAGTCGAGGCAAAAGATATTGATATTGAGCGAGTTCCACTTGGGTTTTGGCATTAGCGGTTTGTGCACGCTTCGCAAAGATGTCGAGGATGAGCGATGTGCGGTCGAGGATTTTCACCTGCAGTTCCTTTTCGATGTTAGCAACCTGCTTCACTGTGAGGTCATCATCGAAAATCACCAATCCAATCTCATTTTCTTCAACATATTGCTTAATCTCCTCGAGTTTTCCTTTGCCTACAAATGTACGAGGATTGGGGTATTCGAGCTTCTGCACAAAACGCGCATGAACAACGGCTCCCGCTGTGTCGGCGAGAAATTCGAGTTCATCGAGATATTCATTGACCTTTGCTTCGTTTTGGCGCAATGTTACCAAACCAACGAGCACAGTCTTTTCAGTAGTTTCTTGATTTATGACAAAATCTTTCATTAGATATTAATGCAACTATTACTTTTTACACTTCAATGATGCAAAAGTTTCCGAAAGTTACGGATTTTTTTTGATATAAATACGCAAATTTTGCCAAAGCCGCAACAAACGTGCTTTTTTCTATCGCTTTTTATATATAACTTTGTGCTGACAGAAAAATATTCATCTCAATATAATACCATGTCATATTTCAAAAAATTGATTCTGATTGCAGTGGCTACATTCGCCAGTGCAAACGCAGTGTATGCTGAGTATGTTCACATCACTACCCCAACAACTTCGATGGTAGTTGATGCCAACATCAACGACTACATCAAGTTTGTTTACTACGGCAATCGCCTCGACGACTCCGAATTGGGCAACCTTGCCGAAGCTGGCGTAAGTTGGTTGCCGGCATACCCTGTCTACGGCGTCGAATGTCAGCGCGAACCAGCTATGAGTGTCACTCACCCCGACGGCAACATGACTCTCGACATGAAAATCACTGGTATCGAACGCTACACCGACAAGGACGGAGCTTCGATTGTGGCTATCAACACCACCGACCGCCACTATCCTTTCGACATCGTGGTCAAGTATCGCACTTATCCCAACTCTGAAATCATCGAAACTTGGGCTGAAGCTACCAACCGCCAAAAAGGCACTGTGCTTTTGCGCCAATTTGCATCGGCTTCTATGCCAGTGAAAAAAGGTGATGTATGGATGTCGCAATTCTTCGGCTCTTGGGCCAACGAAACCCGACTCGAAGAAGCTCCCCTGCCTCACGGTATGGTCACCATTAAAAATAAGGACGGGGCTCGCAACACTCACACTTCTCACGCCGAAATAATGCTCTCGCTCGATGGCCAGCCTCGCGAAGATATTGGTCGCACTATCGGCGCAGCACTCTGCTATACAGGCAATTACGAGATAAAGGTTGACACCGACGAATCGGGCTACCACCATTTCCTCGCTGGTATCAACCCCGACAACTCAGAATACAACCTTCGCAAAGGGGAAACTTTCGTTACCCCACCTGTGGCATTCACCTACTCCGAAGAGGGCAAAGGTGGCGTTAGCCGCAATTTCCACCGCTGGGGTCGCGAACATCGCTTAGCCCACGGCGACAAACCCCGCAAAATCCTGCTTAACAGCTGGGAAGGTGTTTACCTCGACATCAAAGAGCACGAAATGCACCAAATGATGCACGACATCGCTTCAATGGGTGGCGAACTTTTCGTAATGGACGACGGATGGTTTGGCACAAAATATCCTCGCACTACCGACAGCAACGCTCTCGGCGACTGGACTGTCGACACCAACAAACTCCCCAACGGCATACAAGGCTTAATTGATGCTGCTAAAAACGAAGGCATCTCTTTCGGTATCTGGATTGAGCCCGAAATGGTCAACTCTCGAAGCATCCTCTACGAAGAGCATCCCGAATACATCGTTTGCGCCGAAAACCGCAATCCCCGATTCACTCGTGGTGGCACTCAAACAGTTCTCGACCTTGGCAACCCCAAAGTGCAAGACCTCATCGTCAATATGGTAGATACTCTATTGACCAACTACCCCGAAATCGACTACATCAAGTGGGACTCAAACTCTGCAATCACTACCCACGGCTCACACTATCAAACTGCCGACAAGCAAAGCCACTTGTTCATCGACTATCATCGCGGATTGGTCAGCGTGTTTGAACGCATTCGTGCAAAATTCCCCGACGTAACTATTCAAGACTGCGCTTCAGGTGGTGGTCGCGCCAACTATGGCTATCTCCCATATTTCGATGAATTCTGGGTGAGCGACAACACCGACGCCTTGCAACGCATCTACATGCAATGGGGCACCTCGCATTTCTTCCCTGCAATCGCAATGGCTTCGCACATCAGTGCTTCGCCCAACCACCAAACTGGACGCCTCGTGCCACTCAAATACCGCACCGACGTAGCTATGAGCGGTCGACTTGGCATGGAAATACAGCCTAAAGATATGTCTGACCAAGAAAAAGAGCAGTCGCGCAGAGCAATCGCCGACTACAAGGCTGTGAGAGACGTTGTTCAATTCGGCGACCTCTACCGCCTCGTTTCTCCCTACGACCACAAGGACATCGCATCTTTGATGTACGTAACCCCCGAAAAAGATGAGGCCGTATTCTTCTGGTGGAAACTCGAAGCATTCCAAAATCAGTACGTTCCACGCGTAAAAATGGCTGGTCTTGACCCCAACCGTCGCTACCGCGTAACAGAGCTCAACCGCATCGACCGACGTCCACTCTCATTCGAAGGACGCGAATACACAGGTCAATTCCTTATGTCGAATGGATTAGAAATTCCATTGGGACACGACGCCGACAACCACCTCCACTACGACTACGCATCACGCGTACTCCGACTCGAAGCCCTCTAACGCCCCTCCAACATCATCAATGTACAACAAAGGCTGCCGAACCGATTCAGCAGCCTTTGTTATGTTATCGTCTCTGTAGTGGAGGGGTTATCAATCGTTTGCTACACCGAGCTTCTTGCGCAAGTGGTGAAGCATGTCGCGAGTCATTGCATCAAGGTCGAATTCTGGCTTCCAGCCCCATTCTTCGCGCGCGCAAGTGTCATCGAGCGAATTTGGCCATGAATCTGCAATCTTTTGGCGCAATGGGTCGAGTTCATATTCCATTTTGAAGCCGGGCACGTACTCGCAGATTTTCTTGTAGATGATTTCGGGGTCGAAACTCATTGCGGCGATGTTGAACGAGTTGCGATGCACGAGGCGCGATGGGTCGGCTTCCATAATTTCAATTGCCGCACGAAGCGCGTCGGGCATATACATCATATCCATAAATGTGCCTGGTTTGAGTGGGCACTTGAACGTCTCGCCACGCACTGCTGAATAATAAATATCTACAGCATAGTCGGTTGTACCACCGCCAGGAAGGGTCTTGTATGAAATCAAACCGGGGAAACGCACTGAGCGAGTGTCGACACCATAGCGGCGTGCATAGTAGTCCGACAGGAGTTCGCCTGTAACTTTGGTAACGCCATAAATAGTTTCGGGGCGCTGAATGGTGTCTTGCGGAGTGCCGTCAGCGGGAGTTGATGGGCCAAATGAACCAATCGAACTGGGGGTAAACACAGCACAGCCCTTTTCGCGAGCCACCTCGAGGGTGTTATAAAGCCCTCCGACGCCTACATTCCAAGCCAACTGAGGATTAGTCTCAGCTACAGCGCTAAGAATGGCTGCGAGATTGTAGATAGTATCAATCTTATATTTGTCGACAGCGTCAGCAATCTGCTGAGCATTAGTGATATCGACCTCTTCGGCGGGGCCGCTATCCAGCGGTGGACCAAAATGATTAGCGCCGCAGATGTATCCTGCTACGACGTTGCCGTGAGGATAATGTTCCCTCAATTTAAGTGTCAACTCTGAGCCGATTTGGCCAGTTGCTCCGATAATAAGTATATTTTTCATTTATGGTTAAAATTCAATATTGAATTAACGATGCAAAATTAGCCAATTTCTCGATAAAATTTAGTATTTTTGACAAAAATTTCACATATACCATGTATACCAAATTTCAGCAACATCTGGCTAAAGAACTCCAAGACATTAAAGATGCTGGGCTCTACAAAAACGAACGCATTATTCAGTCGCCTCAAAGCGCAGGCATCAACGTCGAAGGAGCGCCTACCGAAGTGCTCAACTTCTGTGCTAACAACTATTTAGGACTGTCCGACAATTCGCGACTCACCGAAGCAGCCAAACGCGCAATGGACTCTCGCGGCTTTGGTATGAGTTCGGTCAGATTCATCTGCGGAACCCAAGACCTCCACAAGCAGCTCGAGCGCGCCATATCCGACTATTTCAAAACCGAAGACACAATACTCTACGCAGCATGCTTCGACGCCAACGGTGGATTGTTTGAGCCACTCCTGTCGGAAGAAGATGCCATAATCAGCGACGCGCTCAACCACGCCTCAATCATCGACGGCGTGCGCCTTTGCAAAGCAAAACGCTACCGCTACGCCAATGCCGACATGGCCGACCTCGAACGCTGCCTGCAGGAAGCACAAGCGCAACGCTTTCGTATCATTGCAACCGACGGTGTATTCTCAATGGACGGCAACGTCGCCCCAATGGACAAAATTTGCGAATTGGCAGAGAAATACGACGCTCTTGTAATGGTCGACGAAAGCCACTCCGCAGGCGTTGTAGGCCCAACAGGTCACGGTGTCGCTGAAAAATACGACTGCTACGGACGTATCGACATCTTCACTGGCACCCTTGGCAAAGCCTTCGGCGGAGCTATGGGCGGATTTACCACCGGACGCAAGGAGATTATCGATATGTTGCGCCAGCGCTCACGCCCCTACCTCTTTTCCAACTCTGTTGCACCATCAATCGTTGGCGCGAGCATCGAAATGTTCAAAATGCTTGCCGAGAGCAACGAGCTCCACGACCGACTGATGCACAACGTCGGCCATTTCCGCGACCGTATGATTGAAGCAGGCTTCGACATCAAGCCCACACAGAGCGCCATTTGCGCCGTGATGCTCTACGATGCCAAACTCTCGCAGGAATTTGCAGCCGAAATGCAAAAAGAGGGAATCTTCGTCACCGGCTTCTACTACCCCGTCGTACCCAAAGGCCAAGCACGCATCCGTGTACAGCTCTCAGCTGGTCACACCACCGAGCAACTCGACCGCGCCATAGCCGCCTTCATCAAAGTCGGCAAGCGCCTCAACGTCATCAACTAATCCCCAAACCCATACAAATACATCGAGCGGCTACCCTCATTGGATAGCCGCTCGACATTTATTGTAGCGTTTCTCGCCAGCAATTAGTTGCGATGCATGTGTAAGCGGAACGAAATCAATTCCAACACCTTATAGGGATAGCGCAAAAAGTCGAGGAAAATACCAGAAGTCACACCATTCTTGCGATACGCGCGAATATGGTCCGACATAATGCGACGATGAGACGCGAAGCCCGACGTTGACGCACCACCCATACGCATCGTCACGAAATTCATCGGCAAATAGCGAGTGCGAGTGCGCCCCACGAATATAATGCGAAGCAGATTCTCGAAATCTGCAGCCACCTTAAACGACTGGTCGAAATCGCCATGACGCTCATACACTTCGCGACGACAGTAGAACGACGGATGAGCAGGCATAAACCCGAATCTCATCTTCCAGCGACGGAACGCCTCGGAGCTATAATAACGCTTCACTTGAGTCTTGTCGGCAGGGTCGACATACATAATATCGCCATACACAGCCTCTGGGGCATCAGCAGCAGCCGACAGAGCCTCGACCACACGCTCAAGCACCGAGTCGCGAGTGTAGAAATCGTCGGAATTGAGAATACCGACAACGTCGCCCGTAGCCATAGCAATACCCTTATTCATAGCATCGTAGATGCCATTGTCGGGCTCGCTGACCATACGCATACGGCCACCGTAGCGCTCGCGATAGCTCTCCACCAACGCCTGAGTGCCGTCAGTCGAACCGCCGTCAACAATCAGATGCTCCCAGTCGCCATGCGACTGCGCGAGCACACTCTCAATCGTATCGGCCACCGTCGCCGCCGAATTATACGTCGCCGTAATAATCGAAACCTTCATATCAAATCAAAATCATTCACTATAAAGCAAATAGGTCACTTAGGCGTCTTAAGACTCCTAAGAGTTTAGAGGGATATGCCGTAGTCGCGGGCGAGGATTTCGCGGAGCTTTGTGGCGTCGCCACCCGAAGCTCGTTTCAGCTCCAACACCTTCGCATCAACCAACGTCCTATACCACCACCCCTGCATAAAGTCCCATAAAAACCCCTCCTTGCCATCAAGAAAACCAAGACGGAAAATATAGCGATAGCTAAAATACCCAAAAGCTCGCCAAAACAGCGGCATCCGAGCATAACGCGACTTCTGTCGACGCTTACGTTCAACAGCTTTGTCGTGCTTACTATCAGCCTCGGTGCCGGCAATCTCATCAATCAAAAGCAACGCAGCCTCACGAGTAGCATAATTATTATGCTTAACTATAAAGTCCCCTATGGGCATCAAATTGTCATCAACAAACTGATGCTCCATGCGCAGAGTTGAGCCACTGAGAATAGCGAGGTGTTCATCCATAATTCGGTTCTCATAGCGAGCACAGCCAGGGCGAAACATTCTGACGATTTCCACCGAATTGACGATACCATGGCGCAATCGTCGGCCCATAAAGCACCTCGCGCGAGAGAGAGAGAGAGAGGAGACACTTTCCGACATTCCGGGAAGCTTAACCCTCAATTCTTCAATTAGTTCAGGTGTCAGATACTCATCTGCATCAAGGCGCAAAATCCACGCCGTTGAAATCTGCAAATTATCCAACGCCCAATTAAACTGCGCAGCCTGATTGCCTGGCCAAGCATGCTCCACAACCTCTGCGCCATGTTCACGTGCCAGCTCCTGCGTACCATCAGTTGATAACGAATCAACAACCACGACACGCGAAGCCACACCCTTGAGCCGTTCAAGGCAGCGGACGATATGCACACGCTCATTCTTCGTCAATATAATAGCTGTAATATCTAAGCTTTGCATTATTTTCGAATTACACGTTGTTTAATCACTTTTGCAGGATTGCCACCCACCACCGTCCAAGGCTCAACATCCTTAAACACACAAGCGCGCGCGCCAACCACAGCCCCCTGCCCAATCGTCACCCCCATACCA
>JAGBWK010000014.1 GCA_017629835.1 Muribaculaceae bacterium | reverse complement strand
ATAAAAAAAAGCGGCATCGGACCCGAAGGCTCCCCGACACCACCAAATTGGATGTTGCAAATATACAACAATTTTTTCAAATCCAAACAATTTGTCTAAAAAAATTTGACTAATTTAGGCGTTTCCTTATATTCTAAATCGGAACTTTATGCAAATTTGCGCAAAATTCCGATTTGAAAAACTTTATTTCAATAAAATTTTACATTTCGGCACTTATTTTCAGTCAAATAGGTCGAAGCGCGTCTGAAAATAATCTCTCGGGAAATGGGGGGTGGCAGGGGAAATGTTAACGTGGGGTGATGGGGAAACCTTTTGGCACGAATTTTGTTAAACTTCTAAATGATTTTATATATTGCGTTTCGGAGGTGATGCAAGGTGGGTTGCATAGCTCGAAACTGCAGCATGTTGTATTATTAAATCATTATAGAAATGAATTTCAACAGTTTCACTATCAAATCGCAGGAAGCTATCCAGAAGGCTATTGAGTTGACTCGCGCCGCTGGACAACAACAGATTGAGCCTGTTCACTTGCTTAAGGGGGTGATGAACGAGGGCGAATCGCTCGTTAAGTTCATCTTCCAGAAGATTGGCTTGAATTTAATGGTTGTGACCTCACAGGTTGATGCTGAAATTGGCCGTCAGCCAAAAGTCAGCGGTGGTGAACCATATTTGAGTCGTACG
Organism: Muribaculaceae bacterium; assembly: GCA_017629835.1. GTDB lineage: Bacteria > Bacteroidota > Bacteroidia > Bacteroidales > Muribaculaceae > JAGBWK01. The sequence goes on along the minus strand of JAGBWK010000014.1, from coordinate 25,357 downwards.
TCGAACGATGTTTTGCAAAAGTCGCTCGATGTGGCTAAAAAGCAGGGCGACGAGTTCGTGACGCTCGAAGCGATGTTGATTGCATTGTTCAAGGTGCAGTCGTCGGCTGCTACTATACTTAAGGATGCGGGATTGACTGAAAAAGAACTCGAAGCGGCTGTGGCTGAACTGCGTAAAGGCAAGAAGGCGACAGGTCAAAGTGCTGAGGAAACCTACAATGCACTCAGCAAATATGCTATAAACTTAAATGAACGTGCGCGTGCAGGTAAACTCGACCCTGTAATCGGTCGCGACGACGAGATTCGTCGTGTGCTACAGATTCTGAGCCGTCGCACTAAAAATAATCCTATGCTCATTGGCGAGCCTGGCACTGGTAAAACTGCCATTGCTGAGGGTTTAGCGCATCGCATTGTACGTGGCGACGTGCCCGAAAATCTCCGCTCTAAGCAGATATTCTCGCTCGACATGGGTGCGCTCATTGCAGGTGCCAAATATAAGGGTGAGTTTGAGGAACGATTGAAAGCTATCGTCAATGAGGTGACTCAGAGCGATGGCGAAATTATTCTGTTTATCGACGAAATCCACACTTTGGTAGGTGCCGGCAAGGGTGAGGGTGCAATGGATGCGGCTAATATTCTCAAGCCTGCTCTTGCTCGAGGCGAGCTTCGTTCGATAGGGGCAACCACACTCGACGAATATCAAAAGTATTTTGAAAAAGATAAGGCTCTCGAGCGCCGTTTCCAGAAGGTTATGGTCGACGAGCCAGATGAAAATAGTGCTATCGCAATACTCCGCGGACTTAAAGAGCGATACGAAAATCATCATCATGTGCGCATCCGCGACGAGGCTGTTGTGGCGGCAGTGCAATTGTCGGAACGCTATATTACCGACCGCTTTCTGCCCGATAAAGCTATCGACTTGGTCGACGAGGCTGCCGCTAAGCTCCGTTTGGAAATCGATTCTGTGCCCCAAGCTCTCGACGAAATCTCTCGCTTGATTGCTCAAAAGGAGATTGAGCGCGAGGCTATCAAACGCGAGGGCGACAAAGCCAAAGTGAAGGAAATCGAAATGGATATTGCTTCGCTCAAAGAGGAGGAGAAGCAGTACACTGCCAAATGGAAAGCTGAAAAGGAGCTTATCGACCGCATCCAACAGAACAAGCAGGATGTCGAAGCGCTCAATTTCGAAGCAGAGCGTGCCGAGCGCGAGGGCGATTATGCCAAAGTGGCAGAGATTCGCTACTCGAAGGTGCAACAGAAGTTGCAGGAAAATCAGCAGATTGAGGCGCAACTGAAGATGATGCAGGGCGAAAAAGCGCTCATCAAAGAGGAGGTTGACGCCGAAGATATTGCCGACGTTGTCAGCCGTTGGACTGGCATCCCTGTCAACAAAATGGTGCAGAGCGAAAAAGAAAAATTGCTGCATCTCGAAGATGAACTTCATCAGCGTGTAGTTGGTCAGGATGAGGCTATTCAGGCAGTGGCCGACGCTGTGCGCCGCAGTCGTGCAGGGCTCAATGACCCTCGTCGTCCTATCGGCTCGTTCATATTCCTTGGCACTACTGGCGTGGGCAAAACCGAGCTCGCAAAGGCGTTGGCTGAATATCTTTTCGATGATGAAAACATGATGACGCGTATCGACATGAGCGAATATCAGGAGAAACACGCTGTCAGCCGATTGGTTGGAGCTCCTCCGGGATACGTTGGCTACGACGAAGGTGGACAACTTACCGAAGCCGTGCGCCGCAAGCCTTATTCGGTTGTGCTCTTCGACGAAATCGAGAAGGCTCACCCCGACGTGTTCAACATCCTGCTGCAAGTGCTCGACGATGGACGCCTGACTGACAATAAGGGTCGTATGGTAAACTTCAAGAATACCATAATTATTATGACCTCAAACATGGGTTCGGCGCTTATCCGAGAAAACCTATCTTCGATGACGCCCGACAATAAGCTCGACACTATTGAGAAAACCAAGCAGCAAGTGCTTGAGATGCTTAAACAGACCATTCGTCCCGAATTTCTTAACCGAATTGATGAAGTGATAATGTTTACACCGCTCAACGAAAAAGAGATAGAGGAGATTGTGGGCTTGCAAATTAAGTCAATACAGAAGATGCTGGCAGTCAATGGTATTGAACTTGAAGTGACTCCCGAAGCGTTGCACTATTTGGCTGAAGAGGGCTACGACCCAGAGTTTGGCGCGCGTCCAGTGAAGCGTGTTATCCACCGCGAAATCCTCAACCAATTGTCGAAGGATATTTTGGCGCAGAAGGTTGATAAGGACCGCCCGATAATAATCGATATCGCACAAGATCAGCTCCAGTTCAAGAATTGATTTTGCCCCTAATGAAGGCTGAAATGAGCTCCTGAAATATGTTGAAAACTTTTTTTGACGAATTTTGTCTTCATTTGAAAGTAAATGTGTATATTAGCACCAAAATTATTAATCTGCTCGCAATAGCGGGCCTAAAACCTACCAATATGAAAAAGCTATTATTCCTTATCGCAGCAGTAGTGCTTCCCTTTATCGGATTGACATCATGCTCGGATGATAACGAATTGCCGAACGTCGACGTTAGAGTGAAAATCAATGGCGCTACTCGCATTGACGACACCCTCTATGTAGTCAGAGGTGACCTCCTCGAAATCGAGGGTATATATATTATCGACAACAATAAAAAGGGTGCAATGATTGCCGATGCAACCTATTATTGGGACCTTCTCAGAGTGGGATATACCGACCGACCCGATTTCGGAATGAAAATCAATACCGAAGAATTGTTGCTCGATAAGCATAACCTGCAAATCACGATGACGATTTTGGTAGTTGACTATCCTGTATGCTTCGGAACGGTTGTTTATCGTGTAGTGCTTGTAGATTCAGCCGACGACATCCCCACAGAGGAAAACGGCGAAGTGGAACCTGAAGAAAATCCCGAAATCTCATCTTCGCTCGACACTGAGCTTAAAAAATAAGTCATACATCAAGTTAATCATAAAGCGGCAGTAGGCCTATATAATGGCTAACTGCTGCTTTATTATCGACCTTTGCGTTCGTCCGATTGATGTTGAGAAGCTAAATCTCGCTGCGGAGTGGCGCATAATTGGAAATAATTTCGTAGTTTTGCATAGATATTTATGCCAAAATATCGCAATATCGTAAGTTTGGGAATCGTCAGCGCAATACTGATGATTTTGACCGTAGGTGCTACCTCTTACGCCGTCGGTCAGAGTCGGAATGGCGCGTTTGAATTCCGTATGTCAGAGGTTACTGCCTATGATGACGACCATATCGTGCGCGTTGGCGGCGAGCTTATAGGGATGCCTCACACGTCGAATCGCATCGATTGCATTCTGCTTGTCAATGGCTGCGACACGATAGCAGCTAACGACATCGATGGCGTTGACTTCAAGCGATATTTCCAATGGGAAGAGGGCGGAGTGATTGACATCGAATTCGATTTCCCAGCCGTCGGGCAACGAATGCCAGCCGTCGGCGCAGGCTCGCAAATCCTGTTTCAAACGATATTGGGCACATACACTCACCAATGCCGCTGATATAGCTGCATTCATCAAAATTACTGCTTACTGAACGAAATAAAATGAAGCTCTGCATAACCGAAAAGCCATCAGTTGCTCGCGACATTGCCGCTATACTCGGCGCAAATGTGCGTCGCGACGGCTTCTATGAGGGTGGCGACTATAAGGTGACTTGGACTTTCGGTCACTTGTGCACTCTCAAAGAGCCTGCCGACTACACGCCATTGTGGAAGCGGTGGGCGTTGGGTCAGTTGCCGATGATTCCCGATAAATTCTCAATCAAGTTGATTTCTGACGCTGGCATCGAGAAGCAATTTCGCGTTATTGAGTCGCTCATTGCTGAAGCCGATGAGGTGATTAACTGCGGTGATGCCGGGCAAGAGGGCGAATTGATTCAGCGGTGGGTTATGCAAAAGGCTGGTATCAAATGCCCTGTCAAGCGACTCTGGATTTCGTCGCTGACCGACGAGTCGATACGCCAGGGATTCCGCGACTTGAAGCCCGAAGCTGACTTCAATCCATTGTATCACGCCGGGCTTTCGCGAGCTATCGGCGACTGGATTCTCGGTATGAATGCCACCCGACTTTACACGCTAAAGTATGCTGGCAATAGTGGTGCAGTGCTCTCGATTGGTCGAGTGCAGACTCCAACGCTTGCGCTCATTGTGCAGCGCCATAAAGAGATTGAGCAATTCAAGTCGGAGGATTTTTGGGAAATAAAAACCACCTACCGCGACACTCTGTTCAATGGCCGATTGCCTCGAATCAAGTCGGAAGATGAGGGCAAGGCTATCATTGAGGCCATCAGTGATAAACCGCTGACAATCATTGATATTGAGGAAAAGCAGGGGCGCGAGTCGCCGCCACGCCTTTTCGACTTGACCTCGTTGCAGGTTGAGTGTAACAAAAAGTGGGGGTGGACAGCCGACGAAACTCTCAGCCTCATTCAGTCGCTTTACGAAAAGAAGGTTACTACATATCCGCGCGTCGACACAACTTACCTCTCGACCGACCTATATCCGAAAATACCTGAAATATTAGGCAAGATGACGCCCTATGCCAATTTTACAGCATCAGTTTTGGCGCAGCCTATCACCAAAACTAAGCGTATTTTCGACAATGCAAAAGTTACTGACCACCACGCTATTATCCCCACAGGAGAATCTCCTGCAGCCCTCGTTGGGAAGGAGCGTCACCTCTATCATCTGATAGCTACGCGCTTTATTGCGGCTTTCTACCCCGACTGCTTGTTTATGCAGACCACAGTCAATGCGGCAGTAAAAGGCACTGCAGGCGTGGCAGGCGACAGCGATGTGGAATTCCGCGTCACTGGCAAGGTGATTACATCCGACGGGTGGCGTGCGGTGTTCTCACCGGCTCGCGATGAGTCAGATGCGAAAGATAAGGATGCTGCCGACGAAAGTGAAGGTATTTTGCCGGCATTTACAGTAGGGGAGTCGGGCGCTCATCAGCCGTCGCTGCTGAAGCGTGCAACTCAGCCCCCAAAATATTACACCGAAGGTACGCTGCTCCGCGCAATGGAGTCGGCTGGCAAGACTGTCGACGACGAACAGCTGCGCGAAGCTATGAAGGAGAATGGCATCGGGCGACCCTCTACACGCTCAGCTATCATCGAAACTCTGTTCAAGCGTCGCTACATCTACCGTCAGCGCAAAAGCATTATGGCGTCTGCAGCAGGCATTCAGCTCATCGACACTATCAATCAAGAACTGCTCAAAAGTGCCAAGCTAACTGGCATTTGGGAGAACAAACTCCGCCGCATCGAGCGAGGCGAATACTCTGCCTCTGAATTTATTGCCGAACTGAAGCAGCAAATCTCCGAAATCGTAATCAACGTGTTGAGCGACAATACGTCGGCTCGCATACAGGTCGACACTGCCGACGACAAGAAGCGACGCTCATCGAAGGCCTCCTCAGCCGACGCTCCGGCAAAGAAACGTGCGCCTGCCACCAAGTCGTTCGACCAAATCGTGTGCCCAAAATGTGGCAAAGGTCACATCATCAAAGGTCGCACAGCATTTGGTTGCAGCGAATACGCTTCGGGATGCGCTCTACGATTGCCATTCGAGCAATATCCAGCCGATTTAACCCCAGCAAAACTCAAAAAACTGATTGCCAAACTATAAGCGCATTCGATTGTTGCGCTTTAATTAGTTAGTTATCACTAAGTCAACAAAGCATAAGTATGTCATCCAATGCAATACAATGGATTATCGTGGGCGTTGTAGTTTTAGCTGCAATTGTGGTCGTTGTGCGCAATCTTATCCGCCGCAAAGATCCCTGTAGCGGCTGCTCCCTCAAAGACTTATGCACGAAATCCACTGACGAACGCCCAACCCACTGCAGCAAATGAGTGGCAAAGTGCGACCAAAGAGTAGCAAACCGCCCCTTTCTGCCCTCATTCTGCGCTTGTTGGTGCGGTAAATGGAAAGTTCGCAGAAAGTTAATCGAGAAAAACTTGCACAGTTGGAAATAAATCTATAACTTTGCACAGCAAAACCGAAAATGGTACCTTGGCCGAGTGGTCAGGCATCGGTCTGCAAAACCGAGTACAGCAGTTCGAATCTGCTAGGTACCTCAAAGAAAGCCTCGTCCTCGAGGCTTTTTTTGTTATATACTGTTCAATTGCTGCAAAATTCTTGAGAGATAGGGTTGTTATAAAAGTTGGAGGGGTATAAAAAAAGAAATGATTGTCTCACGACAATCAATCTTTGTTAACCTTAAATCTAATACCATGAAAAACACGATACAAAGTTAGTTATATAATTCTGAAATAACAAAATCTCGGATAAGAAAGTTTATCTAATTAACATTTTTTATAACTAATTGAATAAAAATTGGTATAAAAATCGGTTATTTGCTCTAAAAATGGCAAATATCATAGCAAAACGACAATTCTGACGCGGCGTCAAACAAGCGGTTATTGCGTCGCTCAAATTCTCCGTTAGTTTTGATTGAATTAAAATTTGCAGTTTTGAAAAATATACGTAAATTTGCAGCGTAGATAAGCAATGCTACAAATGGCGATTTAGTGTAGTGGCCTAGCACGCCACCCTCTCACGGTGGAAACCCGGGTTCGATTCCCGGATTCGCTACAAAACAATGAAACTGCCCGACTCCAAAGTCCCGGCAGTTTCATTAGTTTTATAATAAGTTTCAGTTGACTGCGATAATCTTACTCGCTAACGAGTTCACCAACGAGGCGGAATCCTAACGATTCGCGGTATTCTTTAGGATCGAAATATGATCTGGCTGAGACGCGACATTCTACATCTTGGCTGCTATAGTTGCCTCCGCGAATCACTCGTGCTTCCCCTTTCCAAGGTCCAACAGGATTCCACTCATCAGCGGAGGTATAATTGGCGTACCAATCAGAGCACCATTCATCCACATTGCCACTCATGTCATATATGCCTAATAAGTTTGGCTCAAGTGTTCCCACTTCGTGAACTTCATAGTCGGAATTATAAAAATACCATGCAACTTCATGCACTAAGTTATACATATAGTTGCCACTGTATGTCATACCTTCAGATTTGTTGCCACTGCGAGCGGCGTATTCCCATTCAGCTTCGGTGGGTAGTCGATAATATTTCCCTGTGATTACGCAAAGACGAGGGATAAAGTAATCTACAATATGTTTGTAGCTAACATTATAAGCAGGGCTGTTCGCAGCTTTCTTGATTGGAGTGGAACCAATCCACAAAGTTGACCATGCTTTCATATCAGAACCGTCGGCGCATTTCCCTTCGTAGCCCATAACGTATTCCCACAATGCTTGAGTCACTTCAAATTTGCCGATTGAGAAATCGGAGAGTGTGACATTGTGGAGTGGGTGCTCATCGTTGAAAGCATCGGGGTCGTAGTTTGGTTCCTCTCTATTGCTCCACTGTGCACCCATAACGAATGTGCCACCCTCAACGTTTATCATCTCCGTTTTTTCGAGATTCTCAAATATTTTATAGCTGTAATGCTGTCGGAGCTCATCCAAGTTGGGCGCATCCTCTTCTTCGTCGGGAGTTTCATCTTCGTGTGGAGGCTCTATTGATTCGTTTTCATCACCAGGGTTTGTTGTGTCTTCTACGCCCTCGTCGTTGTCTGGATCTTCGTCGGGAGGATTGACAGAACAAGAAAACGAGCAACATACAATAGCAAAGATTGTAAATGCAACTTTAAGTAGGTTTTTCAAATTAATGTTTGAAAATTTCAACTTCATAATATGTATTATAAGGGATTACAGTAAAGAATGTATCAATTGCAAAGTTAATTAAAATATCGGTATGGTGGACCGATTCATCAAATATTTAATTCGAGAATATCATAAATGACAAAATTCGCCGACAAGCAGCGGATTCTTGCGGAAAGACAGGGAGACCTTTCTCCGCCTTGCTGCGAAAGCGCTACGCGATAACGACCCACCTGGGTTCTCATCCCTTTTTCCGAATAAAGAATGGGCTCGAATCCGTGGCGGATTTCGAACCTTTTCTTGCGGAAAGACAGGGATTCGAACCCTGGGTACCCGTAAGGGTACAACGGTTTTCGAGACCGTCCCGATCGACCACTCCGGCATCTTTCCTTGGTCGCTATTTGACTTGCTGCCAATTCTTAGTTTGTGCCAGTCTCGGCTAATGCAAGTCGGTGCGTTTCCGACGGCACAAAGGTAGATATTCTTTTTGGATTATGCAATTATTGTTTCGTTTTTGAATTGCATTCGTAGCTATATTAGGACTGCTATATGATTGTAGTGAGTATATAGACTCCTGCGCCAGCAAGGTAGCCGAGTATGGCGAGGAGCGAGAATCGCTTCAGATACCAACCAAATGGTATTTTCTCGATTCCCATAGCAATCACTCCCGATGCGCTGCCGATGATGAGGATGCTACCGCCTACGCCGGCGCAGTAGGAGAGGAATTCCCAGAAGATGCCGTCGACCATAAAGTAGGCTGTGTAGCCAGTGGCGGTTGCTTCTGCTACGGGATACATGCCCATGGCTGCGGCAACGAGGGGCACATTGTCGACAATTGACGAAAGCGCTCCGAGTATGATGTTGATTGCAAACACGTTTCTGACATTCTCATCGAGCCATGCTGCGGCTGTGGCAAGGATGCCTGAACTTTGCAGTGCGCTTACAGCCATAAGTATGCCGAAGAAGAATATGAGGGTAGAGATGTCGATGCGCTTAATGATTGTGCCGACGCGATTTTCTTGAGTGCAATCGAGCGATTTGCGATTGTAGAATATTTCGGTAAATATCCATAGTACGGACAGTGACAACAGTACGCCGATAAACGGTGGCTGGTGGGTGAGCGACTTAAATATTGGCACGAATACAAGACCTGATATGCCCAAGCAGAGAAACATTGTGCGCTCGCGCTGAGTGGTAATGCAATTCGTCGCAGCAGTCTGTTCTACTGGCTCGATTTGCCCTTTTAGTTTGAAAAGAACTATCGTTAATGGCACTGCGAGCGCTACTATGCTGGGCAGCAGTACGTGGCTAATAAGCGCGCCGGTGGTCACGTTCCCCTTAACCCAAAGCATAATGGTGGTTACATCGCCGATGGGCGACCAAGCTCCACCAGTGTTAGCTGCAATGATTACCATACCAGCGAATAGCCAGCGTTCCTTTTGGTCGGGTATAATCTTGCGCAAGAGCATCAGCATCACAATCGTGGTTGTGAGATTGTCGAGCAATGCTGATAGGAAAAAAGTGATGCAGCAAACGATTACGAGCAATAGGCGTTTACGTCGTGTGGTTATTTTTGATGTGATTACTGAAAATCCGCCGTGAACGTCGATAATCTCCACTATCGTCATTGCTCCGATAAGAAAGAATATCGTTTCGGCTATCTCTCCAAGATTGAGAACCAACACTTTATGCAGGAGAAACGACAGCGAGAGTTGCCCCGGATGTTCGGCTAACGACGCGTGATGTTTGGCATACTCAGCGAGCTGCTCGGGGTAGAGTTGCGGTATTAATGTGGGAGAAAAAATGCCATATAAAACCCATAGACCCATACCGAGGAGTAGTGCGGTGGCCGATTTGTCGATTTTGAGTGGGTGTTCGAGTGCGATAAGCATGTAGCCCACAACGAAAATTAGTACCAATGTAAGTAACATCTTTCTGGTAAAATTTAGATTGTTCCTATTTGAGATAGTCGGTAATGTCTTATCGGCAATAGCGTCGATGGTGGCAACCAAAAATTGGGTGCAAAGTTACGCATTATATTTAGGATGACAAAAATTTCACTCGCTGAGATTTTAGAATTTTGCATTTATTGGATTTTATTTTCAGGTTTTTAATTTCGGTTTGCACGAGTGTGGAAAATTGATTACTTTTGCGGTAAATCCGACATAATATTTAGAGTCATGAACGATGCTATTGCCAAAGAATTGTCGAAAGACCCCGACGGTCTGCTAACTTACGAATATATCGCCAACAATATCAACAATTGTGCTGAGGATATCGATTACCTTGTCGACAATATGATAGCTGTCGATAAGTCTGGTCAGTTTGTTGTCAGCGCAGCCCGCTATCTTAACGCAATCGATTCCGAAGGCTTTGGTGCCGCGATTCGCCGACTTGTAGCTGCGGCTATCGAAAAAGACCGTGAACGTCGCTATCTCGGCGATCTGTTGACAAGCCTTTATGGCGCCGATTACAATGAGCGTGCCCAGCAACTCAGCGCCACCGACGATAACTTCCGTCGCATCTATAAGCGCCTCTACCCAAGCGGTATATAAGCCCACCAATCACTCGTAATTTACCAATCACTGAATATGAAAAAAATTGTACTCTTTGCAGCCTCATTACTATTGTTGGTGGCTTGTAATCCCAAAGAAAAATCAACCGAACAAATTAAAGTAGAAATAACCGAAATGCAAGACTCAATCACTTCGTCTGCAGCCGAAACGGTTGCCGACACCACAGCTCAAGCACCAGTTGAAACAGTTGTAGAAACTCCCGCACCCGAACAGCCCGTAGAACAGCCTGTAGCCAATCAGCCAGCTGATAACGGCGACGTTGAGGTCGAAATCACCACCTCAATGGGCGAAATCACTGTTCGACTCTATGGCGATACACCAATCCACCGCGACAACTTTGTGAAACTCGTTCGCGAAGGGTATTACGACGGCGTACTCTTCCACCGCGTAATCAACAACTTTATGGTGCAAGCAGGCGACCCAAATTCAAAGAATGCGCCTGCTGGCAAGATGTTGGGCGACGGCGACCCCGGTTACACCCTCGAAGCTGAATTTGTCTATCCAAAATATTTCCACAAACGTGGCGCATTGGCTGCAGCTCGCACTGGCGACGCAATGAATCCTCAGCGCCGTTCTTCAGGCTCGCAGTTCTACATCGTGACTGGTCAAGTATATAAAGACCAGCAACTTAAGCAAATGGAGCAACAGCTCGGTATGGCTCACAAACAGGACGTGTTCAACCGCATTGCAGCCGAACATCGTGAAGAAATCATGCAAATGCGTCGCAATCGCGACTCAATTGGCCTGATGAACCTTCAGGAACAAGTGTTGGCGCTCACTGAAGCAGAATGTGCTAAAAATCCTGTTGGACTGACACAAGCTCAACGTGAAGCCTATTCAACCGTTGGTGGCACCCCTCACCTCGACGGTCAATACACCGTTTTCGGCGAAGTAGTTAAGGGTATGGACGTAGTCGATGCAATTCAAAATGTAGCTACCGACCGCAACGACCGTCCCAACGAAGACGTCAAAGTATTATCTGCTAAAGTTGTAGAATAAAGCAGTTTACGGCAAATTGCACCAATACGATAACGTATGAAGCAACTCACACTCATGATGAAAGCGCCCGACGGCACACGTGCCGACATAGCGATTTCATCCGAACGAGTATATTTTAGATTAGCAACCGACGACAACGTCGAAGAAAACACCCTTGATGGACTCGAAGAACGCTTCGAGTTGGTAGCATTTCGCATACTCGACGGTATGAAGCCACAAGCGGGCGAAGACTCAATCGACGCAGCAGAACTGAAAGTCACAGCATTCATCGACAACCTCATTCATCCCACGCGAGACCTCTCAAAGCAGAGCCTCCAGCGCGCCATCACCACCCTCGAAACAATCTCCCCTTCCTTCTCCACCCTCCACCCCCTCCTCCCATAGCGGAAAGCATAGCTTACCCCAATTGCTAAGATTGCATAGGGTTCTTAGGTCTCTTAAGAATCCTATGGCATCACGTATAGGGTAATAATGAGTGATGTTATTTGGTGTGTAATTTTTACTTCAGCAGCAATTGGAGGTGGTGGGAGAGGCGGGGGGCGACTTGTGCCCACGTTGGGGCTTCGGGGAGTTCTTGCTTTAAGGAGGTTACTGATTTGTCGGTGAAGCCGCATGGGTTGATTGCCGAAAACCATTCGAGGTCGGTATCGACGTTTAGTGCGAGTCCGTGCATGGTTATGAAGCGGCTGCACTTGATGCCTATGGCGCAGATTTTGCGTTCGCGAGGTGTCCCTTTCCCAATCCAAACTCCAGTGGCGCCTTCGATGCGCTCGCCAACTACGCCGTATTCGCCAATGGTGCGTATCACTGCTTCCTCAAGGCAATTGACGAAGTCTTTCACTCCGAGTTGGTGGCGTTGGAGGTCAATCAATACGTAGGCTACCAACTGTCCTGGTCCATGGAACGTGACATCGCCGCCACGCTCAATCTCGTAGACTTGCGCACCGCGAAGGCGGAGGTAGTCGGGGTTGATGATGTTGGCGCGCTCGGCATGTCGACCAAGAGTATATACTGGTTTATGCTCCACCAACATTATGACCTCATCGCCAACGTCAAGTCCCTTACGGCGCAGTTCGACCATTTTGCCAAACGTAGAGCGCTGCAATTCAAGGATTTCGCCATAGTCGGCATCGCGATATGTTACGGTTTTTATCATCAGTGGCATATTAGGGTGGGGTTACAGCACATGGCGCTCGGCGTGGTAGGATGAGCGCACTAATGGGGCGCTTTCCACGTAGCGGAATCCCTTTTCGAGCGCAACTAGTCGGTAATGCTCAAATTGGTCGGGGTGAACATATTCGCGCACCTCGTAGTGGTTTTCTGTGGGTTGCAAATATTGTCCTATAGTCATAACCTCGCACCCTACGGCACGCAAGTCGTCCATTGTTTGGTAGATTTCTTCGGGCGTTTCGCCAAGCCCAAGCATAATTCCCGATTTTGTGCGGATGCCGCGCGAAGCGATGTGGGCGATTATGCTGAGCGAACAATCGTAGGTGGCGTGGCAACGCACATCGGGGGTGAGGCGTCTGACGGTTTCCAAATTGTGTGAAATCACGTTGGGATGCTCATCGATTACCATATCGAGCAGGTCAAGTCGCCCATTAAAGTCGGGAATCAGAGTTTCGACAGTCACTCCGGGGCAACGCTCATGCAGTCGTCGCACCATAGATGCCCAGTGGGCAGCACCATAGTCGGGCAGGTCGTCGCGGTCGACCGATGTGATTACCGCATGCTTCAGCCCAAGGTCGCAAATCGAATCGACAACGCGCTCTATTTCGTTGGGGTCGAGCGGTTTGGGGCGGCCAGTTGTCACGTTGCAGAAACGGCAGTTGCGGGTGCAAGTGTCGCCGCCAATCATAAATGTAGCTGTGCCGTTGCTCCAACACTCGCCACGGTTGGGGCACAATCCTGATGTGCATATCGAATGTAGTGCGCGTCCGTTAAGGTTGCCACAAACGTGAGCCAACTTCTCTCCGTGAGGGAGCTTTATTTTGAGCCATTCAGGCTTGCGAGTGTAGAAAGCGTTTGCCATTGTGTAAGCTTAAATTTCTGTAAATTTACAAAATTTTTAGAGCTTGACACAATTATGCTTTGAAAAGTTGAAAACTGTTGTTAATTTTGTGAACGTAATACGGTTTTTTACTCCGATTGGTGCAATGCCCACATTATATAATGTATGGCTATTTGATTTACTTTTTGATAACGTTACACATTAAATAAGATGTTACGTACTATAAGAATTACTCTCGCTTCGATTTTCTTCATTGGTATCACCCTGCTATTTCTCGATTTCACAGGAACGGCTCACGCGTGGTTGGGCTGGATGTCGCGCATTCAGTTTCTGCCTGCAGTGCTTGCTCTAAACATCGCAGTGATAGTAGGTCTCGTAGCATTGACGCTGATTTTTGGCCGAATTTACTGTTCAACGATTTGCCCCTTAGGTGTATTCCAGGACTTAGTCATTTGGCTGCGTGGACGAGATAAGAATAAGAAATATAGGTTTAAGTTTCGCCCAGCGTTGAAATGGGTGCGTCTCGTGATATTAGCTCTGTTCGTTGCAATGCTAATATTTGGAGTAGCTTCGATTGCAATGCTTATAGCTCCCTACGGAGCGTACGGACGCATCGCATCAAACCTCTTCGCTCCAATCTGGGCTGCTGGAAACAACCTGTTGGCTATGATTGCTGAGCGCGTCGATAGCTACGCTTTCTATTCGACTGATATAGTGATTGCGAGCCTTTCGACATTCGTTATTGCGCTCGTTACGATGATTGCGATTGTGGCGATTGCATGGGTAGGAGGTCGAACATACTGCAATACTATCTGTCCGGTGGGCACTGTGCTCGGCTACATTTCAAAGTTCTCTTTGCTCAAAATTAGAATCGACACCGAAAAGTGCAATAGCTGCGGACTCTGCTCTCGCCGATGCAAAGCCTCATGTATCAACGGAAAGGCTCACGAGGTTGATTACACTCGTTGCGTAGCTTGTATGGACTGCATCGACACTTGCCGTCATGGCGCTATTAGCTACACTTTCCGCCGCAAAGCAGCTCCAAAGCAGCAGCCAACCGACCAGTCGCGTCGCAGTTTCTTGACAATCACTGGCGCAGTTGCCGCTTCGGCTGCATTCTCAGCCACAGCCAAGAAGGTTGACGGCGGCTTGGCTGCAATTGAGGATAAGAAGGCACCAAAACGTGCTACCAAGATAGTGCCCTTTGGCGCAGCATCGATTCGCAACTTTGAGCAACACTGTGTGGCTTGCCAACAGTGCGTTGCAGTATGTCCCAACAACGTGTTGCGCCCGTCGTCCGACCTTGGCTCGTTGATGCAACCTGAAGTATCGTACGAAAATGGTTACTGCCGCCCTGAGTGCGTCAAATGTTCGCAAGTTTGCCCAACTGGCTCGATTCGTCCGATTACGGTTGAAGAAAAATCTGCCATTCAGATAGGTCACGCAGTGGTAATTCCAGCCAACTGCCTTCTCTACACCGAAGGAACCGAGTGTGGCAACTGCGCTCGCCATTGCCCCGTTGGCGCTATTGATATAATCAATTGTACCAACGACCCATCTTCGCCCCGAATTCCAGTAGTTGACACTGAGCGATGCATCGGTTGCGGAGCTTGTGAATACCTATGCCCGTCGCGTCCATTCAGTGCTATCTATGTCGAAGGTCACGAGGTGCATCGCAACGTCTGATAACGAAAAAATATTTACCATGAGTAAAAATAATGATATTTCTCGCAGAGATTTCTTGAAAAAAGTTGGTGTTGGCTCGGCAGCTGTGGCTGGACTTAGTTTTGCCGCTTGCCAGTCATCCGACAAAAACGAGTCAGAATCTAATATGCCTATCCCCAAGGGGAAAATGGACTACAGAGTCAACCCAACATCGGGCGATCGAGTGTCACTCTTAGGCTATGGCTGTATGCGCTGGCCTACGCTCCCCGACACCAATGGCGTGATTGACCAAGAGACGGTCAACCGATTGGTTGATTTTGCTATTGAGCATGGCGTCAACTATTTCGACACATCGCCAGCCTATTGCCGTGGCAAGTCGGAAGAGTCGACAGGAATTGCTCTGGCTCGACATCCGCGCGACAAATATTTCATCGCCACCAAGCTCTCGAATTTCAGCCCCGACACATGGAGCCACGAGGCAAGCGTAGAGATGTATCACAACTCGCTACGCTATCTGCAGACCGACCATATCGACTATATGCTCCTTCATTGCATCGGCCAAGGCGCAACCGACAAGGATGGCCGCCGACTCGACGGAATGGAAGCACTCCATGCCCGATTCATCGACAACGGCATGATTGACTACTTCATGCAAGAGCGTGAGGCAGGCAGAATCCGCAATCTCGGATTTTCCTACCATGGCGACATCAAAGTGTACGATTATCTGCTTTCGCAACACGATAAATATAAGTGGGACTTCGTTCAGATTCAGCTTAATTATGTCGACTGGAAGCATGCTCATGAACTGAATTCATCCAACACCAACGCTGACTATCTCTATGCCGAGCTCGAAAAGCGCGGCATCCCAGCCGTCATTATGGAGCCCCTATTGGGTGGTCGCTTGGCTAAATTGCCCTCCTATACAGCCCGACTGCTGAAGCAGGAGCGCCCCGAAAAGAGCATCGCATCGTGGGCATTCCGCTTTGCAGGTACGCTACCAAACGTATTGACAGTGCTCAGCGGTATGACCTACATGGAGCACCTTAAGGATAATTTGCACCAATATTGCCCATTCGAGCCATGCAGTGACAAAGAGATTGACCTCCTGCATAAAATTGGCGATGCTTATCTTCGCAACGACTTCGTGCCTTGCACCGCATGTCAATACTGTATGCCATGCCCCCACGGCATCGACATCCCCGGAATCTTTGCACATTATAATAAATGTATCAACGAGGGCAACTACGACGTGAACCCGCAAAGCGAAGAGTATGCACGTGCGCGCCGAGCCTACCTCGTGGGCTACGACCGCTCAGTGCCAAAGCTACGCCAAGCCGACCATTGCATCGGCTGTGGCAAATGCGTGTCGCACTGTCCGCAGACAATCGACATCCCCGCCGAGCTCCACCGCATCGACCGCTACGTCGAAACCCTCCGTCAAAACCCCTAACCCACAAATCCACTAAATAGGCTGCCTAATAGGCCTGTTCGGCATAGGAGGACTCGATTATCGAGTGTTCGAACTATCGAATAATCGAGAGTCAAAGAAAATATAAAAGCTCAAAACGAAAAAGGGTCGCTTAACGATGTGTTAGGCGACCCCTTTTGTTAGTATCGAAACGGTTGATTAGAGAGCTTTGTCTTTAGAACCGAGTACGTTTTCGATTTTGTGTTTGTAGAGTTTTTCCATGTTGTCGCGAGCTGGACCGAGGTATTTGCGTGGGTCGAATTCAGCTGGCTTTTCAACAAATACTTTGCGGATAGCAGCAGTCATAGCGAGACGGCTGTCAGAGTCGATGTTGATTTTACATACAGCTGATTTTGCTGATTCGCGCAACCATTCTTCGGGAATACCGATAGCTGCTTTCAATGCACCGCCGTTAGCGTTGATAGTTTCAACTTCGTCTTGGGGAACTGAAGATGAGCCGTGGAGCACGATTGGGAATCCGGGAAGTTTTTCTTCTACAGCTTTCAATACATCGAATGCCAATGGAGGAGGCACGAGTTTGCCGTTTTCGTCCTTAGTGCACTGTTCGGGAGTGAATTTGTAAGCACCGTGAGAAGTACCGATTGAGATAGCGAGTGAGTCGCAACCTGTGCGAGTAGCGAAGTCGATTACTTCTTCGGGGTCGGTGTATGTGTGGTGGTCAGAAGAAACTTCGTCTTCAACGCCAGCGAGTACGCCGAGTTCGCCTTCTACTGTTACGTCGTGAGCGTGAGCGTATTCAACAACTTGTCTTGTAAGTGCTACGTTTTCTTCGTAGGGGAGGTGTGAACCGTCGATCATTACTGAAGAGAAACCGCTGTCGATACAGCTCTTGCAGAGTTCGAAGCTGTCGCCGTGGTCGAGGTGAAGAACGATTTGGGGATTAGCCCAACCGAGTTCTTTTGCATATTCTACAGCACCCTGAGCCATGTAGCGGAGGAGTGTTGCGTTGGCGTAGTTGCGTGCGCCTTTTGATACTTGGAGGATAACGGGTGAACGATACTCTGCTGCAGCTTTGATGATTGCTTGGAGCTGCTCCATGTTGTTGAAGTTGAATGCAGGAATAGCGTAACCGCCTTTGATAGCCTTGGCAAACATCTCACGGGTGTTGACCAAACCTAAATCTTTGTAGCTTACCATTTTTAGTTGATTTTTATTGGGGTTAAAATTGATTCTATTTGTAGGCTTTTGAGTTTCAAAAGTCTGTTGAGGTTTTGCGAGTGCAAAGTTACAAATTTTTCCGGAATTTCACACATTACTTGGCTTACTTTCCGACACTTTCCGCCGAAGCGGATTTTTCGGTGTCGGTCCCTGAAATTGGTTGACTCGGTTTAGTATGTTTATTGATAGAAGTAGCTGAGTGTAGTGCGAATATGAGTGCTACCGATTGCCGCACATTGTAGGGCGTGCCAGCGCTGCGTCCTCGTTTCGATGTGTGGAAATAGAATGCCTGTTGGCGGTCCCATGTGGGGTAATCGACTTTGCGAGTTTCTCCTGCAGGAAGGTCAATGGCTATGCGGCGTGTCTGCTTGTGGAGCATTCGCCCTTGCATATCGTAGTATTCTGTAGTGAGTTCCAGCCCGATTATGTCGATGTCGGAATTGTTGGTGACGAACACTGTTTCGCTTGTGCTGCGCAGCGGTTTGTCGTAGCCTGAGAGCCTGAATTGATTGGGGGTAGCAACAATAGTGTCGACTTGCACTATAGCCTCAACTGGCGCATGTCGGGTGGGGGAGTTGCGCTTGATGTTGCGTGTCGACTTGAGATTGTCGGCTTCGGCAACGAGGGCAACCGATGCTATCGCTATCAATATGAGGATTAGGCGTTTCAAAGTTTACGGCTTTTAGGGAGGGAGAGTTGTTGATGAGAGAATTTGTTGAGTGAGTGATTTTACAAGAGATTGTCAAAGCGTTCTTGGACCGTCGTGTGGCTTGATTGGCTCGGGCCAGATGCGGAGTGCTCCGTCGAGGTTTTTGTCGCGGTCGTTGATGTGGCGCACGCGTATGCGATACATATATGGAATGAGTCGCCAGAAGTCGATGGTGTATTTGTCGGTCACAGGCTTGAATATCAGTCGACCGTCTTCGTGCAATTGCAGAGTATATCGTTTTGGCGATGCTAAGCCGTCGGGTTTGACTGACCGATAGATGCGTGCGTCATAATAGCCGTCGGCAGCAAGGGGGATTATCGCGCCCATCACTGTGCCTGACTCTACGCGGCGGTCGGCACTGTCGACCACCACCATACGATAGTAGGATGTGTATTTGTCGCGCACAATTGCAAACAATCCGTCGTTGCCGTCTGCGCTTATTTGCCAAACACCCTCAATGTTGTCGCAATCGTTGGGCTCGATTGTATTGGCAACCTCCGACAGCGAGAAGCCTTCGAGACGAGGCGTGCTCTTGAGGTAGTCGCCCATTGGTGAGGCTGCTTGTGCGTCAATTGCTGCAAGCAGAATCACGACAGGCAACAATAATTTGCAGGTATGTTGTAGCAATCTCATTCTCGTTATACGGTGCCAATGGCGTAAGAGAAGCCGAAGCTGAGAATCTCTTTAACTTGGAACTTGTTCCACTTCGAATCGGGCATCGGGAGCGCCTGCGAGTCGTAGCGTAAGTGCACGTAGAGCTGAGTTGTGAGGTATTTGTTGATTGTGAAAGCAAGGGTGTGCTCCCAGTCTGATTGAATGTATGAGTAGTTGGTGAACGCGGTCAGTCGGGTGTTGTAGCTGATGTTGTGGGCTATTCGCCAACTGAGTTTAGCGTCGATGTTCGAACCGTATTGGCTCACTGTAGTGCGGTCTAGATCAATGCCGAATGCAGCACGGAGTTTTTCGTCGGTGCATATTCTCAAGTTGTAAGAGAGTGGCGCTATTGATGCGTTGGCTGAGAACTTACCATTCTTAGATGTGTAAGCGTAGGTCATACCAAGACCGATGTTGAGCTCGCCGGGCGAGAGGAATGCAGCTTTCAAGCTCTCAGTGTTGAAGGTGTAGTTGTTGAGAAACTGAGTTTTGAATTGCATTGTAGCAGAATAGTACCATAGCTTGGCAGCCTTGATACCGAACTTGCTGTTCACTTGGAAAATGTCTTCCGAGATTGAGTATTTGCGGAATTGGTCTTCCGACTCGCTATTGGTACCCAATTTATACGAGAACGTATTGTCGAAGAGCAAGTTTGGATTGAATGTTTGGTTGAGCTTGATGTTGTAGACGGCGCTGACAAGGATGTTCAAGTTGTTTTTACCACCCTGATACCAGTTGGGCGATACGTAGGCTTGTGAGAACTGTACGTGGCCGTTGAATTGGCTGAGCCAATATTTTTTCTTGACCTCAACAGGCTTAACGTCGGATTTTACTTCGCTTTGGTCAATGTTGATTTCTGCAACAGTGATTTTTGCTGTAGAGGGGTCAACGTAAGCTTGGAATTTCTTTGGAGCAACGGGCAGGGTGTTGATGTTGTAAGGCACCGATTGAGGGTACGATACCATATATTGCTGTTTGAAGCGGCGGAAACGCTTGTCGGTGTCGACAACATTGTTGACCCATGCCAATGGGTCGTCGTCGCTCATAGGTTCAGCGTTGGATTTAATGCTGTCGGGAGTAAGACCTACTTCGTAGCCGTCGAACACCATTGGGAGGTAGTAGTGAGCAGGGAACATTCGATTGTCGACATTGAGAGTGGTGTCGGCAGGCAGAATCACGATTTCAAGGATTGAATCGTTGGCAATAGAGTCGGTTACGAGCTTAACTCCAGCGGCTTCATCTGTGGCTTCGTCGGTCAGTTCAACCCATTTGCCGTCGATGAATTTATAGCGGTGGTTTTGCGCCGACATATCGAAATTGACTGACGCCAACAGCATCAATGAAGCAATGACTGATGTGATAATATTTCGCATATTAGATCTATTATTGGAAAGACTATAGTTATTAGTTGCAAATATAGTTAAAATTATGCAAACCTACTATCTAAATGCGCAACTTTCTGCTCTAATCTCTTCGAAATGCTCTTTTGCAGCAGGCTTTACGCATCGTTGTTGCATTTGCAATCTTCGTCGAGTACCTGATTGGTTGCTTGCTATGTTGTGGCTTTGGTGTGCATACTGTGGGTGGTGAGGGGATTTTTTTGCAATTAAATTTGTAATAACCGCTTATATCAGCTAATTTTGTGGTATGAATCGCAATAAACTTAATAATCTAAAACTTTTTCAGGCGGCAATTATTGTCGCAATAGCTGCGCTTATGGGCGCTTGTAGCTCGTCACGCGAAGCAACTACCGCTCCAGCGGAAATTGAGTCGGGCTCGGTCAGCGAAAAATTCACAACGCTTGCGGCTGAATATAAGCCGTGGACTCAAATCAATGTGCCAGTCAACGTGAACCTCAGCAAGCCGAAGTCGATATCGGCATCGGGTCGCGCGTATATGCGCCGTGGCGAGGATATCTACATTTCGCTGCGTGTACTTGGCATTGAGGTCGCAACATTCTATGCTAATGCCGACTCGGTTTATATGACAGAGAAAATTGGTCACCGATATGCAGCTGCGCCTATCAGCTCGCTGCTGAATAATACGTCGTTGACAATCTCCGATCTGCAGGATATCATCTTAGGTAGAGCGTTCATCAATACTAAAGGGACGATTGCTCCAGATATGAAGAAATCGGTTGCCGTAAAAGGTGGTGCCGACACTTGGACCATTACTCCCAAAAACAAAATAGCTGGCGCACCTTACACTTTCACCGTAAGCAACGACGGTGTGTTGCAGTCGCTCGTAATTGACAAATCGACCTACAAACCTAAGTGCCACTATTCTGCGCCTGTGACCACAGGGCATGGCACATTTATGTCGTCGTCCTTGCTCTCAACCACCCTCAAAGGTAAGCAATTTGAGGTGGGGCTGCGTTGGTCGTGGAATAGCGTAAAATGGGAGGTCGGCCCGTCGGTTGGCTGGCGTGAGCCCAAAGGCTACCGCAAGATTGAATTGTCGCAAATCATGACATTGTTGGGTAAATAATACTGAAGCCCTGATGCTTGCAAGTGAATCTGTAATGAATCGTATTTTAGTCATATTTTTAAGCTTCGCATTAGCTTTCGCTGGAACACTCGAAATGGACGCCCAGCGAACTTCGCGTAGTGTCCGTCAGCAGAAACAGCAGACAGAGCGCAAAATTCGCGAGACCGACCAACAGATTCAGAAGAAAAACCGCGAGCTAACGAACAAGCTCAACTCGCTCAATCTGCTCACCGCCGAGGTTAGCGAGTGCACAAAGTCGATTAAGCAACTCAATACGCGTATCGACTCGATTCGACGCCACACGAAAGTGGTAACCGACTCGATAAGTTTGCTCGACGCTCGCCTTAAAAAGATGCAGAAGTCAATGGCGGTAGCGCTGAAGGATTCACGCCGTTCGCGCACATCGATGAGCAATTTGTCGTTCATTTTTTCAGCCGAATCGTTCGCTCAAGCATACCACCGCATTCAAGCCGTTGAGCAATTTTCAAAATGGCGTCAACGCAAAGCTAGTGAAATCACATCCGTAAAGGCGCAGCTCGATCAGCGCCGACTCCAACTCGAAGAGCTTCGCAGAGAAGTGTCGGCTTCTCTGTCGAAACTTAATGAGCGCAAGCGCACGTTGGTCAAAAAGAAGAGTGAGACTGACAAACTCGTCAAGTCGCTCCGCAATCAGTCGAAGCAACTCAAGCGCGTGCTCTCGCAAGAGCAAGCCAAGGCGCGCAAATTGGATGCCGAACTTGAGCGCATCATCGAACAGGAGCAGCGCGAAGCCGAGGAGCGCGCACGTCGTGAGGCCGAAGAGCGTGCACGTCGTGAAGCTGCTCAAGCCAATGGCGGTAAGGTCGAATCGACTAAAGAGCAGCCTAAGCCTTCGACTCCAACCGAAGCTCAACGTAAGCAATACGAACAGCTTTCGGGCTCATTTGCTCAAAACAAAGGTCGACTGCCATATCCTGCCGACGGGCGTTGCTCTATCGTAAAACGCTTCGGCCGACAGCAGCACCCCACGCTTAAATATGTGACTACCGACAATTCCGGTATCGATATTCAAACCCAAAGCGGTGCAACTGTTCGCGCGGTGTTCGACGGCGAGGTGTCGGCTATTATATGCCCCGACGGCTACAACAATGTTGTCCTCGTGAAGCATGGTAGCTATGTGACAGTCTATGCCAACCTCGGCAAGCTCAGCGTTCGCAAAGGTGAGGTGGTTAAGCGAGGTCAAGCACTCGGTACAGTCTATGTTGACCGCACCGACGGCAACCGCTCTATTCTGCATTTCGAAATACGCAATGCAACCTCTCCGGGCAATATAACCAAGGAAAATCCCGAACTTTGGCTTCGCGACTAATCCTTCCTTGTAATCTTCAGCATAATGACTAAAGCCAAGCGCAAAAGCCTCTCTGGCGTGGTAGTTAAGACCATGGGACTCTTCACTGGAGTTCAAGGGGTTGAGATTCTATGCTCTATTGTGCGCACAAAATTGGTTGCGCTCTGGGTTGGCGCTGTAGGGGTGGGGCTTTTCGGGTTATTCAATAATGCTATTGAACTAATCAATTCGCTTGCACAATTGAGCTTGCGCAGTAGCTCGGTCCCCTCGATTGCCAAGGCAAAACCAGAGAGTGCGCTTCGACGGATAGCCTACGTTGTTCGCCGCTGGAGCTCTCTGTTAGGCATCGTTGGCGCAACGCTCACACTCATTTGCGCCCCCATTCTCAGCAACCTCACATTTGGCGACTCGCAGCATACGCTCGGATTCATATTTCTCTCCGTCGTTATCTTTCTGTCGGCAATCACATCGGGCGAGCTCGCTATATTGCAGGGCACGAAAATGCTTTCGCGTATGGCTCGAGCTTCGGTATGGGGTGCAATTGCAGGGCTTGCTGTTTCGGCACCATTATTCTATTTTTTGCGCATCGACTCCATAGTTCCAGCATTGATAGCCTATTCGCTGACCACGGCTACGGCTGTCTATTGTATGCGCAATCGTATGCCTAAGCCTGAGCCGCTCCCTTCGATGCGCGACACATTCAACGAGGGACGTGAATTTGTTCGGCTTGGCATCTTTATGACCGCCTCGGCATTTATCACGTTGGCGTTTTCATATGCCTTTATGGCGTGGCTCAACCGTTCGGCCGACACAGCAGCAGTTGGGTTCTACCAGTCAGGCTACACCATAGTCAATCGCTATCTCGGACTGGTATTTACAGCCATAGCGTATGAGTATTACCCTCGATTGAGTAGCGTGGCTCGTTCGGCGTGGCGCACATCGGCATTTGTTGGACACGAAATGACAATCGCCCTAATCGTTATATTGCCTGTGGCTACGCTCTTTATGGCATTCGACGACGTGGTGATTCGACTGCTTTATGATGTCAATTTCATCGTTGCTGCGCCATACGTTTCGTGGGGCTTGGCAGGGACAGCGTTCCGTGCAGTGTCGTGGTGCATGGCTTTCGTCATACTCGCCAAGGGGGACGGAAAGGTTTATCTACTTACTGAAACCATTAGTGCCGCTATCTCGTTGGCATTCAACATCTATTTCTATTCCAACTATGGATTAGAGGGTCTCGGCATAGCCTATATAATATGGTATGCGGCATATACCGTAATTGTTGGCGCCGTTTATTTCGGTCGTTACCGCTTGCGCATCAACGCTCGAGTGTGGCTGCTCTTTGGCTGCGTTGCAGTTACTGCTATCGCTTGTGCCTATATTCGCAGCCTTGATATGCGCGTGCCAGTGATTATTGTTGGATTAATCACCGCTGCTTTAGGCGTTTTAGCACTCCGACGCCTCATCCGCAAGTAGGAAATATTGTGTGCAGTTGTTCCGAGTGTTATTGTCGGAGATCGTGTGCTTCATCACATCTTTGCAATCATCACATCTTGCAATCATCTCCCAGAATGCGTAAGATATTTTGTGGCGACGAGCTATTGTGGAAACGAAAAAAACATTGTAAATTTGCAATACTTTTAACGGACCTTACCAATCGCGGTAGTAGCTCAGTTGGTAGAGCATCAGCTTCCCAAGCTGAGGGTCGCGAGTTCGAACCTCGTCTACCGCTCCCCACTTAAATCACTATTAATCAATCAATTACGAGCGATTTTTTAGTGATTTTTTCATATTAAAATTTGTTAAATGTTTCGCAAATTTTTAACATTGTAGTGCAAAAATGCGTAATTTAGTGCAACTTTGTGCAAAATGTTTCGCAAATGTTGCACACTGGTTTTGCTCTTTTCTTTTGTAACTCACTAATAGTTATACCCTTGCAAAAAGCTAAAAAATTAATATTTCATTATAAGTACAAATTTAACACTTTGTTCTATGAACGGTTTTATTGAAAGGGTAAATCTGATTATCCATGAGATGTTTGCGAATAATAAGGCTGCGTTCTCTCGTGCTATTGGAGTTAACCCCCAAACTCTCGCCAGTTATTTTAATGGCAAGGTTGCCGCTAAGCCTTCTGTCGAATTTGCAATTAAGGTATCGAAAGAGCTTGACATTGACGGAAATTGGCTTCTGAGTGGAGAGGGCGAAATGAAAAGACAGCACAACCACCAACAAATCGGGGATATTAGTAACTCGTCAGTGCATGGCGTGAATATCAATGGCAAAGATATTCGAATGGATTGCCCCATTGCGCAAAAGGAAAATATTGATGCTTATATCCAGCTTTTTCAACAAGCACTCAAGAGCATTGAGGAATCTCATAACCAAACTAATAGGCTAATCAGAATTTTAGAGCAAACACATGGAATCAAATAATCAGAGCATTGGCGATTTTAATAATATGCAATTACACGAACGCATCGCAGCTCTTGTCGAATATTCGAAATTGAGCATACCTCGCCTATCTGAATTT
>JAGBWK010000013.1 GCA_017629835.1 Muribaculaceae bacterium | reverse complement strand
GGGCGCACCTTGCCGTCGTGAGCTGTGCGATACGTCTGTCGCCAATGCAATGGTAACTTTTATTGCGATTTCGCGAAAAATTAATTAAATTTGCATTTGAAAAGTTTTGAGAATGAAAAATTTTATAACTCGTGCTCTTTCGGGCATAATCTATGCCGCTCTGTTGTTTGGCGCTCTTATTGCTGGAAAGGGTTGGCTTGCAGCATTGTTGGTGCTGCTGTCGGCGCTCGGCGTGTACGAATATTTGCGCATGAATAGCGATAATATGATGCCACGATTGGCTTCTGTTGTTGATATCGCTATGTCGGCAGCATTGCAACTCGCATCCTGTGCCTACTTTACCCAGCACGTCGAAGCTTCTCGTATTCTTGGCCTGCTACTCGTCGCGCTGCTGATTCTCCGACTTGTTTCACAATTATATATTGTCAACACCGACACAATAGCTTCGCTGCAACGCTCTCTTTCTGCAATCGTCTATGTGGCGTTGCCCTTAGCCCTTGTGCCGCTTATTTATTACCAGTTGGCTACCCCCTATGTAGTCTTGGCGCTCTTCATTTTCATTTGGATGAACGACACTGGAGCCTACTGCGTGGGCTGTTTGATTGGCCGACACAAACTCTTCGAGCGCATTTCTCCTAAGAAAACGTGGGAGGGCTTTTTCGGTGGAATGATATTCAGCGTAGGCGCTGCATTCGCCTTGCGCGCCCTCTTCCCCGACTATTTTTCTCAATTCGATTACTTGCTATTATGCCTCATGGGCGCAGTGGTCACTATATTCGCCACATTAGGCGACCTTATTGAATCGATGATTAAGCGCAGCGTTGGAGTCAAAGACTCTGGTAAGCTTATCCCGGGTCATGGGGGTATTCTTGACCGCATCGATTCGCTACTTTTGGTAATTCCTGCTATAGTCATTTATCTCGTAATCATTTCATAAAATTCAATCATGTCAGATCAGCGCTATAACCTACGCGGTGTATCGGCCTCAAAAGAGGATGTTCACAACGCTATCAAGAATGTCGACAAAGGTTTGTATCCCAAAGCATTTTGCAAAATCATACCTGATATCCTTGGCGGAGACCCCGAATATTGCAACATTATGCACGCCGACGGTGCGGGCACTAAATCATCGCTCGCTTACCTTTATTGGCGCGAAACTGGCGATATCTCCGTTTGGAAAGGCATCGCTCAGGACGCATTGATTATGAACATCGACGACCTGCTTTGCGTTGGTGCTACTGACAATATTCTTCTCTCTTCCACTATCGGCCGCAACAAGTTGCTGATTCCCGGCGAAGTAATTTCGGCAATCATCAACGGCACTGAAGAGCTCCTTCAAGAGCTCCGTAGCCAAGGCGTCAGTATTTATAGCACAGGCGGCGAAACTGCCGACGTTGGCGACCTCGTTCGCACTATCATCGTTGATAGCACCGTCACTTGCCGTATGCGCCGCGCCGATGTAATCGACAACGCCAACATCAAAGGCGGCGACGTGATTGTAGGGCTTGCATCTTATGGCCAAGCCGCCTACGAAAAAGAATACAACGGCGGTATGGGCAGCAATGGCTTGACATCGGCTCGTCACGACGTGTTCGACCATAGCTACGCAGCAGCATATCCCGAAAGCTACGACGCTGCTGTCCCCGAAGAACTCGTCTATTCGGGTGGCGTCAAACTTACCGACGAGGTTGAGGGTGCGCCTATCAATGCAGGTCGATTAGTATTGTCGCCCACACGCACCTATGCGCCTGTAATCAAACGCTTACTCGAAGTTATGCGCTCGAAAATCGATGGTATGGTTCACTGCTCAGGCGGTGCACAAACCAAGATTATGCACTTCGTCGAAAACAAACACGTTATCAAGGATAATCTCTTTCCCGTTCCCCCTCTGTTCCGCTTGATTCGTGAGCAGTCGGGCACACCTTGGCAAGAGATGTACAAAGTGTTCAATATGGGTCACCGTATGGAAATCTATGTTGCACCCGAAGATGCTCAAGCCGTAATCGACATCGCTCAAGAATTCGGCATCGAAGCTC
Source organism: Muribaculaceae bacterium (assembly GCA_017629835.1). Taxonomy (GTDB): domain Bacteria; phylum Bacteroidota; class Bacteroidia; order Bacteroidales; family Muribaculaceae; genus JAGBWK01. The sequence continues at coordinate 6,102 of JAGBWK010000013.1, read as the reverse complement.
GCATAGTTGGTCGCGTCGAAGATGCTGAATCTAATCATTTGACAATCAAATCCGAATTCGGCACCTTCGAATATTGATTCACTCGGCCAATTGCATAATGGCCCCGTAGTCGCGCAAGTTCCGCAATGAAACCTTTAGGTAATTACAAGCATAGATTAGTGCTTGCTGCAATTTCGATTGTAGCCGTGCTGACCTTGGCTTGTTGTTCCCGAAAACCCTCCTCAGCAGAGACAGTAGCCGATTACTCTCTGCCCGACACATTGCGTGTGGCTACACTCTATAGCCCAAGCTCTTATTTTATCTATCGCGATGAGCCAATGGGCTATGACTATTCGTTGGTCTCGCAGTTTGCATCGGATAAGAATCTGACACTCAACCTCGAAGTTGCTCCGTCGCTAAGCCGTGCATTCGAAATGCTCGATAGCGGCAGAGTCGATTTGATAGCTTACGAAATCCCTGAGATTTTAGAATATAAAAGCAGCATTGTGCCATGTGGCCCACGCAGCGAAACACATCAAGTGTTGGTGCAACCGAAAGAGAAAGGTAAGCCAGTCGTAACTGATGTTACTGACCTACTTGGACACGACATCTACGTAGTCGACCACTCGAAATACCTCTACCGCCTGCAAAACCTCAATGAAGAATTAGGCGGCGGTATAGGCATCAACATCATTGAAGCCGACTCGCTCATCGACGACGACCTTGTTGAAATGGTTGCCGACGGACGCATCCCGATGACCATTGTCGACAACGTTGTTGCAAAAATCAATACCACCTACTATCCGTCGGTCGACGTAGGGCTCGCATTGTCGTTCCCCCAAACATCGGCGTGGGGCGTTGCCAAAGGTCGTGAGTGGCTTGGCGATTCAATCGACAGTTGGCTCGACTCCGACAAATTGCGCAGCTCCACTTCGCGATTGCATAAACGCTATTTCGAATTGTCGAAAGTCGATGCAAATGGAGTGCCGTTTGATATTTCACAACGCTTATCCACCTACGAAGCGCTCCTTCGCAAATATGCAGCCGAAATAGGGTGGGACTGGCGTTTGCTCGCTGCAATTTGCTACAAAGAGAGCCGATTCAACCCCAATGTTGAGTCATGGGCTGGAGCTCGAGGACTAATGCAAATTATGCCTCGTACAGCACAAAACTATGGCTTCGACCCCGACAGTCTTGCCAATCCCGAAATTTCGGTGCAGGTTGCAGCCAAAATTTTCTCCGACCTCAATCGGATGTTATCGCGACGTGTACACGACGAAAACGAACGACTGAAATTCGTTCTCGCAGCCTACAATTGCGGTATTGGTCACGTGTCCGACGCCGTAGCTCTTGCCCGAAAATTCGAACTCAACGACTCAATTTGGGACGGAAATGTAGAACGTGCACTGCTTATGAAATCAAATCCTGAATTTTATAATGATTCTGTCGTAAAAAATGGTTATCTTCGTGGGCGGGAAACTATCGCATACGTTCACAAAGTCAAGGAATACTACGACCGTTTCCGCCAAGAACTTCCTGAATAAACCAATTAAACTAATTAACCATAATTACTAACCGATTTTTCACTATTGTAGTGTGAATCACAAAACATCCAAGATTATGAAGAAAATTTATTTCCGTGTTGGTCTTATCCTCACAATCTGTGCATCGCTTTCAATGTCGTCATGCATCGGTAGCTTCGGTCTTACAAACAAGCTCATGGACTGGAATAAGCAAGTAAGCAGCAAATTCGTTAACGAACTCATTTTCTTTGCTTTTTGGGTGCTCCCTGTCTATGAAGTGACTGCATTAGCCGACATCTTAGTGCTCAACACTATCGAATTCTGGAGCGGTGACAACCCCGTTGCTAAAGGCAAAAAAGTAATCGACGGACAAGATGGCCGCTACCTCGTAGAATGTGACGGCAAAGGCTACACCATTACTTCTGAAAACGACGGAAGCGAAGTGCGCCTCGATTTCGATAGCAACGACCGCTCATGGAGCGTTACTGCCGACGATAAGACTGTGAAACTTATGACTTTCGTTGACGACACTCACGTTGATATGATCGACGCTAACGGTGGCTATCAGCGCGTCGAGCTCTCTGAAGCTGGCTGCCTCGCTTACCAAAGCATCGTTGCAGGTCAGTCATTGTTCGCTGCACGTTAATTCGAGACATTTATTGTCAAAAAAAACATACTGAGACACTGATTAGATTTTGTAATGTTGAAATTATATTTTAACTTTACACTCTCGATTGATTAACAACAGCGCCGGTGAAATTTTACTGAGTTTTATCGGCGCTTATATCTCAAAAATAACTAAGAAATATTAGCATTTTATGAATAACGACGAACTGATTGCCCAAGTCACCGCGAAAGCTCAAAGCTGGTTGACAAATGGGTATGACGAAGAAACAAAAGCTGAAGTGCGCCGCATGCTCGAGGCTGAGGACAAAACCGAGCTAATCGAATGTTTTTACAAGGACCTCGAATTTGGCACAGGTGGCTTGCGCGGCATTATGGGCGCTGGCTCAAACCGCATGAACATCTACACCGTAGGCTCTGCTACTCAGGGGCTGGCTAATTATCTCAAGGAAGCATTCAAGGACCTCCCTCAAATTAGCGTCGTAGTTGGCCATGACGTGCGCAACAACTCTCGCAAATTCGCCGAAATCGTTGCTAATATTTTCTCTGCCAACGGCATCAAGGCTTATCTGTTCAACGATTTCCGCCCAACCCCCGAACTCTCGTTCGCTATCCGTCACCTCGGTTGCCAGAGCGGTGTCAACATCACTGCTTCGCACAACCCCAAGGAATACAATGGCTACAAAGCATATTGGGCCGACGGCGCACAGATTATCTCTCCCCACGACACCAACATCATCGACAACGTTAACCGCATTCAGAGCGTCGATGAAATCAAATTCAACGGCAACCCCGACCTTATCGAAATTATCGGCGAAGCAGTCGACAATGCATTCCTTACCGAAATCAAAGCGTTGTCGCTCGACCCCGAAGTTTGCCGTCGCCACCACGACCTCAAAATCGTGTACACTCCAATCCATGGCACTGGCGTGAAGATGATTCCCGATTCATTGCGCAACTATGGGTTCGACAATATTATCCACGTTCCTGAACAGGATATCCCCTCAGGCGACTTCCCGACTGTTGAATCGCCCAACCCTGAAGTTCCTTCAGCTATGGCTATGGCTATCGCTAAGGCTAAAGAGGTCAACGCCGACGTAATCTTCGCTTCTGACCCCGACGCCGACCGCATCGGTTGCGTAGTTCGCCTCAAAAATGGCGAATACCAGTTGCTCAACGGCAACCAGATTGTGATGATTCTCCTCAACTACATCATGGTGCGTTATCGCGAAATGGGCCGCTTGCAAGGCAATGAATTCGTAGTTAAAACTATCGTTACTACCGAAACTATCAAGGCTATTGCCGAAAACAATAACGTGAAGATGTACGACTGCTACACTGGCTTCAAGTGGATTGCATCTGTAATCCGCGACCTCGAAGGCCGTGAGCGCTACATCGGTGGTGGTGAAGAAAGCTATGGCTTCCTCGCCGAAGATTTCGCTCGCGACAAGGATGCCGTTTCGGCTGTTTCGCTTATGGCTGAAATCGCAGCATGGGCTAAAGACCGTGGTATGGACTTCCTCAGCATGTTGCAGGATATCTACGTGCAGAATGGCTTCTCGCTCGAAGAAGGCATCTCAGTAGTGCGCAAAGGCAAATCTGGCGCAGAAGAGATTCAGCAAATGATGAAAAACTTCCGTACCAATCCTCCCAAGTCGCTCGGTGGCAGCCCTGTGGTGACAATCAAGGACTATGCCGACCTCAATATGACCGACGTCGTAGCTGGCAAAGTCGAAAAAATGGATATGCCTACCACATCCAACGTGCTCCAATACTTTACTGCCGACGGCACTAAAGTGTCAGTTCGCCCCTCAGGTACAGAGCCCAAAATCAAATTCTACATCGAGGTGCACGACACTCTTCCCTCAGCTGAACAATACGACGAGCTCACTGCTAAGAGCCACGTCAAAATGGAAGCAGTAAAAAAAGACCTTGGTATATAAATCCAATAAACGATTCCTACGATAGTAGCCCCGAAAGCTCCTTTCTGTGGAATCGTTATTATGAATATCGAATAAAATCATAAAACTCAATAAATTATTTCAATAATGGAATTTGTAACTAACGAAAAACTTACAATCGTAGGTGCAGCCGGTATGATCGGCTCTAACATGGCTCAAACTGCTATCATGATGGGCCTTACTAACAACGTATGCCTTTACGACGTATTCTCTCCCGAAGGTGTTGCTGAAGAAATGCGCCAATGTGGTTTCGACCATGTTAACATCACAGCTACTACCGACCCCGAAGAAGCATTCAAAGATGCTAAATACGTTATCTCTTCAGGTGGTGCTCCCCGTAAAGACGGTATGACTCGCGAAGACCTCCTCGCTGGCAACGCTGCTGTTGCTAAAGAACTTGGCGAAAACATCAAGAAGTATTGCCCCGACGTTAAACACGTAGTTATCATCTTCAACCCCGCCGACATCACAGGCCTCGTTACTCTCCTCTACTCTGGTTTGAAACCCAACCAAGTTAGCACACTCGCTGCTCTCGATAGCTCACGTCTTCAGAGCGCACTCGCTAAACACTTCGGCATTGCACAATACAAAGTTTGCAACTGCTCAACCTACGGTGGTCACGGCGAACAAATGGCAGTATTTGCTTCTCCTGTTACTATCGACGGCACTCCATTGCTCGACATCATCGGCACTGGCAAGAAAGTTAACGGCGTAGAACTCACTGCTGAGGAGTGGGAAGCTATGAAGAAAGCAGTTACACAAGGTGGTGCTGCAATCATCAAGCTCCGTGGTCGCAGCTCTTTCCAGAGCCCCTCTTACATGTCAGTTGAAATGATTGCTGCTGCAATGGGTGGCAAAGAATTCAATTGGCCTGTTGGTTGCTACGTAGCAAGCGAAAAATATCACCACATCATGATGGCTATGCCTTCACGTCTCACATCTGATGGTGTTTACACTAAGATTGTTTCAGGCACAGCTGAAGAAATGGCTGCCCTCGACCAAAGCTACGGACACCTTTGCGCACTCCGCGACCAAGTAATCGGCATGGGCGTACTTCCTCCAGTTGAAAAGTGGAACGAAATCAATCCCAACATCAACTAATCTCCCACTGATTAATCCCAACCGTAATCGCCCTGCGATTACCCCCCCCATAACGCAAAACCCCACTGGTTTGCGTAAAAAGAGCCGACCCTCGGCTCTTTTTTTTATTCCCACCATAAACCCCCAACCCCCCCCTCGTCATCCTCCGCTAACGCTCCAGCAGCCTTCGCTATCGCTCAGACTTCCGCAGCCTCCGCTCACGCTCCCCTGCGCAGCATAGGTTTCTTAGGCGTCCTAAGTTTCCTATCCCCTCGCTCCAGCCCTCCGCTAACGCTCCAGCAGCCTCCGCTCACGCTCCAGTGCGCAGCATAGGTTTCTTAGGCGCCCTAAGTCTCCTATCCCCTCGCACCAACCCTCCGCTCACGCTCCAGCAGCCTCCGCTAACGCTCCCCTGCGCAGCATAGGTTTCTTAGGCGCCCTATGTTTCCTATTTCCTCGCACCAGCCCTCACCCGGATGGTCAGTCGCCTTGTAAAATTAGGCGATCAAAAGTTACTTTTTCGCACTACACCCCCTCCCTCAATCCCTAACTTTGCCGAAAAAACAATCCCGCTCGGCAATGAAACCCCTCTTCAACCCCATACCACTCCCAACCTACCACATCGGCAGTCGCCCCGACTACGCCTACAGCTTCCGACGATACTATCGCAAGCACACAGGCAGCGACTGCCCTGCCTCACACTTGCCCCTCATCCGAGCACTCGAACGGCAGCGCCAAACCCAGCGCTACATCCGAGCAGCCGTCAACACCAACGAACTCGCCGCCGAGCAAATCAACCCCACACTCCGCCACTATATCGACTACCTCCGCGACCACCTCAAACTGCGCTACAACAACCCCACAACACTCATCGCAGCACCCTCGCGCCAACTCGCACAAGAATTCACAGGCAAAAGTCCACGCACAAAAGCCAT
>JAGBWK010000071.1 GCA_017629835.1 Muribaculaceae bacterium | reverse complement strand
GCACTGGAGTCCGACATCGGCTTGAATGCTATTGCACGTTGGATTTCTCTTAAACCGACCTCAATGCCTCAAGGTCTTGGCACAGGTCAGCTTTACACCAACAACATCCCTTCGCGATTAACCCTCAGAGGCAGTCACCTCGAATGTAATCCCACCTAATCGCGCATTTTGAAATTAACACGCCTAATCTTACGCTTCAATAACAAAGTTGTCTAATCTGGTGCTTAATACTACGAGCGCCCCTCGCAAGTTTAATACAACATGCGCCCCTCTCACTTAGTCGCCGTCACTTTATTTCGCAGGTCCGGCTACGTCGATAATTGCTTGGCTCACATCAATATGGCGCGACATCACGTCGCATATCGTCGCCGGCGTTAGATGCGTTATCGCATCCAATTGTCGTTCGTAATATCCGTCGGCTATTCCCATATTTTCGCATGTGATATGATGTTCTATGATTGAGAATGGGCCGTCGAGTTCTGATGCCAAAGTGCTCATGCAGTGACTTTTGAATGGTTCAAATTCATCTGCCGACATCGGCTCGTTAGCAAGTCGTGTGATTTCGTTAAACACCTCTTCGATTAGTGGCTCTACATATTCTGGCGCTGTCTGAGCGCTGATTGACATTGCACCGCCTTCGCTATAGCCCATTAATGCAGAATATATGCCATAGGTATAGCCCTTATCTTCTCGAATGTTGCTCATCAGTCGGCTGCCGAAGTAACCGCCGAGAGCTATGACTGCCAGTCGAAGGTTGATATAGTCGGGGTGGCTACGATTTATCGTGGGAATTGAAATGTTTACTGCCGACTGATTTGCGCCTTCCACCTCTATATAGTAGCGCCCGGGCGTTGGCGATAGCGGTATAATCTCACGTCCTTGATATATCGGTAATCCCTTAAAGTTGCTTTCAATCGAACTCTTTAAGTCTGTAATCAAGTCGGTGGTCGCTCCTGCGATATATACGTTGGGTTTAGCTGCTAAAAGTGTTTTGCTGAATGTATCAACAATATCCTCACGTGTCAATTCCAAGAATAAATCCGGATTTGGACGTGTTGACAATGGGTGATTTTCGCCAAATAGATGTCGGCGACTTGCTTCAGCTACTACGAATGCCACTCGTTTCTGATTGATGCGAGCTTGTGAAGCCATGCGTTCACAAACCATCCTCAATTCATGCTCTGGAAAGTCGGGTCGACACGCTATGTCTAAGAACGTCGGCAGTAGCTCCCGAAACGATTTGTTCAAGGAGTGAAAGGTCAGAGAGATGCCATTAATCGACATTTCTGGCTTAAACCACGCTCCGTTGTAGTCGAGCAATTCCGATATCGCCGCTCCCGATTTCCCCGCGGCACCTTCTGCAATGATTTGCGACAATGTTGATAGCGCAACCTGATTAATGCTCGATATCTGACCATAACGCCACGACAATGTCAGTCTGTTGACAGGCAATTCGCCTAAGTTCAGATTCCTAATCACAGTGCCGTCCGACGTTGTAATGCGCTCCGGCTGTGGCATTACGAGTCGTGGATACGGATATATTTGAGGCGTTTTTGTGCGGTCGAGCATAGTGGGTGTCGCTATTTTTCGAGTTCGATAAGAATACTGCTAATGCACTCTGTCGGATTCTCCGATTCTGTAATTTGGGTAGATATAGCAAATCCATTAACCCCTACGCTTAAAAGGGCGTTGAGGTTCTCATTGCTAAATTGTCCGCGTGCTACAATCGGCATTTCGCTCCCTTTTTCTCTCGCGTTAGCTATCATTTCGCTGAGTTGGGCTAACTCCTCAGCATCGCAGCTTGTCAGTTGGATTGCTGCGTAATCAATATCCTTACCCTGTAGTGCCATTATATCGTCGGCACTTTCAACGTCGCATCCTATCACGGCATGTGCCCCAAGCGTTTCGCGAGCAACCTCTGGTGCCATATCCCCTTTGTGAAGGTGCACCCCATGAATTCGGGTTTCGTTGCATAATTCTACGTCGGAGTCAACAATAAGAAATGCCTCTTTCTCTTCGCAGATCGGCTGTAGCTGTTCTACGATTTCTTTCATGCTTTCGCCGTCGTTCATCGAAGCAGTCACTTGAATCCAAGTGCAACCACCTTTAAGTGCCATTCGGGCTTGCTCTGCGGCTGAGTATCGCGTTGATTTATGAGTAAGGAATTGTAACATCTGTTTAGCTTGTTTTATTCAATAAAAAAGGCCACCTTTTGTTAGGCAGCCTTTCTTGTTTTAGGGTGAGGTGTGGGGTTCGAACCCACGACCTTCGGAACCACAATCCGACGCTCTAACCAGCTGAGCTAATCTCACCATTTATATTGTAACTCCGCTGCGCTGTAGCTCAGTTTCGTTTCAACGCTGCAAAGGTAAGGATTTCTTTTGAATCTACAATATTTTTAGCTGATTTTTTGAGTTTGTACCTCAAATTTCTTCAATTTTTCGGATTTTACCTTATAGCGACCTCACTTTATCGAGAGATATACCAGTACGGGGTTATGATCTGAGAGGTAGCCGTCGTTAGTTTCGGCAAGCACTCCATATCGTTCCACCTCGATATTTTCAGTGACGAATACGTAGTCGATTCTCTTCCGTTCTGCCATTGAAAGTCGACCAAAGTTGTGGAATGTCCAGTCAGGTCCATAAACTACTCTCGCCATATTCCGGCAGTCGAACAGCGCAATTGGTGTGCCAGTTGTCAGGTGCTCGATTACTTTGTCGGCTGGGTCGGCATTGAAGTCGCCAGTCACTACTACTGGCATTCCTTTAGCCATTTCGGCTATGCGATTGAGTATGAGCCTTGCGCTCTCGGCGCGAGCCACTTGGCCGATATGGTCGAAATGTGTATTTAGAGCAAACACCTCGATTTTTGATTCTTTATTGCGGAGAATTGCCCACGTTGCAATGCGCTCACACGCTGCGTCCCACCCCTTTGCACCTGCAATTTCAGGGGTCTCACTCAACCAAAACCAGCCACAGTCGACTATCTCAAAGCGCTTTTTGTTGTACAGGATAGCGGAATATTCCCCTTGGGTGTTTCCGTCCTGACGTCCAACGCCAATACTGTCGTAGTGGGGGCATCCGTCAAGTATGTCAACCAATTGGTGATGAAGTACTTCCTGCGTGCCTATAATGTCGGGCGCATAAAAGTTTATTGCATCCGATGCTCGTTCGCGCCTGTTGGGCCACGCATTTTCTCCGTCGCCAGAGTTGTCGTATCTGATATTGAAACTCATTACAGATATATCCTGCGCTGCGAGGCTGAGTGAAATAATGACTGTCAGGAAAAATAATACTCTTTTCATCTCAATTGATTGTTTGCAATTATGTTGCAAATATAGCGAAATGCAACCGACTATAAAACCAAATATCCCAAAATTTTACATTTGCCTCTCCTCCGCCCACCTTTCTCGCTCATCATTCCTTGAATATTCGACAAAATAACCTTAAATCGCTGAACTTTTACGTTGCGAAATCGGTTCTATATTCAAGAATTTATAAATTCTAATATTTTATTAACCCATTACTTATTTTACTACTATGAAGTTTCTAAACATTAGTTTAGCTCTCCTCGGTGGCGTTGCCATAGGAGCTGCGCTTGGAGTGTTCTTTGCTCCCGACAAAGGCGAAAATACACGTTGCCGCGTCATGAAATACATCAAGAAGCATGGCTATGACGTCCCAAAACATAAGATTGATGCCATAGTTAAGGAGATTGAATCAGAAATTGCTACCCAACCGTAGCAGTTTGCAAACCTTCCACTACGATAAACAATGGCGCAATTTAGCAGATATTCCGATTCGTTGCGGCGGCTCATAAGGCTGTATATTGATTATTCAAAACTGACATTGGCTGAGAAACTTACTCGCTTATTGTCGATTGCCGCCCTGACTCTGATTATCGTCGGCCTATCGCTAATTGCGCTGTTTTTTGCTACGTATGCAGTCGCTGAGTTGCTTTCTGATTTCTTTGAGCCATATTGGGCTTTTCTTATCGTTGTAGGATTCTATTGCCTGCTTATTCTCGCAGTAGTTTTGTTTAGCCGACAATTGATTTTCAATCCGATAGCGCGTTTCTTGTCCTCGATTCTTCTTAATCCACCTCAAAAATTACCCGATGAATAACAACTGGACAGGATACAATTTTGAAGAATTATGCAGTCGGCGTCTTGTGACGCGTCTGCAAATCGATATCTCGCTTGATGAATTCAGAGGGGTATTTAATCCCCATAGTAGCAGTCAAGTGTCTGATGTATCGAATTTTATTGATAATCTCAAAAAGGCTGTTAAATTTGGTCGCATAGTGTTATCAATTTATAGTGTAGTCAAGATTCTTTCTCGATTGTTCCCAAAGAAGAGAAATTAATGCTATATTTGCACTGTAAATCGACAATAGCTATGAATGATTATATCGAACTGCGTATTGACGCAACCCCTTGCGACGAAGTTGTTACCGACGTGCTGGCTTCCATGCTCGCCGATGTTGGCTATGAGAGTTTTGTGCCTGATGAACATGGACTTACTGCCTATGTCAAAAGCGAAGATTTTAGCGATGAAAATCTCAATTCGGTCATCGAGTCGTTCCCTATTCCATTTTATGAATTTAAGTTCGCTACCACTAAAGTTGAGGGTCGCGATTGGAATGAGGAGTGGGAGAAAAACTATTTCCAGCCTATCGTAATCGATGATAAGTGCGTCATTCATAGTAGTTTTCACCGCGATTTTCCTAAATGTGACTACGATATTGTAATCGACCCTAAAATGGCTTTTGGTACGGGGCATCACCCAACTACATCTTTGATTATTCGAAGCCTTTTAGCCATGCCGCTCGAAGGTCAGTCGGTTATTGATATGGGCACAGGCACAGGCATTTTGGCTATTCTTGCAGCAATGCGTGGCGCATCCCCAATCACGGCTATCGAAATCGACGGCTTTGCTTACGAAAATGCTGTTGACAATGTTCGCATAAATGCTCATCCCGAAATCAATGTGATTCATGGCGACGCCTCTGCATTGAAGGATGTGGCTCCAGCCGACATTTTTATAGCTAATATCAATCGCAATATCATCACCAACGACCTTGGCGCTTACGCTGCAGCTATGAAACCCAATGCAACATTGCTACTTAGTGGTTTCTACGAAGAAGATGTTGAAATTCTGCTAAACGAAGCCGAGAAATACAATCTCAAATTTGTGCGTACTGCTTCCGACAATCGCTGGGCTTGCTTGCAGCTCCGCAAAGCATAACGCTTGCCAAACCGTTTAATTGTTTCTTTTACAATGCTTTCATCACGCCCAACGTGTTGACGAAAGTTTGAGCGTCGTTTCGTCCCACTCCGATTCTGGGTCTGATTCGGCTATGATACCACCTCCAGCATATCGGCATATCGCTCCGGGAGCAAATTTTAAGCATCGTATGTTGAGGTAGGCGTGAACACCCTCTTTGTCGCTAACTGCCAAATATCCCCCATAACATTCCCTGTTGTGCGACTCTGTTGCTGCTATCAGTTGCAGCGCCATATCCTTTGGATAGCCTGCAATGGCTGGCGTTGGATGTAGTGATTCGATTATATCCATTGGCTCAACGCCGTTCTGTTTGCCTTTGATTGGGGTCAGAAGATGACGTAAATTCCCATGTTTAATTGTGGCGGTTGATTCAACGGTAGGGGAGATGCCGAGGTTATTAAGGGTATTGGCTATATAGTCAATAACGTATTGATGCTCAATACAATTCTTCTTATCCCAGGCTGTCTCGTCGTTGGGTAGTGTGCCTGCAAGAGCCATTGTGCTGAAGTCTCCATTGCTATCGCAGTCGAGTATCAACTCGGGCGATGCACCCAGCCACGCTCCAGTTTCTGGAGTGTAGTAAATGCTTCTGAAGCTATTTGTGGCGGATGAAAATAGCCTTTCTGCAAGGTCAACGAAATATGCGATATTGAATCGAGTGTCGTTTTCAACCTCTATTCGTGAAATCACAACCTTACCTCCATTCTGTTTTAATTGCTCAATCAGAGCACCCACTTTACTAATATATTCTGCCTTATCGGTCGAGTTGGCTGCAACTTTTTCGCACTCATTTTTCCATGGCGCAACAGTCTGTTCTGGGCTTGCAAATTCTTTTGCAAGTAGCGTTGTTGCATCAAGTTTTTTGCGGATTTTTATCGGTGGCAACGATTTATCCCACTGTGATATGCTGAAGAAATCGCAATCATTACTTGAACTGTTTTCTCGGTCGTCAGCGTAGAACACTACGTCGCTATTATTTGGCTTGCAGTGTGCCGCAAATGGCATCCGACATTCCAACGCTTTGGCTATTGCTAATTTTATTTCCGACGCAATTTTCATTGGGCTAACGTGCCAAAAAGTTCGAAGGGTAGGGCCTTTTCGATTTTGACTTTGTAATAATTGCCAAGCTGTAATTTCTTGCGCTTGTCGACGAATACCTCTGGGTCAACTTCGGGAGAATCGTATTGTGTTCTCCCTACATAGTACTCATCCTCTTCGCGGTCGATGACAACCTCTTGAATGCTGCCTACTTTTTCCAATTGCAATTCCATGGCAATCTCTTCCTG
>JAGBWK010000012.1 GCA_017629835.1 Muribaculaceae bacterium | reverse complement strand
TTCGCTTTTAGATTTCTACTATCTCAAAAGTCGTGAGAATTTGAGAAAAACGCCCTAAAGCACCGAATACCAACAAGTTAAGCATTGATAATGCCGTGAGAAACCGTGATAAACCGTGAGAATTATCATCCAATAATTGTAATCCTTACTTTACCAGAGTGGAAACAACAAAAGCTCCGCGAGATGAGGTCGTGGAGCTTTTGGTTTGGTTATTGCAACCTTATGAGTTATAGATGATTGAGCTACACCTGATTAGCAAGCTGACATATCAGCTACTACAGGTGGTTGCGGAAGGATTAGAGGTTGTTCTTTTTGCGTTCGAAGAAGGCTTGGTCTTTGCCGCAGATAGGGCATTTCTTGGGAGCTGATTTGCTTTCGAGTACGAAGCCACAATAGCGGCATTGCCATTTGATGGGCTCTTCTTGTGAGAATACTGTACCTGTTTGCAAACGTTCGAGCAGCGTCATATAGCGTTCTTCGTGCATCACTTCGACTTTAGCTACGTTGCGGAATAATGCTGCGATTTCGGGGAAGCCTTCTTCTGCAGCGGTTTGAGCAAAGCTTGTGTAGAGTTCGCTCCACTCTTCACGTTCGCCAGCAGCAGCGGCTGCGAGGTTTTCTTTTGTGTCGCCAACTACGCCAGCAGGATAAGCAGCAGTGATTTCAACCATACCACCTTCGAGGCGAGCGAAGAATTGTTCAGCGTGAGCAAGTTCTTGCGCTGCTGTTTCGAGGAAAATGGCAGCAATCTGCTCATATCCTTCCTCTTGAGCTTTCTTAGCAAAGAGGGTATATCGTCCACGAGCCTGCGATTCGCCGGCAAATGAAGCTAAAAGATTTTGTTCGGTTTTTGTACCTTTGATACTTTTCTTTTCCATATTAAATTTAAAATGTAGTGATAATTTCGATTTGTTGGAATTAGAATCTAATTCCATACCAAAGTTGGTATTTTTTCAAGACATAACAAAATGTTCGGGGCAAAAGTTTTCATAACATCACAATTTTTGTCAAAAAAAAATGAGCGAAAAACCAATCGAGTGCCATTTTTGTTGGAAATATTGTCAAAATGTCATTTTGTTTTTGCAATAAATGAGTTTGGCACGGAATATGTTATTTATTGACAATGTCGAGCAGCACCTACTTGTTGCTGCCGACACAATTATATTGAACTAAATAAAATAAACTATTAATACAAACTATTTAATCATGAAAATCAGACCATTAGCTGACAGGGTACTCGTTAACCCAATCGCAGCAGAAGAAGTCACAGTTTCAGGCATCATTATCCCTGACTCTGCCAAGGAGAAACCATTGAAAGGCACAGTTGTGGCTGTTGGAAACGGAACAAAAGATGAAGAAATGGTAGTAAAAGAGGGCGACACAGTGCTCTACGGCAAATATGCTGGCACTGAAATCGACGTTGAAGGCGAAAAAATGCTTATCATGCGCCAAAACGACATCCTCGCTGTAGTTATGTAATCCATTCTATAAGAACTAAAACAACAACGACGCGCTGCTGACAAGCGCATAAAAATAGATTAAAATGGCTAAAGAAATCAAATTCGATATTAAGGCTCGCGAAGAGCTCAAAAAAGGTGTCGACGCATTGGCCGACGCTGTAAAAGTGACACTCGGCCCAAAGGGTCGCAACGTGATTATCGACCGCAAATTTGGCGCACCCCACATCACTAAGGATGGTGTGACCGTAGCAAAGGAAATCGAGCTCGAGGATCCATTCCAGAACATGGGCGCACAGCTCGTGAAAGAGGTTGCTTCTAAAACTGGCGACGATGCTGGCGACGGCACAACTACAGCAACAGTGCTCGCACAAGCTATCATCAACGTTGGCTTGAAGAATGTTGCTGCTGGTGCAAACCCAATGGATGTGAAACGTGGTATCGACAAAGCTGTTGCTATCGTAGTTGAAAACATCAAGGCTCAAGCTCAGGAGGTTGACGACGATTTCAAGAAAATCGAAGACGTGGCTCGCATTTCAGCCAACAACGACGAAAAAATCGGTCAACTCATTGCTGAAGCAATGAAGAGAGTGACCAAAGAGGGCGTAATCACCGTTGATGAAGCGAAAGGCACTGACACTACTGTCGACGTGGTTGAAGGTATGCAGTTCGACCGTGGCTACATCTCACCCTATTTCGTTACCAACACCGAAAAGATGGATTGCGAAATGGAACGCCCCTACATCCTACTTTTCGACAAGAAAATATCTAACTTCAAGGACCTTCTGCCAGTGCTCGAACCCGTAGCACAGAGCGGACGTCCAATGCTTATCATTGCTGAAGATGTTGATTCAGAAGCGCTTGCAACTCTCGTTGTCAACCGTCTGCGCGGCTCATTGAAAGTGTGCGCCGTAAAAGCTCCCGGCTTTGGCGACCGTCGCAAAGAAATGCTCGAGGACATTGCAATCCTCACCGGTGGCGTTGTTATCTCTGAAGAAAAGGGTATGAACCTCGCAACAGCTACTATCGATATGCTTGGCACAGCCGACAAAGTGACTGTCAACAAAGAAAGCACTACTATCGTCGACGGCGCTGGCGAAAAAGAAGCTATCGCAATGCGTGTGGCTCAAATCAAGGCTCAAATCGCTCAAACTAAGAGCGACTACGACCGCGAAAAGCTCCAGGAACGCCTTGCTAAGTTGGCAGGTGGTGTAGCAGTGCTCCACATCGGTGCTCCCTCTGAAGTAGAAATGAAAGAGAAGAAGGACCGCGTTGACGATGCACTCCACGCTACTCGCGCAGCTATTGCTGAAGGCATCGTGCCTGGTGGTGGTGTAGCTTACATCCGCTCAGTAGCAGCTCTCGAAGGCGTGAAAGGCGAAAACGACGACGAAACCACTGGTATTCAAATCATCAAACGCGCTATCGAAGAGCCTCTCCGCCAAATCGTTGCAAACGCTGGTGCTGAAGGTGCAGTAATCGTACAGAAAGTGAAAGACGGCGAAGGCGACTACGGCTACAACGCTCGCACAGGCGAGTTCGAAAACCTCTTGGCTGTAGGTGTAATCGACCCAGCAAAGGTAACACGCGTAGCCCTCGAAAACGCAGCATCAATCGCTGGCATGTTCTTGACTACAGAGTGCGTAATCGCCGACAAGAAAGAAGAAAATCCTGTTCCCGCAATGGCAGCTCCCGGTATGGGCGGCATGGGCGGCATGATGTAATCTTCCGCAATCAGCATATCAGCATCGACGCTGAATCAAACAAGCCGTGGGCGCCTAATTTGGTAGCCCACGGCTTTGTTATTGCGTAATAATTTGAGGCGAATTTTGAATGGTCAGCAAAGGGTTATTTGAGGAGGAGGGCGACGGCGAAGTCGAGCATGGTGTCGCGGCCTTCGAGGGCGGCGACTGGGTCGAGATCGACACTGCACCCTTCCGACGGCTCACAGCCGAATTCAGTCTGATTGCCCATAGGGTCAAGTATGGGGGCCGACGAGAAGCGAATTCCCCAGCCGTTGGGGAGCTCCGACGTGAACGGCATTCCGCCACCACCGCCTGTAGTTGAGCCAACGATGCTCACGTTGGGCAAATGGCGTATGATGCTGACAAAATTGTTGGCAGCGCTGAATGTTGAGCGATTCACGAGTACTGCCGTTGGCTTTCCCCACATAATTCGCCCTTGCTGCGCTGGCTCATAATAGAAAGGATATGGTTCGGAAAAAGCATCGTGAGCTGGCCCAGTTTTGTGCTGAATATATCCAGCAAGCATCGGTTCGGTGATGAAACGAGCAATAATCTTCCCTACGTTGTCCAAATTGCCGCCGCCATTGTCGCGAACGTCGAACACAAGCCCGTCGCATGTAGAAAGATAATACAGCACTTGATCGAGGTTGCCTTCGCCTATTGCCGACGAGAAACTTGAATAGTTGATATAGCCGATATTTTCGGGCAAAATGCCATACATAAAGCCGCCTGACTGGCGATAATTAAAGTTGAAATAATGCTCCTCAATCAGTCGGGCATCATAGTTTTGCGGATAGTCACTCCACCAACGGCGATAGTATGACACGTCGAACGACGACGACAGATTCGTGTGCCCGTCGCGCAACTCTTCGAGCATTGTGGCGCACACCTCAAACAGCTCTTCGTCGGTCATCTTGTCGTTAATCTTTGGCGAATAGCGAAGATAAACGTCGTCCCAATCAACACCCTTCTCGCCGAAGAAGCAGTAATGCTCATCGAGCGTAGTCCAAAGCGCTTCGAAGTTGCCGCGAGGATTGTCGGCATACTCTTCGACCGAATGGCATGCACTCAGCGTCAGTGCGAGCAGCGCTACGATTATGTTGAATAGTTTCATTCTCAATCGGAATTTAGGGAGCGATTAATAGAGGGCTGAGATGATGCGCGCATCGGTCGACGGCGCAGTGCGTCGCGACAACGAGAGCCATTCGTGGGCGATACCGAGCACAAAAGCGTGGGTCGTAGCGCGAGTGACAATATTAGCAACCTTGCTCGACAGAATCTCGTTGCGATAGCCCATGCGCAACGAGGTTGCGCCAAAATGCATATCCACTGTCAGCAAATTTGTCATTGCGAAACGTGAGCCAAACCACGCACAATGAGCCAAACCGCTATGGTTGCCAAGGTAAATTTCGTAGTAAAGTTCATCGTACTGCGGAGAGAAGAATACCCCAATCACAGGCAACACAGCCTGATAGCGGAGCGTCAACGGCAGCTTGCCGAGTCGGAAATTATATGCAGCGAAAGCTGTAGCATCGATAGTCCACGCCGCTTTGGCCGAAGCTGGATTGTTGCCATTGCGTGTATTGTAGAAGCAACCACCCTCAATCCCTGTTGCGCCACCAACGGCGAGGGTCAATCCGGGGGCGAGCTGACGCCAACGGTGCATCATAGCCCAGCGAGCCGAGATATTGGCACGCCACGTTGCCACATTGCCGAGATTGTTCAGCGCGCGGTCAACCTCTCCACGTATAGCCAATTGCATAACCCAATTTTCCGGGTCAAAACGCATTGCTTGCATGCGCTCATACGCCAACGCCGCGCTCCAGCCGCCATATTTCATGGGCGAAAGGTATGTATCGGCAAGCTGCGACGAGCCCGCCTCAATCATGTAGGCACTGCTGACCGGGCGTATAGGCTCTTGCGCGCTGAGTTTCAGCAACCCAGCAACGAAAATCAGCAAGAGAGCTACACGTTTCATAGCAATATTGGGATTTGAAGCCGAAATCGACTTAGAACAGACGTTCCTGGCCGTTGATTTCGTCGCGGATTTCGTCGTCGGAGCGTTCGGGCTCGATATCGACAGCATCGGATGCTTCCGTGTCGACAGCATCGTCGTCAGGGAGTTGCTGCTCATCCTGTGGAGCAACTTCGCGCGGTTCGAGTTCGGTGATATGATCGATAGTGAACGTAGTGAGTCGCTTACCCTTTGCTTTGAACGATTTCACGCCGATAAACTCAGTGGCATCAATCACCAATGGTTCGCGGAAATCGTCACCACCGCCGAATGTGACCTCAAAACGGGCACCAACGTTGTCGCTCAGCATGATAAGAGTCGAATCGGCATTTTCGCCAATAAAGCGCTGACGCTTAGCCGTCGGCTCAAATGGGAATCGCTTGATGTAAGGGAATCCTTGGTCGGCATCGTTGAGGATAGCGGTCCACACGTGTCCCGGACGATACTTTTCGATGATGAGAATATTGTCGTCGTAGTGATTGCCCACGTCGAAAGTCGACATATAGTATGAGCCGTCCTTATGCACCACGAGGATAGTGTCGGTGCCTTGGAACTCGCCGAGGTAGTTGCCGCGGCCGTCGTAGTTGAGGCGCAGCACATCGGGGTCGAACCACACTTTGCGTCCACCCAAAGTCGATGTGCCATGCTCCTTGAGCGACAGGCGGTGGATGTCGTTGCGGGTTACGATATTACCTCTCGACTGCTTGCCCTTGATAGCCATTTCGCTAAAGTCAACGTCGATTTGAAGGTTTTTGAGCTTTGGCTTCGGTTTGAGCGTAACCTTAACAACTTCAGCTTCACCATTGGCGTTGGCTGAGAACCACACGATGCGTGAGCCAGGTGTGCCTAAGGTGACATTGTATTCGCGGTCGCGAGTCACGCCAGTGACGTTGAAGCGCTTCATGTAGTAAGTGCCGTCCTTGCCGTCGCGGTAGATTACGTTGTAGATTGTGCGCTCGTCGCCACGCTTGAACACGTTGACGTAGAGCACATTCTTGTCGACAAACATCTTTTCTGCCACCTTGACCACCTTGTAGCGGCCGTCGCGATAGAAGATGATGATATCGTCGATTGAAGAGCAGTTGCAGATGAATTCGTCCTTCTTGAGCGATGTGCCGAGGAAGCCCTCTTCGCGGTTGATGTAGAGCTTTTCGTTAGCCTCAGCCACCGTTGCAGCATTGATGTTGTCGAAGCCGCGGATGACGGTGCGACGAGGATAGGCGTCGCCATATTTCTTTTTGAGGTTCTCAAACCAATTGATAGTGTAGTCGGTGATGTGGTCGAGGTCCTTCTGGATTGCAGCAATTTTATCCTTGAAGAGCGCTATTTGCTCATCAGCTTTCGACGAGTCGAACTTGGTGATGCGGCGCATCTTTATCTCGAGCAGGCGAGTGATGTCCTCGTCGGTGATTTCGCGGATTGCATTCTTCACATACTGCAACAAGCGAGCACGCACGTGGTCGATTACTATTTCGAGCGTTTCGCCCTGTTCGAATCGTTCATCCTTATATATGCGCTTTTCGATGAATATCTTTTCGAGCGAAGCGAAATGGAGTTGTTCGCGGATTTCAGCCTGCTGGATTTCAAGTTCCTGACGCAACAGGTCGCGAGCGCGGTCGGTGTTGTGGCGCAGCACGTCGCTGATTGAGAGGAATTGAGGCTTATTGTCGTTGATAACGCAGCAGTTGGGCGAAATCGACACTTCGCAGTCAGTAAACGCATAGAGGGCGTCGATAGTCTTGTCCGACGATGTGCCGGGAATCAGGTTGACGATAATCAAAGCCGACTCAGCAGTGTAGTCAACCACGCTTCTGATTTTGATTTTACCCTTTTCGAATGCGCTGATAATCGACTCTTTGATTTCGTCGGTTGTCTTGCCGTAAGGTATCTCAGTGATTGCGAGGGTTTTGTTGTCCTGCTTCTCAATCTTGGCTCTGATTTTCACTGAGCCACCGCGTTGGCCGTCGTTGTAGCGGCTCACGTCGATGAAACCGCCTGTATTAAAGTCGGGATATAGCTGGAATGGCTCACCTTTCAAGTGGGCTACCGCGGCATCGATAATTTCATTGAAGTTGTTGGGCAGGATGCGTGAAGCAAGACCTACCGCAATACCTTGCACCCCTTGGAACAGAAGCAATGGGAACTTCGACGGGAGCACTACTGGCTCTTTCTTACGGCCGTCGTACGACAATGTCCATTCCGTAATCTTCGGACTGAAAACCGTTTCGAGCGCGAATGGCGACAGACGTGCTTCGATATAACGGCCAGCAGCCGCTGAAGCGCCTGTCAGAATGTTACCCCAGTTACCCTGAGTTTCGACCAACAAATCCTTCTGACCCAACTGCACAAGCGCAGCGTAGATTGACGCATCGCCGTGGGGGTGATACTGCATTGTGTTACCAACAATGTTAGCCACCTTATTGAAACGGCCGTCGTCGAGCGTCTTCATCGAATGGAGTATTCGGCGCTGCACAGGCTTCAAACCGTCGTCGATGTGAGGCACCGAGCGGTCGAGGATTACGTATGAAGCATAGTCGAGAAACCAGTTGCGGAACATGCCCGGCAACTGATGCTTTACAACATCGCCAGCGCCCTGTTCATAAGGCTTCTTTGCAGGGAGTTTCTTCTCCTCAACCTCAGCCACGTCGTCAGCGTCGGGCATATCCGATGCATCGGCGTGAGTGTTCAACTCCGACTCTGCAGGCGTTTGTGCTGAGCCATTATCATTGTTTTTGGCGTTGAGATCGTCGTTTTCAGGATTCAATTTTGAAGTAAGGTCGTCGCTCATTTTTGGTTGTGCAGTCTGAAAGTGATTGTATCAAGCAAAGTTACAAAATTTTTCAACAAAAGTCAAACTCCACCCCCTCAAATGCACTCAAATGCCACGAGAAGATAAAATCATCAGATTTTTATAGAGTAAAGGCGCAGCTTTGCAGTATGACAAGCGTAATAACAAGCAAAGGCGCCGGGAGGCGCCTTTGTTATACGGTTCGGGGTTGGCGAGAGCCATTCCCGAGAAGAATGTTTGCGATTGATTACATCATCACTTTTGATACTTTGCTGCCTTCGCGACGGATAAAGATACCATTTGAAGGTTCAGCAACGCGTACACCTTGGAGGTTGAAATATTCAGCCTTAACATTGTCAACAGCTACGTTTTCAACGCCTGACTTAGCCTTAGGAATTTCGAAGAAGAGACCGCCATTAGAATTAGCATAACTCATTGCACCTTTTTGATAATACATCTCTCCAGCTACTACACTATTGACAGGGAAAGAAATAAGATATGTATCATCATCCTTTTCGGTCATTTTACCATAATTTTCTGGCTTATCGTAGCTTTCGTGATAAGCTGGAAGCGACATCAAAAAGACCATTCCATCTCCTAAGTCAAACCCAGTAACCGACTCTTCAATTACTACATTTTCTGGATCAGTAGCATCAATAAAGATATAGTGATTATGGTCTTCTGCAGCATGCTCAGATTCTATTTCATATGCTTCGAATGAATTAGCATAGGGATTAACTACGCGGAAATAACCCGGTATATCTTTATGTTCCTGGATTTCAGCTTGTAATACAACCGGATCAAACGCTTTATAAATTGAAGAAACTATATCTTCGCCATAAACACCTTGACCGTGAGAAACCCATTCTTCAGGATTATCTATTACATTATAGAAGAATGTACCATCACCAGCCACATAGTTGCCATCTGCATCAAGAGCTGCAGCTAAAACTGTGTATCGACCAGCCGGGTCTTCTGCGCTTAATTCAATTTGCATAACAGCATTCGATGCTTCAGTTCCTTTCTCTGCAATATACTGATAATTATCTTCAGTGAAACCATAAATACCTCCTGTGAGTATACCATATTTTACAGCAGCTACATCTTCTCCAACTTCAAAACCTACAATTATTGTATTATCAACTACACATTCTGTAGTTAGAACTTGGAGGCTATAGTCTTTAGCGCCTGGGAATTTTACTTTGAATGCACCATTGGTATTA
>JAGBWK010000070.1 GCA_017629835.1 Muribaculaceae bacterium | reverse complement strand
TTTAGCTTTGTATTCTGCGGCAATTTCGGTCATACCAGCAGCTTCGGCAAGAGCGCCAAGCGCCCAGTCGGCGTAGGCATATTCGAGGGTGTTTGATATGCTAAGAGGCTCGGGGTAGTAACCTAAAGTGGTGTCGTTGCCTAACTTGATTGAGGAGTTGATACCGTAGCGGATAGCTTTGTCGACATCGAAATCGCGTATTCCTTTGACGTAGGCATCGGCGATTACTGGTAGGGCAGGATTGCCAAGCATACAGCCAGAGTAGGAGTTCATCAACTCCCAACGCTCGAAATATTCGCGTCCGCTCTCTTCAGCGAGTGTGATTAGTGAATGTATCTGATCGTGAACTACGTCGGCGCGTATGAGGTTTAGCAGCGGGAATTGGCTTCGGAATACGTCCCAGCCACTGAAGATAGTGCGCTTGACGAACGTGTCGGTAGCAGGCTTGATTTGTCCGTCACCCCCAACGTAGCGACCGTCGACATCGTTGGCTATGCGAGGGTCAATCATTGTGTGATACAATGCTGTGTAGAAGGTGGTTAGCTGGTCGTCGTCGTGGTTGCCGCTAACGGTTATAGCCGACAGCGCAGAGTTCCACATATCATGGGCTTTTTGGCGGATAGTGTTGAAATCGTGATCGGCGATTTCGGCATTAAAATTCTTGCGTGCACCTTCGATGTCGACGTATGAAATACCAACTTTCAGCTCGACAACTTCGCCCTCTTTGGTCGGAAATTCGGTGAAGAATCCGAGATGTTTGCCTGTAGCTCCACGCGATTGGCGAGAGATAGGCGCAGAAGCTATAATCTGTTGATATTCGGGTGTGTACACGTCGCCGAGGTGGCGTGAAGCATTGTCGGGAATTTCGGCGCTCCAGATGCCCCAGTCTTTCATTGGGCGTGAGAGTTCAGCGTGAAAATAGAGCGTGTAGCTCACGTTGCCATGTCCGTCGCCCCAACCACCTCCGTCGGGTGTGCATACGATATTCCCCTCAATGGTGCGATTGTCGACTACATTGACCGCTTGCTCGATAGAAGTGCCACCAGCGCGATGAGCCAAGTCGATTTGAATCCTTGAAAGAGCGTTTTCGGGGAATGTGAATCGCATATAGCTGCATCGTGGCGTAGCAGTGCCTTCGGCCTTGATGTTGTAGTCGGAGAGGTGAACGCTGTAGTATCCCGCTTCGGCATGCTCGGTGGCTTTATCGAAATGCGAGCGATACCCTTTGATTGAGTTATCCTCCTTGCCTGCAATGATTTGAAGGGGACCAGTTGTGGGCATCACCATGAAGTTGGCGAGGTCGCCATACCAACCCACACCGCTCATTTGATTGACTGTGAAGCCTTCGAATGTCTGCAACTCATAGCTATAGCCAGAGGCATTGTCGCCCCCCGAAATAGTGTTTGGCGTGGTTTGAGCCATACCGAAGGGGGTTGTTGCGCCTGGGAATGTTTTCCCTAATCCATGGTAAACCCCTGCCAATCCGATGCTACTGCTTGCTCCAATGAATGGGTTGACGTAGTCGGCTGGCGACTTCGAATTCTGCTCTATCGGCGAAGCGTCGGCTGTTGAAGCGTAGAATAGCGTCGCTGCTGTGATAAACAAGTTTACGAATCTCTTCATCGAAGGTTGCATAGGTTAGCCGTTGTTTTACAATGGTTTAGTGGGGCAAGAATAACGATAAGTCGGCTTATTTTTTGAACAAGTAATCGTAGCCTTTAATCATCTGAGCGAAGCGAGGGTCATCGCGTAGTGGTGCGATGTTGATGTTCGCATTGTTGCCCGCTGTGAGCTCCTGCAGGTTGGAATATCCTTTGTCGAGAGCATTAGCAAGGTAGTCGAAAGCGAGGTCAGTTTCGCCGAGGTGGCTATACAGGCAGGCTGCGAGGTAGTTGACACGACCGTCTACGTCGGTTGGTCGTGCTGCCATTACTTGGTCAATCCATTCGCGAGCAGTGCCCTCCTGGCCGAGAAGCAGCAGCGCAAATCCGCGCATTGAGTTGATGTCGGTGTCGGAGTATTCGAGTTGTGCACAGCGGGTTAAGAAACCGACAGCATCAGTTCTGCGTTGGAGTTTTTCGCGCAACACCCACCCACGCATAATGTAGTTGACGGGGTCGTTTGGCATATTGATGATAAGCTCGCCGAAGTGGTTTGATGCTTGGTCGAACTGTTCGGTTGCAACCTCGCAAAGTGCGAGTTGCGTCACCACTTTATTGTTGTCGGGCAAGCGGTCGAACGCTTTGTTTGCAGCATCGAGCGCAAGGCTGACGTCGCCCATTGCAAGGCGTATTTTTGAGAGAGTCACGTAGTATGCCCCATTGTCGGCAGTAGCGCCAATGGCGTAGTTGATTTCGTTAAGCGCTTTGTCGTATTCACACAGAGCGTAGTAACATTCGGCCATTGAAGCATTGATGCCATAATAGTTGTAGTAGCCGTTGTCGAGAATTGTACGGTAGTCGTCGATAGCCACGAGGTAGCGGTGGTGGGCTTGAGCGATTGTGGCACGTATGTAGTAGAACATGCCATTGTTGGGCGCTTCGGTAATGGCGTGGCTAAGGGCTGACACTACGGCGTTGTAGTCGCTGTTGCTCATCGCTACGATTGCGCTGATAGCGCGCTGGCTATTGCTGTCGAGGCTCAATGCCATAATCATATCATCGACAGCTCCGACGTTGTTGCCCAACAGTTGGCGCACGCTGGCACGACGCAGATATGCTTCAGGCTCAGCGGGATAGAATTGCACTGCTTGGTCGATGTATTCGTTGGCAAGGCCGAGGTTGTTCTCTTTGACGGCAATGCGTGAGAGCCCTACGAGCGATTCGAGACTGCGATTATGAATGCGTCCGAGTCGACGGAAATCCTCTTTTGTTTCCTGGTATTTCTCAAGCTGATATTCAATGTTGGCTTTCTGATAGAGGTATTCGTATGACGACGGGTCAACCTCGCAAGCGCGGCTGATGTCGGCGAGAGCGTTTTCGAGTTGCTCCGACATTATATAAATGTTTGCGCGCAAGGCGTGTCCCTGAGCAAGCATATCGAGGTCGGTTTGAGGCGTGTATTTCAATGCGTTGTCAATGTCGCTAAGGGCGCGTGAATACTGGTTTAGACCATACAGCAAGTTTGCACGGCGAAACCATATTTCGTAGTTAGTTGGGTCGGTGCGGAGCTCGTCGTCGTAAACTTTGAGCACTGCATCGGCTATTTCGCGCTCCTGTGCCGATTGGGCGAGAACTACTGCCGGCATCATAAGTGCGGCTATCGTTAGGGTCAATTTGACAAGTATTTTCATATCGTAGTGTCGTTCTGTTTTTATAGTTAGCTCATAGGGTTGCCTAAGGCTTAGGGTTGATGCGGTTAGTAATTTAATTGTTTGATTACGTGGACAGTTTGACAAGCAGCTAATGCGGCTGTTTCGGTGCGCAGTCGGCAGTCGCCGAGCGATACGGGGATGAAGCCATTGCCGAGTGTGAACGCTACCTCTTCGGGGGAGAAATCCCCTTCGGGACCAATGAGTATGGTCACATCCCCTTCGGGACGAAGCTCTCGAGCGAGCAAACGGCGCTCTACGTCGTCGGCGCAGTAGGCTACAAAGCGTTGTGAGTCGCGACACTCGTCGACAAAGCGTCGCAATGGGGTCATCTCGTCGATAATCGGCATTGTGGCTTTGAGCGACTGCTTCATGGCTGAAATGGCTATTTTGCTGATGCGCTCGATTTTGATTTCTTTGCGTTCGCTGTGACGGCAGAGCAGCGGCACGAAGCGGTTGATGCCTATTTCTACGAGCTTTTCGATGAGCCATTCCATGCGGTCGAGATGCTTTGTCGGCGCTACGGCTACGGTGATGTTACCGCTCCATGGCTGGGCTATCTCAACCGATTCCACCACCTCGAGCAGCGTGTGCTTTGCGTGAGGGTCAGCGATGCGACAGCGGTGGCGGTAGCCTTTGCCGTCGACTACCTCAATCATGTCGCCGTAGCCCATACGGAGCACTCTGATGCAGTGTTGAGAGTCCGACTCGGGGAGTACGGGATTGGTCAATATGTCAGGTCCGTAGAATTGAATCATTGCTTATTTGTGAGCAGGTGCTGCTTCGGGAGTATGTTTGTAGCGGAAAATCAGTGCGAACAGGATTGCTACCACTAAGGCGTAGGCGGCAAAGATGAGCCATGATGTCGACCACCCTTGAATCATTTCCGAGGGTGTGCTCATTGGTTTGTAAACGAAGTGGTTGACCACCTGCTGAGCCGCCAACGTGCCGATTGTGGCACCAAGGCCGTTGGTCATCAGCATAAACAGCCCTTGAGCCGATGAGCGGATAGCAGGGTCGGTTTCCTTGTCGACGAAGAGCGAGCCAGAGATATTGAAAAAGTCGAATGCTGCGCCATAAACAATCATCGAGAGGATAAACATCCAAACGCCTGGACCCGGGTTGCCTAATCCGAAGAGGCCGAAACGCAATACCCATCCAAACATCGCGATGAGCATTACGCGCTTGATGCCGAAATGCTTCAGGAAGAACGGAATGAGCAGAATGCAGAGGGTTTCCGACATTTGTGAAAGCGAAATCAATGCATTAGCGTGGTTGGCACCGAAGGTGTTGGCAAATTCGGGAATACCTTTGAATGAAGTGATAAATGGGTTGGCAAAGCCGTTGGTAATCTGCAATGATACGCCAAGCAGCATTGAGAAAATGAAGAATATAGCCATTTTCTTTTGCTTAAACAGGCTGAAGGCTTTCAACCCGAGTGCTTCGATAAGGCCTTTCTTCTCGCCGCTTCTGTTCACTGGGCAGTTGGGCAAAGTGAAGGAGTATAGACCCAATATCAGACCAAGCGTAGCGCTTTGGTAGAATTGCATATAAGTTTTCTGGAAGCCGGCAAAGTCGCAGAAGAGCATTGCGCAAATGAAGCCGATTGTGCCCCACACGCGAATGGGTGGGAAATGCTTCACGGTGTCGAGTCGGGCGCTATTTAAGATGCTGTAAGCTACTGAGTTGGCAAGTGCTATGGTTGGCATATAGAAAGCTACGCTTAGCGAGTAGAATCCGAAGATTAGCCAGTAGTTGAATTCGGGACGCGTTGCATTGATTGAGAATGCAGCTGCAGCCATAAACAGTGCTGCCAACAGGTGGCAAATGCCGAGCATACGCTGAGCAGGCACCCAACGGTCGGCTATAATGCCTATGATAGCAGGCATAAAGATTGACACTATGCCCTGCATGGCATAGAAAAGCCCAATCTTGTCGGCAAAGCCAATTTCAACTAATTGTGTACCCATTGAGGTGAGGTACGAGCCCCAGACGGCGAACTCCAAGAAGTTCATCACCGACAGCTTAGTTTTCAGTGTAGTAGTATTCATATAGGGTTAGAGTTTGTTCATTTTTCTGCAGAGTCGCGAGCCGCTTTTTTGGCGTCGAGAATAGCTTTCACTTTGGCAGCCTCCTCATATTCCTCTTTTTCGATGAGAATAGTGAGAGTGGCTTCAAGCTCCTCGATAGCGTAGTTCTCAAGTTTTGGCTCGGTGCGAGTTGGCTCATCATCGTAAGGCAATTCATCGTTGGGGTTTTCCATTACGAAGCCTGTTTCTTCGAGAATCTCGCGGGTGGTGTAAATTGGCGATTTTGTGCGCATTGCAATTGCAATCGCGTCGGATGTGCGCGAGTCGAGCACTATTTCGCGGTTCCAGTCCTTGAATGTCAGTTCGGAGTAGAATATTCCGTCCTCAAATTTGTAGATGAACACTTTCACCAATTTTATGCCAAAGGCGTGTGAGAAGCTGTCGAACAGGTCGTGGGTTAGTGGTCGCGGAGGGGCGATGTTTTCCATGCGTATGGCTATTGACTGTGCTTCGGCGGCTCCTATCACAACCGGAACGCGGTATGGGCCGTCGACTTGCGACAAAATCAACGCGTATGCCCCCGACTGCACCTGCGAGTAGGTGAGGCCTAACACTTTCAGTTCGACTATATCATTGCTCATCGCTATACGAGTTTTTTGTTTGATTATTTACGTTGCAAGGTCCGATTAGCTGCCGTAGATTATTCCGCTACCGAAGCAAGTGTGAGCCTCAGGGTCGTAGATTACGGCAAATTGTCCCGGCGCTATGCCTTGCACTAATCGCTCGGAAGTGATAATGTATTCGTCGTCGCCAACGTGACGAAGCGTGGCTGGGAAGAATTCGGGCATGTGGCGATTCTTGAATGTGATAGGAATCTCCGTGGTTATGCCTTCCCAAGGATTTTCAGTGATGAAATGCATCTGATTGATGCGAATGGTGCGCCCATATTGCTTTTCGGTGTCGTAGCCGTTGCTGACATACACCACATTGTCGTGGATGTTTTTCTTAACCACATACCATGGACCGCCGCTGAGTCCGAGACCCTTGCGCTGACCTATGGTGTGGAACCAGAAGCCACGGTGAGTGCCGAGTTTGCGGCCAGTTTCCAATTCTACGATTGGGCCAGGCTTTTCGCCGAGGTGACGGCGTATGAATTCATTAT
Source organism: Muribaculaceae bacterium (assembly GCA_017629835.1). GTDB lineage: Bacteria > Bacteroidota > Bacteroidia > Bacteroidales > Muribaculaceae > JAGBWK01. Next base: position 38,231 of record JAGBWK010000070.1, on the reverse strand, counting down.
AGTCGATTTTGCCAAGGAAGCAGATGCCTTGACTATCTTTGCGATAGGCGTTAGGCATACGGCTTTCGATAGCTATTTCGCGCACTCGAGCTTTGGGAATGTCGCCGAGTGGGAATATCAAGTGGGAGAGCTGCTTATAGCTGATGCGAGCCAAGAAGTCGGTTTGGTCTTTCACTGGGTCGACAGCTGTGGTGAGCCATTTCTTGCCGTCGCGCATTTCGGTTGAGGCATAGTGGCCAGTGGCTGTGAGGTCGAATTCGTGGCCCCAACGCTCCTCGAAGAAACCAAACTTGATCATTTTGTTGCACATGATGTCGGGGTTGGGCGTAAGTCCTTCGCGCACAGTGCGTAAGGCGTACTCCATTACGTTGTCCCAATATTCTTGGTGCAAACTTACAACCTCAAATGGTAGGTTGTATTTTCGTGCAATGAATTGACACATTTCGATGTCCTCTTCAGCCGAGCAATCTCCTTCGCCGTTGTCGAGGCCAATACGTATGTAGAATAGGTGAAGGTCGTGCCCCTGCTCAAGTAGTCGGTGCACTGCCACGGCGCTATCAACGCCTCCCGATATCAGTACTGCTATTTTCAAATCAAATGATTGATGAGTTAGTATGCGGTTGATTTAGACTATTGTTGTTGGTTGGCGCGGCGGAATGCTTCGAGCAAGCCGTCGATGACCAATGTCTTCGACATGATTTTGTGGTCAGGACTCAAGTAGTAGAACACTGGGGGATTGCGCATATCGAATCTCTTGGCGACGTCGGGTGCTGCCCCAACGGTCCAGCGTTTGTTGTAGTTCTCGACCGATTTGCGCCATTCGTCGTCGGGATTGCATGTAGCGATGCACACCACGTTGATTGAACCCTTTTCGATGAGCGCGTTGACATTAGCGTCGGCCGAAAGTCGCAGGCGTGTCATATAGCAATCATCGCAGTCGGGAGTCATAAACAATATTAGAGTGTAGGCCCCAGTCAGTTCGCTCAATTTGCCCTTTGTGCCGTCGGCGCGAGTGAATTCAATCTCGGGCACAGGCATGCCAACTTGTGTGCAGCTCAGCACGTTGACCTGCTCAACGTAGTGAGCCTTGCGGTCCTTTTTGATTTTCTTGTGGTCGGCAACTGCTTTAGCAAAAGGGAGATATACTTCATCGGAGAGGAATTCGCCGTCAGGTAGATACAGCGTTTTTTCTGCAATCTCAGCCAGCGTTAAGAGCTTTTCGGGGTCCTTGTTGAACTTTTCGATAAGATTGGCGATTGATTTGTGAACAACATCAGCGTCGGCATAAGGCATGAACGAGACATAATCTGTGAACGCAGTCTCAAATTCGGCACGGAAATTGATTGACTCGGGCAGCCTGCAACGCTCCCAAAAGTGTTCCACAAGGTAGCTTGTTCGTTCGCCCAACGATACCAACTCCTCTGGAGGCTCAGGATAGGGGAACATTCGCTCAGGAGATTGAGCGCAAGCGACATTAAACGATATTACGGCAATGATTGCCAATAGAGATTTTTTGAAATTCATCTGTTGGATGTTTAGTCTTACAATTAGACGCAACCTCTGCACGAGGCGAATTTTAGGCTTTACGTCGCATTTGCCAAGCGCACCATATTGAATCTACGCAGCTTCAAATTAGAGTAATTTGATTGACGCAGCTTCAAATGTGACCTAATTTTACAATTAGACGCAAGATAACACGCAAAGTTAATTAAACTCCCTCTAACTACAAAACCAATCCTCTTAAAATAGATAAAATCCCCCATTCTACCAATAAAATCCCGACGAAGATATAATCTTCGCATATAGGTGGCATAGGACTCTTAGGTCGCTTATGGCTGTGGGGAGTTGGTTGCAAAGGGGGATAGGCTTCTTGGGGAGGCTATGGTGCGGTGGTTGTGGGGTGGTGTGGATATGGGTTTACGCTGCTTAGGAAGACTGAGCAGACTGTTGTAACTAACCATTGTGTGCGCCGATAGGGCGTGGGGGAGTCGTGTTAGTTGTTGTTGCGGTTGGCGAAGGTGAGGGTGATGGTGGCGAGGTCGGTGCGCAGGCGAGCCAAGGCGGGCTCTTCGATGTAGGGTGTGATTGTGCGCACTAAGCTCTGCGATGTGCCGTAGTAGCTGTTGCCCGTTGTTTCGAGGTCGACGTAGATTGGTGTGAGGGTGAATGTGTAGTCCTCCGGGGTTAGCTCTTCTTGGCGCTCGAGGGCGTCGATGAGGTATTCGCGTAGACCTGTGAATGTGTATTTATTATCGATAAGGTTGGCGTAGAATGAGGTCTTGTTGTCGGTAACTTTCGACTTTTCGAAGAATTCTTCGCGTTTGTTTTTGAGGATAAACAGTAGGCTTTTGGGTGGGTCGATGCCGTAGGTGTTTGAAACGGCTTCAACGGGAATCGACATTGTCAAGGTGTTGATAACTGACTGGTCGCCACGGTTTTCGTTGTAGAAGTTGATGATGTCCTTGACTGGGAATTCTACTTCTACGTCGTAGCCTGCTGGTGAAACGATTAGCTGCTCACCAGCGTCGATTCGGTTGGTGATAGCTTCGGATATATCGAAGTTGATGTTGCAGTTGGTGACGATTTCGGGGGTGGCTTGATAGAAGCTGCCCATGTAGCGATAGATTGTGTCGTTACCTTTGTCGTTGATTGCGTTTTGGTGGTAGTAGAACACGATTGAGGTGTTGCCTATCTTTGTGATGCGGCCTGAGCCGTAGCTGTTGCGCACGTATAAGCCGGGGAAATGCTTCGCAAACTCTTTGGGCGAGAGGTGTGAAGCGGGGTCGGTGGTGTAGATGTTGTAGAGCTCTTCGGCGACGCTGTAGGGGAGGTCGACGTAGATTTCGCGGTAGCCGAGTTTGGCTACGGAGTCGGAGGGAGCGCTAAGGCTGCTGGCGCCGTAAACTTTCTTTGCCAACGCTGAGGTGTCGTAGTAGCCTTCGGGGTCGAAATCGGAGAAAATGGGCGCTGGGAGCTGTTTGTTGAGTTTGTAGACCTCAAGACCCATAGGAACAACTGAGTCGCCGATAAACATTCCGGGCTTGAACATCATCAAGAGTTTGCATGAGTCGATGTCGGATATGCTACGGATTACGGTGTCTAACGTAGCTACTGGGAAGAATTGAGTGACGAAGTCGGACGAAAGTTTGCCATATTCCTGCGCATCGATTGAGCCGAGCAACTGGATTATGGTGCGGGATTGCACTTTGTGGCTTTCGACTGATTGACCAGCGAGTTGAAAACCGTCTTCGACGATGACCTCGCTTGTGCTTGGAACGAGCGATGAGCCTATGGTGTTGGTGTCAACGCAGCTTGTGAAAGTTGCGATGAGGATAGATATTGCTATGGCTGCGGTCAGTAAGAGGCGTTTCATATAAGTGCGATGTTCGTCTGACGGGGCTGCTGTGGAGGCTGTCGGCTTGATGTGATGCTTAGGCTTTAGAGCAGCGTCGGAGTCGGGTTGAGTGTTAGAGAGATTCGTAGAAATTGATGTAAGCTTGAGCGTCGTCGCCAGGATATTCGAGGAATGGAACGCCAGAGGCTTTTGCGTATTCGATGAGCTCGGGGTCGACGTTAGGCATTGAGCAAACCACGCCGTCGCTATTGCGGATTGCGAATTTGATTAATGACTTGTAGTCGACGGGTGCTCCTTCGAGTTCGGTAAGCAGGTTGGCTTCGATGCCGTCGGCTTTGAGTTTTTCAACGAAGCGAGGGTCGAGAGTGCCTTCGAAAGCGTCGTTGACCAATGAGAACACTACTTTCGATGAGCGGAACGAGGGGTCTTCGTTGTAGATTTTCTTGATGTAGATTGGAGCGAGGGCTGAAATCCAACCGACGTTGTGGATGATTGAGGGCTCCCAACGGAGTTTCTTGACTGTTTCGATGACGCCACGAATGTAGAACATTATACGTTCGTCGTTGTCTTCGGGGGTCTGTCGGATTTCAATATCTTTTACTACGTGGTGCTGGAAATAGTCTTCATTGTCGATGAAGTAAATCTGCATACGCGAGGGGAGCAGCGTGGCGACCTTGATGATGAGTTGGTGGTCGGTATCGTCGATTACGATGTTCATTCCCGACAAGCGAATGACCTCGTGAAGCTGATTGCGACGTTCGTTGATGTTGCCGAATTTGGGCATAAAAGTGCGCACCTCAAACCCTTTTTCTTGAACAGATTGGGGGATGTTGCGGCTCAACGAAGAGAGGTCGTTGTCAGGGAGGTAGGGGGCGATTTCCTGTGCGATATACAGAATCTTGTTGTTTTCCATTTACGATTTATTGCGGTTAATCCATTTTATCGTGCAAAGGTACGAAAAAAAACGCATTTTTGGGGTATTGCGGCGTAAAATTAGTCAATGCTTAACAAAAATTAGTCTTTCCATGCCTTCATAGGTCGGTTTGGACGACAAGAAAGGCGCAACCTGATGATTGCGCCTCTTCTTGCGTAGCCCATAGGAGAATCGAACTCCTCTTTCAAGAATGAAAATCTTGCGTCCTAACCGATAGACGAATGGGCCAGAGTATGAAAAGATTATGAAGTCAGAGATTGGCCTCTACCGACGAATTAAGCAGCCAAAGTGTTGATGTAGCGAGCGATTTTGCTCTTGAGGTTAGCAGCTTTGTTCTTAGAGATTGTGCGTTTTGCAGCGAGTTTGTCAAGCATAGCAGTGAGCTTAGAGAAAGCTGCTTCAGCTTCAGCTTTGTTAGTCATTTTGCGTACGCGACGAACAGCGTTGCGGCAAGTTTTTTCGTAGTAGCGGTTGCGGAGACGGCGAGCTGCAGTCTGGCGAATTCTTTTGATAGATGACTTGTGGTTTGCCATTATTTGTTTGTGATTGTCTGTTGCAAATTTTGTTTATTTGTAGCCCATAGGAGAATCGAACTCCTCTTTCAAGAATGAAAATCTTGCGTCCTAACCGATAGACGAATGGGCCATTAGGGTTTGCCTTAAAAAGCGATTGCAAAGTTAAGTCTTTTTTTTAAATCTTGCAAATATTTCGAAAAAATTTGTGCGATTTTTGCTTATAGTCGCTTTGAATTTGGTAATTTTGCACTGTCTAAGCCTAAGATTGGTTGATTTTAATCGGTTGAAATGGGCTGAGGTGACTGAGCGGAATACCGCAAAGTAGAGTAATATTAATGATGTAATCAATATATATCAGAGCACCATGCAGGGCACTACGCGATGCATCACGCTGAGAGTCATAAAGTTTAAGGATTCGAAGTCGATAGCCACTGTGCTGACGCGCGAATACGGACGCTTGTCGTTTTTGGTTAACGACGGCAAGAGTCGCGAGTCGGTGCGTAGGCGCGCGTTGATGATGCCCGGAAGTGTGTTTGATTGCGTAGCTGATGTGCGCGAAAACCGTTCGTTGCAGACATTGCGCGATGTGACTGTGGCTGGACCGATGATATTGGACAATCCGATGAAATCGACCATAATATTATTTATGTGTGATTTTCTCAATGCTCTTGTGCGCGACAGTCAACCTGATACTCTGCTGTTCGACTATGTTGAGCAGTCGATTGCATCGGTAGTCGAGGGTCGCAGTTCGATAGCCAATTGCGCTATCTGCTTTATGGTCGGACTGCAGCGATTTATGGGTATTGAGCCTGACTTATCAACCTATCAAGAGGGGTATCTGCTTGATATGACCAACGGCCTGTTTCGCTCGACACCACCATTGCAGGGTCGCTATCTCGACCCGTCGGAGTCGGCTGTGGCTGTGCAGCTCGCGCGAATGACGCCAGAGAATATGCATACCTATCGGTTTACGCGTGAGGAGCGTCAGCGAGTGCTCGATCTGTTATTGGAATATTTTTCGATACATTTTGGCTCGGTGCGCAATCTCCGTTCGCTCGACATCCTACGTTCGCTATTCGATTAATCTGACTTATATAATATAATGTATCCCGCTGGCGGTAAAGCTTACTGCGAGCGGGATTGATATTAGGAGGATTATGAAACAACGCGATTGTATGCGGCTTAGTCTGTTTTGCTTTATCCGATAGCCATACCTATAAGGCTGCATCCTAAGGTGATGAGCAGAAATAGCGCGACAACGATGCCAAGCATTGCCATGCCAAAGGCCTGTTTGCGCCCTAACCAACAGAGTAAACCTGCGACTAACGACGAGCCAATCAGAATGTACATTTGGGTGTAAAGTGCTTCTGTGCTGTCGGTTTTGGGGAATGCAAACACAGCAATCCAGTTCAGAATGGAGAGAATAAGCCCAATGAATGCAAGCACGGGGCGTTTCTCCTGCTCGGGATGAGGCAATTTGAATTCGTCCATTGGTTGAATTTGTTTCAGTATTATGATATGTGACGCATTGTCGGCAGTCACTCCTTAGCGGAGTTGAGCGCCAAGACGCTTTTCGAGGTTGGCGATTACCTTCGACATTACGGCATCAATCTGCTTGTCTTGCAAGGTCTTTTCTGAGTCTTGCAGGGTTAGAGATATAGCGTATGATTTCTTGCCTTCGGGGAGGTTTTTGCCTTCGTAGACGTCGAATAGAGTGATGTCGGTGAGCAGGCGGCGTTCCGATTCGCGTACCACCTTTTCGATGTCGTCCATTGTCACGTTCTTGTCGATGAGCAGAGCGAGGTCGCGTTTCACTGGCATAGTTTTGGGCAACGCGGTGTAGGTAGTATTCTTAGAGAGCGATAACTTGACTAACGCATGCCAGTCGAGTTCGGCGAAGAATACGTCCTGTTTGATGTCGGCATCTTTGAGGACCTTTTTGGCTACGATGCCAAGCGCACCGAGTTGCTTGCCTGAGCGTGTTGCAACGGCGATTGAGGCTCCAAAAATGTCGTTGGCGGGCTGTACTGTCCAAGCAATTTCGCGCTCAGATATGCCGAGGCGAGCAATCAGCAGTGCAACCATTGTGCGGAGGTCGTAGATTGATGATTCTACGGCTGGGCGATTCCAGTTGGCTTGCTGAAGGTTGCCAGTGAGCCAGAGAGCAAGACGAGAGCCTTCGGTGTAGGGCGCTAATGGACGTTCTTCGGTTGATTCGGCTTCGGGATTGATAGCGTAAACATTGCCAAATTCATACATCATCAAGTCGGGCGACTTGCGGTTGGCATTGTGTGAAATCGATTCCAAGCCACCGAACAGGAGAGTTTGACGCATCACGTTGAGGTCGTTCGACAGCGGATTGAGCAACTTGACGCAGTGGTCGGCAGGGTATTGCTTCAATTCAGCGTAGTACGATTCGGCAGTCAGTGAGTTGTTGAGAATTTCGTTGAAGCCTTGACCAGTGAGCTGCTCTGAGATAAGGCGGCGAAGGTCCTCAGCACTGTCGGTGAATGTTTTGAACGAGAGCGATGAGTTGAGGCTTTGGGGAAGCTCAACATTGTTGTAGCCATAGATGCGGAGCATATCTTCGACAACGTCGCAGGGGCGTTGCACATCGACGCGATAGGTTGGCACTTTGAGGTCGATTTCGTCGCCATTGCGGCCAGCGATTTCGATTTCGAGAGCGCGGAGTATTGAGTCGATTGTTTCAGCTGGAATATGCTTGCCGATAAGGCGGTCGCAATAGTCGTAGCTGAGTTTTACGTCGAAAGGCTCAACAGGCTGTGGGTAGATGTCGATGATGTCGCCACAGATTTCGCCGCCAGCCAATTCTTTGATAAGCACAGCTGCCAACTTGATAGCGTAGAGCGTTTGGTTGGGGTCGGTGCCACGTTCGTAGCGGAACGAAGCATCGGTATTAAGGCCGTGGCGACGGGCTGTTTTGCGGATTGATGTGGGGTTGAAATATGCACTTTCGAGGAAGATGTCGGTGGTTTGTTCTGTTACGCCAGAATCAAGTCCGCCAAACACACCAGCGATACACATCGGTTTCTCTGCGTTGCAAATCATCAAATCCTTGTCGGAGAGTTTGCGTTCAACGCCGTCGAGAGTAGTGAAGGGAGTGCCTTCGGGGCATGTTTTTACGATGACTTCGCCACCGTCGACTTTAGCAAGGTCAAAGCAATGGAGTGGCTGACCGATGCCATTGAGCACATAGTTGGTGATGTCGACAATATTGTTGATAGGGCGCTGACCGATAGCTATCAATCGATTGCGAAGCCATTCGGGGCTTTCAGCCACTTTGATGTTGCGAATGGTCAAACCACAGTAGCGGGGGCATGCTTCGGTGTTGGCTACGCTCACAGCGATAGCGCCGTCGGTACGGTCGATGCTGAACGAATCGACGTCGTGGCGACGAGCTGGTGAGGGGGTAGCGTGCTGCGACATCCAAGCCGACAGGTCGCGAGCCACGCCGTAGTGTGAAGCGGCGTCGACGCGGTTGGGTGTGAGGTCAACTTCGAGCACCCAGTCGGATTTGATGTTGTAGTATTCAGCAGCAGGTGTGCCAGGCTTAACCTCTTCGTTGAGAACGATGATGCCGTCGTGAGAGTGCCCGATGCCGATTTCATCTTCGGCGCAAATCATGCCGAATGATTCAACGCCACGTATTTTTGATTTTTTGATTTGGAATTCTTTGTCGCCGTCGTAAAGTTTTGTGCCGACGGTGGCTACGACTACAGTTTGTCCAGCGGCTACGTTGGGTGCACCGCAAACAATCTGAGTAGCTTGTCCGTCGCCGAGATCAACGGTTGTGACGTGTAGGTGGTCGCTGTCGGGGTGTTCGACGCAAGTGAGCACTTTGCCGATTACGATGCCTTTAAGGCCACCACGAATGGTTTCAACTTCCTCAACCGAGCCTGTTTCGAGGCCAATAGAAGTGAGTGCAGCGGCAAGCTGCTGAGGGTCGAGGTCGAAGTCGAGATACTGTTTAAGCCAGTTGTATGATATATTCATAATTTGTGGAATTTACACGAATGATTTTGCAAAGTTACACATTATTCGTCAAAATATTACGAAAAATTTAGTCCGAAATTACGTAGCTTAAGGTTTTTTGCGTAATTTTGTGAGGAATAGAATCTCAGATATGGACGCCAGACCTAAGATATTGGTGGTGGAAGATGACCCCACGCTGTGTGAAATGCTCCGTTTGAATCTCGGTTTCGAGGGCTACGACGTGGTTGTGGCTCATAGTGCCGAAGAAGCAATGCTGCTTGATTTGAGTAAATTTGCACTCATATTGCTCGATGTGATGATGGGCGAAATGAGCGGATTTGAAATGGCTCGAATCGTGAAGTCTAACGCCGCAACAGCGAGTGTGCCTATAATTTTCTGTACAGCCAAGGACTCTGAAGATGATATGGTGGGTGGGTTGACACTCGGTGCTGACGATTACATTTGCAAGCCATACACGATGCGCAACTTGATTGCGCGCGTCAAGGCGGTGCTTCGTCGAGCTGCAGCGCAAGAGCCAAAAGCGGAGCAAGGCATAGAGATTGATGCCGAAATGAAGCGAGTGAAAGTCGACGGCTACGAGGTGAAGCTCGTGAAAAAAGAGTTTGAGATATTGCAGCTATTGGTTGGCAACCCCGGGAAAGTGTTTTCTCGCGAGGAGATATTGCAGCGCGTGTGGCGCGGTGAGGTTATAGTGCTCGACCGCACAATCGATGTGAACATCACCCGCATACGCCAAAAAATAGCACCGTATGGCGACCGCATTGTCACTCGTCCTGGCTATGGTTATGCCTTTGAGTGAATCTCTCCAATTTCAAATGAACAAATATGACTCTCAATAAGCGATTTAGGTTGAAATACCAACACAAAATTTTCCTGCTGTTTTTAGTCCTGTCGTGGCTGTTGACCGCCTGCTTTTTGGTGTTTCAATACGACCGCGAGAAGCAGTACAAGGCTGAGCGACTCGACGAGCAGTTGCAGCTATTCAATATGCATATGTCGGATGCATTGGAGAATGGCGTGTCGCTAGCCGACTTCGTTGCGCAAACGCAGTTGCCTTTGAGTCAATTGCGAGTCACGGTTGTTGATTCGGCGGGTAATGTTGTCTACGACAATTCAACCCATAGCTTGCCCGAAACAAATCACCTCGACCGCCCAGAAATTCGTCAGGCTCTTGCCGAAGGGACTGGTTACTCCTTGCAGCGCCGCTCGGCTACGACCGACGAAACATATTTCTATTCGGCAATGAGGTCGGGGCGCTTCATTGTACGCTCGGCTGCACCTTACGATGTGTCGTTGAGCGAGCTGCTTGCTGCCGACAGCACGTTCCTTTGGTTTATGCTTGGCGTTACGCTGATAATCAGTTTGGTGGGGTGGGTGGCAACCCGACGCATTGGTCGCACGATTACGCGACTCAACGACTTTGCACGCAAAGCGGAAGCTGGCGAGCAAATCTATGCCGATCAGGCATTTTCGCACGATGAGCTTGGTGAAATTTCGAGCCACATCGTCAGCCTGTATGCAGCCCAGCAGAAGCATTATGCGATGACACTTCAGCTCGAGCAGGATAAAACTCGCATCAAGCGTCAGCTGACCAACAATATCAACCACGAATTGAAAACCCCTTTAGCTGCAATATTGGTGTGCCTTGAAACTCTGACCGAGCATCCCGAACTTGACGATGACCAGAAATCAGCCATTATAGCTCAATGCTATGCCAATGGTCGCCGCTTGCAGTCGCTGCTCGATGATGTGTCGACCTTGACGCGCTTAGACGAGGGTAAGGCTGTGATTGAAAAGAGTGCAATAGATGTCAACGAAGTTATTGCTGAGGTAGTAGCTGAATATACGGGGCATGGCTATTTGCCTATCAAAATGGATTTTGCCGCCCACATAGGAATGTCGGGCAACCGCGCGCTATGGGATTCGGTGTTCCGCAATCTAATCATAAATGCAAACGCCTATTCGGGTGGCACGCAGATTACAATCGAGATACCCGACAACCGCCATATTTGCTTCTACGATGACGGTGCAGGAGTGCCTGACGAACATCTCGAACGTATATTCGAGCGATTCTATCGCATCGACAAGGGGCGTTCGCGCGAACAGGGCGGCACAGGGCTCGGACTTGCTATTGTGAAAAATGCCTTGCTATTTCATGGTGCTCGAATTTCGGCAGCGAACCGCCGACCGCACGGGCTGCATTTCACAATTTCGCTCTAAATCCGCTCTGAGTGAACTCTGAACAAAGAAACATTGTTTAACTATATATATCAACAATCAAACAAAACAATTATGGATACAAAAGCTAAAGTATTGGCAGCAATGAAAGAGGCTGGTGAGCCTTTGAACGCAGGTAAAATAGCAGAACTCACTGGGCTCGACCGCAAGGAGGTGGACAAAGCAATGAAGGACTTGAAAACTGAAGGCGCAATCGTTTCGCCGGTTCGTTGCAAATGGTCGCCTGCTGAATAATATTCTCAAAGAGAAACGCAGAGCGAGCGATACGCCCATGATTCGGGAACGTATCGCTCGCTTTATTGTATTCCACTTTAAGAGGGATTATAGACTTCAATTGACGGTGGGGAGGGCGGCGGTGTGTAGCGGTTGTTGGTCGATATCTTCGACTGGCTCCATTAATTTGATGTCGGCTCGGAGCAACTTGCGAAGGATACTCATGATTTCCTGCGACTCCTGAAGCAAGTTCAGATAGACGTAAAGCACAGCCATGTTTGAGGGCTCCTCTTTGCGGATGTCGTGGTGAATCTCTTTGCATTTTTCGGCAAGAGCTTCCTTGATTTTGTCGCAATGCTCGCGGAGCTTCACTACGTCGTCGGGATTTTCGGTAGTAATAGCGGCATCGATTGCATCGCGCATTTGTGCAATCAATGGCATTGCGTCGTCGATGAAGTGCTGAGGTAGTGGTTTGAAATTGTTATCGACATGCTCGTGGCAAGCGTCGGCAATGCGTCGCAGGTTGTAGAGCATCGACATCTGGCTATTGTTAGCGAGGTGGAACCATGCGCTTTTTTCGATTGCGATAGCTGCGTCGACATGCTTCAGACATAGCGTAGCGCGACGGCGTTCGCTTTTGAGTATCGCCTTGTGCTTGGCAAGCGAGTCGCAGCATTTGCCGAGTTGACTGGCATTGTCGGCGAAGAAGCTATGAGTGATTTTGTCGTACATATCTTTGGCATATTCGAGGAAGTTGCGCTGGTTGGTGCGCAGATATATTTTGAGTAGTTCCCAAGCTTGAGCCTTGTCCTCGGTCATTATGATAGTTTGGAACAGAGTGCTGTCAGTAGCCTTTTCTTCCTTGTTTTTTCGGACGTTGTTGCGAACGAGCACGATGATAGCAACTACGGTGATGATGACGATTGCCGCGGTGCCACCCAAGTGCATCAGCGACACAATCAGAGCTGCGCCGATGAATGCAGCTCCAGCGGTGATAAACCAACCACCAATCACGGAGATAACGCCAGTGATGCGGAACACTGCCGATTCACGCCCCCAAGCACGGTCGGCAAGCGATGTACCCATAGCTACCATAAATGTGACGTAGGTGGTCGAGAGCGGCAATTTGAGCGATGTGCCTATTGCGATGAGGCTACCAGCAAGGACGAGATTGATAGAGCCACGCACGAGGTCGAAAGCTGCGCCGTCGGCGAGGATAGCTTCCGAAGTGTCGAGGCGTCGACCAATCCAGCGGCGTACGCCTGTTGGTGTGGCATCGATGATTTTATTTGAGGTTTTAAGCACTAAGCGGACCAGTCGGCGGGCAATGCGCGATGAGCCGAACATTTCGTCGCCAGCATCTTGGCGTGAGAGGTTGACCGAGGTGTTGACCACTTTGCGCGCTTTCTTCGATGTGGCAAGCGAAATGACCATAAGCACGCCTGCTCCGATGAGGAAGTAGATAGGCGTTTTGGCTGGGCCGTTGAGCGAGGACATCATAAAGCTGTGTGGGTCGCCGTTGCCGTTGGCTGAATAGTCCATGAATGAGTCGAAGCCAGCCAAAGGCACACCGATGAAGTTTACGAGGTCGTTGCCTGCAAAAGCCATAGCCAACGCGAATGTGCCAGTCATCACAATCACTTTGAACACGTTGACTTTAAGCCAATGGAGCAGTTGCATCAATAGGGTAAATACGATTAAGCAACTTGTCAGTATAATAGCGGTGTTGTCGGCAATCCACGCTTTTACGTCGGGAGTCATAAAGGTCAAATCCTTTGTGCCTTTGAGCAGAAGGAAGTAGATGATAGCAGTGATTGAAATGCCGCCGAAGATGCCGATTTTCCACGTCAGATTCTTCTTGTAGTTGAATGAAAACCAAAGTCGGGTGAGGTATTGAACTAATGTGCCGAAGAAGAATGCGATTGCAACCGAGAGGAATATACCGATGATTACCGAGAGGGCTTTTTCGGTGTTCAGTAGGTCGTCGAAACCTAATCCAGTGTTGTCGGCAGCTAATTTGAATAGCGATACGGCAAAGGTGGCTCCCAATAGTTCAAACACCATTGACACGGTGGTCGAGGTGGGCATACCCAACGAGTTGAAAATGTCGAGCAGAATGATGTCGGTCACCATTACTGCCATGAATATGCACAGGATGTCGAAAAATGAAAAGTTCTCGGGTCGGAAGATGCCATGTCGGGCAATGTCCATCATGCCGTTGCTCATCACGGCACCGATAAACACGCCTACAGAGGCGATGATTACCACGGTGCGGAACGATGCGGCTCGCGCGCCTATGGCGGAGTTCATAAAGTTGACAGCGTCGTTGCTGACCCCTACCGACAAATCAAATATTGCCAATAGAAACAGGAAGACAATGATACCAATAAATACGTATTCCATAAAACGTTGAATTTATTCAATGCAAAGTTATCGCCAGATTATTTCATAAGTATTTCACTAATGTTTCAAAAATATTAAATTTCAATCGGGATTTTTACTAACTTTGCCTACTGACTGGCGCAAGTGGCATTGCCGACCATAGTAAAGCGGTGTGTGTTGCTTAGCGTTAGTTGTTAAATCGTTATATCACATTCGTCGTATGAAAAAACTATTGCTTTCGTTTCTGCTCGGGGCTATCGCCGTGGCCGATGTTTCAGCCCAATCTGCTATATATGCTTGCGGACATATTCGCCGCAGTCGCACCACTGCAATCACCAAATTGCGCAATTCGGGCTACACTACTGCTATTATATTCAACATCAATGTGGAGGTGGATGGTTCACTGACTACCGATTTTAGTTGGGATTCGCAGACAGCCGCCGAAGCTGGTGGTATAATTTGTCGTGACGGGAAATACACGTTTGGCACTTATCAGCCTAACTATCCCGACGATGTGCGCCGATTGCTGATGTCGCCGTCGACAATTTCGCGCCTTGAATTTTGTATCGGTGGGTGGGGCAATGGCTCATACGGCAACATCCGTAAGCTGATAGAACGCGACGGCACGGGCGAGAATACCATCCTCTATCGCAATTTCGCGGCATTGAAGGAGGCTATCCCCCAAGTGGCGGTAATCAACAACGACCAAGAGCAGGACTACGACGTGGCTTCGGCCGTTGCATTCCACAAAATGCTTAATAAGATTGGCTACAAAACCACGATTGCACCATATATGAATCTTAACTATTGGCGCGATTTGGTGTCGCAACTCAATGCCAATGAGAAGATTTGCGAGATAGTGTATTTGCAAACCTATGGCGGTGGCGCGAACAATAATCCTAAAGATTGGGATGTGTTTGGCGACATCCCGATGTATGTTGGCTTCGACAACGAATCAAATTGGAATCGAAGCAGTATGGAAAGCCAATTCCAGTCGTGGAAAGCGAACTCGAAGGCTTGTGGTGGCTTTGTGTGGAACTATAACAACGAAAATCACAACCTCAACGAGTGGGCGGCGGCAATCAATCGTATATTCCCGACCGTAGTAGCCGATGAGCCAGTGGCTACATTCTACGAAGATATCGACTACGGAGGCTATGCTGTGGCGCTTCCGGAGGGGGAATTCCGCCAAACCGACCTCGCGCTCTATGGCATCAAGTCGGGCGACGTTACCTCGTTCAAAGTGAACGAAGGGTATAGCGTGGCGCTCTATTCTGGCAGCTCGTTTCGTGGCGCAATAGGCGAATGGACCGAGTCGGTGCCATGGATTGGTGCTACAGCTAACGACCGAACTAACTCAATAATAATAAAACGTATAGAGTCCGACGGTGTGGAACAAGTCGAAGCCGATGCGGAGTCAGCACCTCGCTATTACAACTTGCAAGGGCATGAAGTGGGCCCCGACTACCGCGGCCTCTGCATCAAAGTCGAAGGCTCCCGCGCCACCAAAATCCACCGATAGCCAGCTGCTATTGGGATTGTTCGTTAATGGGTATGATGCGGTAATAATGCGCTTTAATATTGTGCATAACTAATAACTCTCACTATTGGTGGGAGTTTTTTTGTTGATATGTTGTGGGGGATTAGCGGAGGATGGGCCAGGGGTGGCGGCGGAGGGCGGCGATGAGGGCGGCTTCGCGTCCTTGGCAGTAGGCGTTGCAGAGTTGGTGGAAGCGCTGGCTGTGGTTCATCTCCGAAAGGTGTGCGAGCTCGTGGTAAACGATGTAGTCGCGGAGTTCCTGTGTCAGGAATACGATGTTGGACGATAGGCTGATTTTCTTCGTTGGGGTGCAGTAGCCTAAGGTTCTTGTGCCGTAGGTGATGCTCCAGCCTGCAGGTGAGCAGCCACATTGTGCGGCGAGTTGCTTGGCTCGAGGCAGTAGCAGACGGGGCGCGACGTTGTAGGCTATGCGTTTGAGTGCCCGGTCGATGATGTCGCGCCTTGCATCGGGTTTGTTGTCGAAATCGGAGCCTATGCTGATGCGCGCGGTGGGTAGCTCGGAATGGATTATGGCGGTGTTGGGCTCGAGTGTTTGCCTATCAATTTCGATGCTCAGTCCGTCGAGCTGGATTACTGTGCCGGGCTTGAAGTCCAGCGTTGGCCGATTGGCTATCATGCGAGGACGGAGCGTGGTCCATGCTTGGTTGATCTGCGCGGTGGTGGCGTGAGGTGGTACGGTCAAGTGGACGTTGCCTTTGGTCCAACGGCAGATGAAACGCCGCGCTTGGGGCTTGATGTGGACGATGACGCAGCCTAATTCGTCGTCGTAGAAGGTGGTCTGTCCGTTGCGAGACAGGTGGTCGGTCGCTATGTTCCCCATGCGTTAGAATGGTAGTTTCGTGAGGGGTTATTCTTTGAGTTTTGAGGCTTCGAAAGCGGATGTGCCCCACAGGAGTTTTTCGCGCAGGGTAGCAAAGAAGTTATGGTCGGGCTTTTCGACTGTGCGCACTACAAACGGTGCGCGCGAGAGGAAGATGCTTGAGCCGCAAGGCATATTGAGCGAGCGACCGTCGAGGCTGATGCGGTAGCTGCTTGAGCGAGAGAATACTTTCATCTCGAGTACGTCGGAGTTGTCGAGCACTAATGGGCGCATCGACAGTGAGTGTGCCGCAATGGGGGAGAGGATGACGCTTGGCGATGAGGGTTGCAGTATCGGGCCGCCAGCAGAGAGGTTGTAGCCTGTTGAGCCTGTGGGTGTGGCAACGATAAGGCCGTCGCAGAGGTAGTCGGCAATGGTGGCGCTGTTGCATTTCGCGTTAACGCCAATCATCGAAGCGGAATCGCGTTTGAGGAATGCTACTTCGTTGAGTGCATAGGGCCATTGGTCGAAATGGTCGTAGGGGGCGTCGACTTGCAGGAGTGAACGCTCGATGATGCGGTAGTTAGTGAGGCAATTGTCGGCAATGGCGCGCTTGGCGTCGTCGATTGAGAATGGAGCGAGAAAACCGAGATGACCGGTGTTGACGCCGATTATGGGTGTTTCTTTGTCGCCAACCCACTGGGCTGTGCGAAGGAATGTTCCGTCGCCACCAATGCTGATAGCGAGGTCGGCGTCGAAGTCGGGGGTGTCGACAACTTCGATGCTGTCGGCAATGGCTTTATATTGTTCGGCAAATGCGCCTTTAATGGTTTCGTTGAGCTTTTTGTGCATAACGATTGCATCGCCGCGCTCGGCTATGAATTTGATAAAGTGGAATATGTCGTTGGCGAAATCGCCTTGGCGTCGGCTGCCGTAGATAGCTATTCTCATTGTTGATTGGTGTTATGTCGGTTCTCGCAGGGCGAGTGGTGGGTGATTGATTAGATTTCCAAATATCGGAGCAATTCGTTGGCGCGCTCGCGAGCGGTTGCCATATCGTAGTCGGTTTCGGTGTCGGCGTCGAGTGCAATGGCGTAAAGTCCAAAGCGTTCGAGCGAACGAATAGCCGATTCGGCTACGCGGCGGTTGAGTCTGACGTAGACGGCCATATCCCCTTCGGGTGTGCGGTCGGCAGCCACGTTGAGGTTGATGACGTGGGCGTCGCAGTCCTCAATGGCGTTGCATATTACTGATGCGCTGAATTCTTCAGGAGCACAGAGTATCAGTAAGTTGGATGCATCTTCGACGAACGGAAACAGTTGCTCGGGGTCGATGTTGCCAAGATTGATGTTTGTTGTATTCAATTTGTACTATTTATACTTAATAACACAAAATTATGAATAAAATTCGGAAATCGCCAACTTTTCAATTTGTTTTCTGAAAATCGAGGGGAAAAACCGCGGATTGGCGCAAGAATAGACAAGAACCTCGGATTTTTGCAAATTATCACGAATTGATTTGTAAAGGCACAGCTTCGCAGCGCTCTGCCAGAGCGTAAGTGGAGGGCTGGCGCGAGGGAAATAGGAGACTTAGAGCGCCTAAGAGACCTATGCTGCGTAGGGGTAGTTTGGAATAAGTCTAAATAAAATTTGGTGTAAATTAGAATTAATCTAAATAAAATTCTTATCTTTGCAGCGCAATTCAAGAATGGTTGAATTGAGTATTGATAATGCTTTTATGAGAAATTTAATTGGTCACTGCTTGATAAATTATTGAAAATCAAAATATAATATGTCTTATTCTTGTTTTTATCGGAAGCCGCTTTTGGCTGCATTGTTTTTTGCTGTCAGTTTTCATTTGTTCGGATCTGACGAAAATCAGTTAGATTCCCTTAATATAGGCGATGCAGAGCTGAAGCCGTCGATGTACGCATCGTTTGGAGGTAAGGGAGAGACTGCGTTTTCTTACAATGTCAGTCGATTAGATGATAGTAGTTCACAGTCAGCCACAGCATTTTCATTACCAATGGCCGCAATTTGGGGCGAATTTGGCTTTGGAAAGGGTTGGAAAGCTATGGTGGAAGTGCAATTCGAGTCGGGAAGCATTGGTGCCGACGGTGGACATTCCTTAGATTTGTCGCTCGAAAATCTATGGGTAGAAAAAACGTTTAATTCTGCGGCAAATATCCGAGCAGGGTTGATGCAAGTGCCTGTCGGAGGTATTATTCACGCGAGCCTTCCTACAGATTTCTTTGGTGTCTATATGCCAGTAGGGGAGAGCACCCTTTTGCCAGATACATGGCTTGAAACAGGCGTGTCGTTTTGGGGTGAAGCTTCTGATTGGCGTTATGAAGCGATGATAATGCCCGGATTGGATTCGAGCTTATTCACGGCTGATGAGTGGATTCACAATGGTGCACTTTGTCCTATGGATTACAAAACAATTTCCTCGTTGGCAGGTGCTTTTAGAGTAGATAATTTGTCGGTGCCCGATTTACGAATGGGTTTAAGTGGCTACTGGGGTGGATGCTTTAACTCTCAAAGTCAGACTTTTGGAGGCAATGTGGGCATTGGCTCGTTTGACTTCGATTATCGCCCATTAGGAGCCGATATGATAGCTCGCGGAGGTGTAACGTTTGGGCATATTGCAGGGGTCGAAACTGAAGCTTCAACCAATCTCTTCACGGCAGGAGTAGAGGTTGGCTATGATTTATTGGGATTGTGGAAGCGATGTGATAATCGCTTGTATCTCTACGGTCGCTATGATTATGTGGCGTTAGAGTCGCTCAATCTCAATCGGGTGGCTGTTGGTCTCAATTACTTTCCGCTTGATGAGGTAGTAATAAAGGCAGAATATTCCTACGAGCATCAGAGTTATGACGTGTCGACGTTTTCGCTCGGAGTAGGGTTTGCTTTTCAGTCGGCGGATTTGGCAATCCGTCGGTGAGGTTTAGGGATGTAGGGGGATTGTGATGCGGAAGGTGGTGCCTCGGCCGGGCTCGGAGCGGAGTACGAATATGCGGCCTGAATGGTATTGCTCGATGATGCGTTTGGCGAGCGTGAGCCCAAGTCCCCAGCCGCGTTTCTTGGTTGTGAATCCGGGGTTGAAAATGGTTTTTTGGTGTTTGCGAGAGATGCCTTTGCCAGTGTCGGTGACGTCGACAACTGCGTTTTCGCCATCGATTGAGGTGCGGATGTCGATTGCGCCAGTTCCTTCCATTGCATCGACGGCGTTTTTGATAAGGTTTTCCATGACCCACTCGACGAGGGGTGTTGACAATTGCACTTGCAATGGCTTGTTGGCCAGCGTAGTGGTGAGGCGTATGCTCGATGATATGCGTGTCGAC
Organism: Muribaculaceae bacterium; assembly: GCA_017629835.1. Classification (GTDB taxonomy): domain Bacteria; phylum Bacteroidota; class Bacteroidia; order Bacteroidales; family Muribaculaceae; genus JAGBWK01. The sequence goes on along the minus strand of JAGBWK010000070.1, from coordinate 18,874 downwards.
ATGTAGCTTGCGGCTCCAGCTACTACGGTGTTCATATCGGTAGGCTCAAGGGTGGGCGCAGATCCGATTTTGGAGAAGCGTGAGGCAATGGTGCTCAGTCGGTTGACGTCCTTGTTCATCTCCTTGACGATGTCGGGCTCAACGCCAACGGAGTCGAGGTATTCCATCCACGCCATTAGCGAGGATATGGGTGTGCCTAACTGGTGGGCTGTTTCTTTCGACAGACCTACCCAAACTTTGTTTTGCTCGGCGCGTTTGGTCGATGACACTGCATAGTAAACTACGAAGATGAATGCGAGCATCACTAACAGCTCCAAGTAGGGGAAGAGGCTTAGGCGCTTGAGTAGTTTTGAGTCTTCGTAATATAAATATTGTGTGTCAAAGTCGGGGATTGTGATAGGTATTACGTTGGAGCCGTCGCGAAGGTCGTCGAGCTTGTTGAGTAAGAATTCTTTGTTGACGGGGGAGAGTAGCAGTGGCTGCAACGAGTCGATAGGCTCGGGGAGGTCGAAGTTACGGTGGTCGAGGATGTTGCCATGGCTATCGGTCAGAAGCACTGGTATGGTGTGGTTTTGGCGAATGATGTTGAGCAGGAATTCGATGTCGCCCGACGAATCGAAGTCGCTTTCGAGGCTGATGCTTGTGATTTTCATTGTAGCGTCGGCCCAAATTTGCATACGTTCGCGCTCCTGTTGGGAGAGGTCTTTGACGAGGTTGTTGGAGATGTGCAAAAACACACCGACCATCACTATTGTGACAATCAGGAATGCAACTTTGCCGTAGCGGCGTATGTCGTAGATGTTCATTCGCATACTGGAAGATAAACGTATTGGGGGCTTGATTTATTGCACAGGTTGCTGAGTGAGGGTGGGAAAGGTGTGAAAAATGGGGTATGGGGGTTGGGAATTTTGCAGTTTTGGGCGGAATGTATATATTTGCGGTGAATTTAACTTTTATTGAATATGAAACGAATCTTTTCTGCTATTATAGCTATTGCGTTGGCAATGTTTGTTTCAGCAACGGCGCAGGACGCTATGCTGATTAATTCAATCGATGAGTCGAGCGCTGTGCAGGAGGCTGCCGGTAGTGAAACTAATGCAACAATGGATGTGCAAGCAGCGTCGAAAAGTTACAACCGTTGGATGTTGGGCGCGCGAGCTGTATGGATGCCAGAAAACCATGCAGGTGCTGGCGTTGAAGCTATTTTCGGTCGACAATTCAGTAAGATTGTGTTTTTAGGCGTTGGCTTTGGCGCTGATGTGCATATAACTCAACGTGGGGCAGAGTATTTTGTAGATAGTCTTGACCCTGACGATGAGTGGGATGGTGGACCAGTTTTCAGTATCCCGATATTTGCCGATTTGCAAGTGAACTTTGGCAAGTATGAGGCGCCATTTTTTGCAGAATTGCGCTTGGGTGGCACATTCCAGTCACGCTCAGCTGTAAGCGTAATGGGCGGATTAGGCGTGGGTAAGAGATTCAAGCTCCCCAACAATGATCACTTGAATGTTAAGCTCACTGCCGATATGATGTTAGGCATTATATATATGAATATACCGTTAGCACTCAGTGTGAACTACGAATTTTGATTCCTAAGGAGGGATGCCCATAACGACCTGAATGAACTTTCTGTCCTCTTTAAGTCGTTGCTTAATCTTGTGATATTCAGCTCTTTTATACATGGCGTTACATTTTGCGCAGTGCATTGATTATTTTTACGCAGTGCAAGTATAATACAATCTTTCCAACGTAATAATATTGTACCAACAATATTTCAAAGAAAATAAATTATAGAAGAATATTGTTTCGTATGAGAAGACTTTGAGTTGAATGAAAATGTTGGGGGGAAATTGTGGCTGAATGTTGGAGAAATTTTGTATCTTTGCCCAAAATTTGAAACAATCATGATTGAAAAGATAAATGCACTAAAGGCTGAGATTGAAAAACTCGAAGCAAAGTCGGTAGCCGACGTTGAGGCTCTTCGCGTTAAATACCTCAGCAAGAAAGGTGAAGTGTCGGCGCTGTTCAACGATTTTCGCAATGTTGCTCCCGACCAAAAACGTGCTATGGGTCAAGCTCTTAACGAGCTTAAAAATCTTGCGACTGACCGCATCAATGCTTTGCGCGACCAGTTGGCTACATCGGACAGCTCACTCGACGGCATCGACTTGACTCGCACCCCCTCGGCTATTCGTCTGGGCTCGCGTCACCCCCTCTCAATCGTGCGCGAAGAGATTATCTCGATTTTCCGCCGACTTGGCTTTACGATTGCTGAAGGCCCAGAAATTGAGGATGACTGGCACGTGTTCTCATCGCTCAACTTTGCCGCTGACCATCCTGCACGTGATATGCAAGACACATTCTTCATTCAGCGTAGTCCCGACGTGCTGTTGCGCACTCACACCAGCTCGGTGCAGTCGCGAGTAATGGAGACCTCGCAGCCCCCTATTCGCATTATTTGCCCCGGACGCGTGTATCGCAACGAAGCAATTTCGGCGCGTGCTCACTGCTTCTTCCACCAAGTTGAGGCTCTCTATGTAGATAAAAATGTATCGTTTGCCGACTTGCGTCAAACGCTACTCTATTTCGCTCGCGAAATGTTTGGACCCGAAACTAAGATACGTCTGCGCCCCAGCTACTTCCCATTCACTGAGCCTTCGGCTGAAATGGACATCTCTTGCGACCTTTGTGGCGGCGAGGGCTGCTCATTCTGCAAAGGTACAGGTTGGGTGGAAATTCTCGGTTGCGGTATGGTTGACCCCAATGTGCTCGAATCGTGCGGTATCGACTCAAAGGAATACACCGGATTTGCTCTCGGTATGGGTGTGGAACGCATCACCAACCTCAAATATCGAGTTAAAGACCTCCGTATGTTCTCCGAAAACGATGTTCGTTTCCTCGAAGAATTCCAAGGCGCACAGAAATAAATTTCCGTCAGCGAAAAGTGACCAAACAGGCTTACAAGGCTGATTGCCCCTTATACTCAAGTTCCGCAATTTGTGGAACTTGAATTTTTAGGAATAGAAATGACTATAAAACAGCGTTACGAAACAGTGTTGCAACGATTTGCCGAAATGATGCCTTCGCCTAAGACGGAGCTTCATTACGACACGCCGTTTCATCTGCTTTTGGCTGTGATATTGTCGGCTCAGTGTACCGACAAACGCATCAATCAGGTCACTCCAGCGCTGTTTGAGGCGTATCCAACACCCGAAACGCTCGCTGCGGCGACTCACGAGGAGGTGTATCAATACATTAAGTCAGTGTCGTATCCCAACAATAAGGCACGTTCGCTCATAGGAGCCGCGCGCACCCTCGTTGAACGATTTCAGGGCGAAATGCCTACCGATATAGATTCGCTTATGGAGCTACCCGGCGTAGGGCGCAAAACTGCCAACGTGATGCTTGCTGTAGTGTTTGGCAAAGCTGCAATGGCGGTTGATACCCACGTGTTTCGAGTGAGCGACCGCATAGGGTTGACCACAGGTTGCAAAACCCCTCGACAAACAGAGCTGCAGCTGTGTAAATATATCCCTAACGACATAATGCACGACGCTCACCATTGGTTGATACTGCATGGGCGCTACGTGTGTAAAGCTCGTCGTCCCGACTGCCTCAACTGCTTCTTGACCGACTGCTGCCGGCACTATACGACGCTCACAAAGAAATCGAAGCAGTAGCGACCTCAATAACATAAGATTCATTAGATTAATACGAAAACATATCAATGGACCAACTATTCTTGTTCATAATAGAAGTGATAGGTACCGTAGCGTTTGCAATCTCCGGTATCCGATTGGCGGCATATAAGCGATTCGACCTCTTTGGCGCATATATCATCGGTTTGGTGACGGCAATTGGTGGCGGTACGTTGCGCGACTTGCTGCTCGACATCCCAGTGTTTTGGATGCAGACCCCATGGTATCTTGCTGTTACTGGTATTTCGCTGTTGGTGGTGGTAGTGTTCCGCAGATTGCTGGTGAGTATGAACAAAACATTGTTTGTGTTCGACACTATTGGCTTGGCGCTATTCGTGGTGATAGGTATTCAGAAAACGTTAATGGTCGACTATCCTATGTGGTTGGCAATAGTGATGGGTGTTATCACAGGCTCATTCGGTGGGGTAGTGCGCGACATTCTTATCAATGAAGAGCCGCTGTTTTTCCGCAAAGATATTTATGCAACGGCCTGCTTGGCAGGAGGTATTGCCTATTGGGTGTCGATGTCGCTCGGTTGGTCGGCAGTCACGTCGCAAATTATTTGCGCTTTGGTGATTGCGGGGTTGCGCATGGGTGCAATACAATATGACTGGTCGTTGCCTGTGCTGAGCATCAGTCCCAAGGATGCAAATCCGAAGGATGAAGGCGAAAAATAAGGGGTGAATTGATTTTTGTGTTCGTTATCTGAAAATCTTTTACTATCTTTGGGGTCATGAATCGAAAAGGCAAACTTTATTTCAGATATGGCACGATGGGGTCGGCAAAGACCGCTATCCTGCTGACCACGGCATACAATTTTGAGGAGCGCAAAATGAGCTACCTCTGTATGAAACCAGTGATTGATACCCGCGATAAGGATAACGTAATCAAGTCGCGCATCGGTATTCAGCGCCGTTGCGAATGGATTTATCACGATACCGACCTCTATCGCTTTGCAATGGATATGTACGAGAAGGATATGACCGTAGTCGATTGGTTTTTAATCGACGAGGCGCAGTTCCTTACGCCCGAACAGGTTGACCAGCTTGCGCGTATAGTCGACGACTTCGGCTCAAACGTGATTTGCTACGGCTTGCGTACCGACTTCCAGTCGCATCTGTTTGACGGCTCGCGCCGCTTGTTTGAGATTGCTGATACCATAGATGAAATCAAGTCGACATGCACATGTGGGCACAAAACAATCATTAACGCCCGTATGGACGGCAATGGCGACTTTGTGGAAGAGGGTAATCAGGTGGAAATCGGTGGAGATGAACGCTACATAGCTGTGTGCCGCAAATGCTGGCGCAATAAGCGCATCGAGCAATCGCAGCGTGGCACATTGCCGTTCCTCGAAACTCTCGGTTGATAGGATTTGTAATAATGAAACCCCAAATTAAAATCCTGTTTTCTTTGGCATTGATAATGGTGGCTTCAATAGCTGGAGCTCGCACTATCGATGAGATACCTAACGTGCACATAGCAGATTCAACGCGATTTGTTTCCGACCCCGACGGATACCTGTCGCACGAAGCTATTGTGCGTGCCGATGCTATAATCAAGGATATTTGGGATAAAACAACGGCTGAGGTTGTGGCAATTGTAGTCAAGGACCTCAGTGGCGAAGATATCGATAGCTATGCTCATCGGTTGAGCGAAAAATGGGGGATAGGCAAGAGCGATAAAGATAACGGATTGCTCCTGTTGATCTCAATTGACGACCGCATGGCTGGCATCTACACTGGCTATGGCGTTGAGGGGGTAATTACTGATGTCAGAGCAGCAAATGTGCGCAGAGACTACCTGAATCCGTCGATGAAAGTTGGCGACTATGATGCAGGTGTTGTCAATACGTTGGCTGAAATTCATCGGATAATGACGGCACCAGAGGCTGCTGAAGAACTCCGCTCGGGTATCCCTAACAATGCAGCAGCTGGCGACGACGGAGAAGACCTCAAGGAGTTTTTTATAAGCTTTTCCCTTATTGGATTGGTGGCGACGATTGTGATGTTGTTCGTTATAGTTCAAAGTTATAGGTCGACATCGAAAGAGAATCGCCATGAGCGATATTACAAGCTCCAAAAAATTAATTTGCCTATTTTAATTTTCACTGTGGGTTTTATAGGCATTCCAATTATAGCTTATTTGCTACTTCAATATCTGAAGCGACGTGTGCGTATGGCTAAAATCAAGTGCCCTAATTGTCAGCACGAAATGCAGCTGATTGATGAGGTGCACGACAATGCTTATCTCACGCCAGCGCAGGACCGTGAGGAACAACTCAACTCGGTTGACTATGACGTGTGGGCGTGCAATCAGTGTGGCAATACTGAGATTTATCCATACGTGAATCAGAATTCGCCATTGACAGAATGCCCTGTGTGTGGCGCAAAGACAGAGTCGCTTGTTGCAAACAATATGGTGCGAAAACCAACTACACAGAGCGAAGGTCTTGGCGAGAAAACGTATTGCTGCAAAAACTGCCAAAACCGACGCAAAGTGCCCTATACGATAGCTAAGTTGGCTACACCACCTGTGGTGATAATCCCCGGTGGGGGTGGCGGCTTCGGCAGCGGTGGAGGTGGCTTTGGCGGCGGCTCGTTTGGCGGTGGTTCATTCGGTGGCGGCGGCTCCTCCGGAGGATGGTAATCGCAGTGCAGCAATGAATTGAGAATGCCAACGGCAAACGCTGAAAGACCTAGCAACCGCAAACAAACGGTTCGAATAATATTTCGAAAATACGATTTATTAGGATATTAAATATACTTTGCATATAAATATAGGATGCGGTTCGGAATAAAAATTATGCAAGCATATTTTTTTATTCGCTCATCTTTCACTATATTTGACGTGAAATTTCGCATTTGCGAATATCTCAGATACTTACAAACAAACATTGATAATGGAAACGCGTGAAAAGTCAGAGGAAATCAATGCCCTCAACGACTTAACCTTGAATGAGAATCAGCCTGTAGCTGAAGATGTAACTGTCGATAACAATCAACCTGAGGCTGAAGAAGTTGCAGCGCCTGAGTCGGTAGAAACTCCGACCGAGCCTGAAGCAGTTGAGCCAGAACCTGCTACGCCCGAAGTAGCTCCCGAAGTGGAAGCTGAAGTGGAAGAAGTAGCAGAAGTTGAAGCAGAAGTGGTAATGCCCGAAGCAATTGAGGATGAGGTTGAAGAGCCTCAACTTGAGGATGAGGGACGTAAGTTGCCCCAAACAATCGACGAAGTCATCGAAGCACTTGTGGCTATCTCTGAAAAGGATGCCGACGAAATATCTCGCGACGAGGTGACAAATCTTCGTCGCCGATTCCACGACCTTCGCAAGGCTGCCGACAAAGCTGCGTTGGACGAATTCGTGGCCGCAGGCAATAGCCCTGAAGCATTTGAAGCCCCAGTATCGGCCGACGATGAAAAATTCCAGGCTCTCGTTGAGCAGATTAAGGAAAAGAAGGCGGCACGTGCCGCTGAGGTTGAAGCTGAGCTTCAGAGCAACTTTGAGAAGAAGGATGCGCTGATTGCTGAACTGCTCTCAATGGGAGAAGATGTGGACAATGTGAACCGCTCATTCCCACGTTTCCGTGAGATTCAAGCTGAATTCAAAGCCATTGGTGAGGTGCCTCCACAACAGATGACAAACCAGTGGAAACGCTATCAGGAAGCAGTAGAACATTTCTACGACCAGCTTAAAGTGAACAAAGATCTCCGCGACTACGACTTTAAGAAGAATCTCGAAACTAAAAATCATCTCATAGCTGAAGCTGAAGCGCTTGATGCTGAATCGGATATCGTTGTGGCTTTCCGCCGCCTTCAAGACCTTCACATCAAGTGGCGCGAAACAGGCCCTGTAGCAAAAGAAATCCGCGAAGAAATTTGGGCGAAATTTAAAGATGCTTCGGCTGTAGTCAATAAGAAATATCAAACATTCTTCGAGGAACGCAAACAGCGTGAAGAGGAGAACGAAGCGGCTAAAACTGCTATCTGTGAGCGCGTTGAAGCACTCGATTTCGAGTCGTTGAAGAGCTTTAACGCTTGGAACGAAATGACAAAAGTGATTCTCGAAGCTCAAGAAGAATGGAAGAAACTTGGTTTTGCTTCACGCAAGGCCAACAATGCCCTGTTTGCTCGCTTCCGCACGGTTTGCGATAAATTCTTCAATCTCAAGGCTGAATATTACCGCTCAGTCAAGGATGACCACGCTTCAAATCTCGAAAAGAAAATAGCTCTTTGCGAACAAGCTGAGGCTCTGAAAGATAGCACCGACTGGAAGGCAACAGCCGACAAGTTGGTTGAACTTCAGAAGCAGTGGAAACAGATTGGCGCAGTAGCTAAAAAACATAGCGATGCCGTTTGGGCTCGTTTCCAAAAGGCTTGCGACTACTTCTTTGAACAGAAGAAGAAAGACTTTAGCGACACTCGCCACACCGAGCAAGCTAACCTCAAGGCTAAGCGTGCGTTGACTGCCGAACTCAAAGCTATCGCACCCGATGCTGCGAAAGAGGATGTGCTTGCTGCAATACGCGACGCACAAGCTCGCTGGGGTCAGATTGGTCACGTGCCTTTCCGCGAAAAAGACAAAGTGTACGAAGAATTCCGCGCTGCAATCAACGAGCTCTACAAAGTTCATGACCTTCGCGAAACTCGTGCTAACTTTGCTCGCTTTGAGAACTCAATCTCTGAAATCACCGACGAAAACAAACTTTTGCGCGAGCGTGAGCGCTTGGCTCGTGTGCTCGAACAGAAGCGCTCCGACTTGGTGACTTATCAGAACAATCTCGGATTCTTCAACTTCAAGTCGGCTTCGTCATCGTCGATGCTGCGCGACATCGAGCGCAAAACTCAGCGCATCAAAGATGATATTGAGGAACTTGAAAAGAAGATTCGCGTCATCGACGAAAAACTTTAATCATCATATCTCCCGGGGGAGCATTCGCTGTCCCGGGAATAAATTTGAATATCATCGTAAACGCCTCGCTGCGTGAATGTCACGTCCCGGCTGCGGCACTGCACTCAGGAGTGGTTTATTGGATGAAAATTTGGCTGAGTAGCTACTCAGTGAGTTGACCCTATCTAACACCAATCACCGCAATCCATTCTCAGTAGATTGGAGATTTACTACGCCCAATGATCGAAAAAGGGAAATACGGCAAATATCTGCCTGGACTACAGACAATATTTGATTTCATATTGATGAATGCCACCTTCTTGTTGGTGACGTTCGTATTTGGTATGGCTGATTTTAGTGAGCGAATGCTTACCATTTGGACTCTCTATGCCGCGTCTGGACTGTGTCTGCTGCCCCCATGCTACAACACTCACTATCGCCGCATGTTGCGCTCTGAGTTGTTGGTAAAGCGTGCAATAATATATGCCGTAATCCATACGCTTGGTTTTGCCGCGTTCATGACTCTGTTTAGGGTTGAAAGTATCTTCTTCGGATTTTTTGCTGCGCTTACGGTTGTTGAGGCTGGTGTATTGGCTTTCACATGGATTGCGGAGCTGTTGGCTCTCAAAAAGCTGCGCATCATTGGTCGCAATACGCGCAATGTGGTCATTATTGGCACCGGTGCCACAGCTATGGAACTGACAAAACGACTGCTTAACGACCCTGGTTATGGTATCCGCATTATGGGCTACTTCGACGACATCAGAGTGCCCGGTTTTGAGGGTGAATATATGGGTGGTATTGCCGACTTTGAACGCTTCTGTGTTGAAAATAAGATTGATGAGGTGTATTTCACATTGTCGTCGTCGTATGATAAAATCCTGAATAAGGTGATACGTCTTGCCGACGAGAATTTTATCAAATTCTACTACATACCGTTGCTAAATCCGAAGTTGAAGCATCAGTTCTATATGATTTCGCTCAACCGCTCGATTTCGGCTATTGGTGTGCATCCGTCGCCGCTGCGTCATCCGCTTAATCAAGCAATGAAGCGATTGTTCGATATCGTTTTCTCTACAATTTGCTTGGTTTGCTCCCCCATAGTATTTATCCCTATTGCTATACTTATCAAACTCGATTCGCCCGGACCGGTATTCTTCAAACAGAAGCGCACAGGCTATATGGGTAATGAATTTATGTGCTACAAATTCCGCACAATGCGCGTCAATAAGGATGCCGACAGCAAGCAAGCTACGAAAAATGACTCTCGCAAAACACGCCTCGGCGACTTCTTGCGCAAGTCGTCGATTGACGAATTGCCACAATTCTGGAATGTGCTTCGTGGCGATATGTCGGTAGTAGGTCCACGCCCCCATATGCTTGCTCACACCGAAGAATATCGCCAGTTGATTGACAAATATATGGTACGCCACCTTGTGAAACCCGGTATCACAGGCTGGGCTCAAGTAATCGGCTATCGAGGTGCGACAGAAGAACTTTGGCAAATGGAAGCGCGCGTCGACAGCGACGTGTGGTATATCGAGAACTGGAGCTTCCTGCTCGATATGAAAATCATGGTCCGCACCATTACCAACGCCTTCGGCGGCGACTCCAACGCCTACTAATCCCCACCTCAATTACCTCTAAGCCACCGCCAATAGGAAAATAGGTTGTTAATTAAAAAAAATATAGCTGGTTTGATAATATTATAGCAGTTAGGTAAGAATTGCTGTTAGGTAAAATTGAAAATTTAGATTTATGGTACTTGGTACATTGCTGCATGTTGCATTTATTCTTCTTGGATTAGTTCTTATTCTCGTAGGGGCGAATGCGTTGACCGACGGAGCGTCGGCCATAGCAAAGCGCTTCGGCTTGTCGGACCTCGTGGTGGGTCTTACGGTCGTGGCATTCGGCACATCTACTCCCGAGCTCGTTATTTCTGTGTTGTCGGCCTCAAGTGGCTCTGCCGACCTTTCGATAGGTAACGTGGTGGGTAGTAATATCTTTAATATTTTGGCTATCATTGGTGTGACGGCGTTGGTTTACCCCGTCAAAGTGGAACGCACGGTGATGACGCGCGAGATTCCAATGGTGGTGATTTCATCGTTGGTGTTGCTCATTTTGGGTAATACTGCGTTGCTCGACAATACGCAAGGCTCAATCATAACACGTTCGGCAGGCATATTCTTGCTGCTGTTTATGTTTATCTTCATGTGGTATATGCTTGCGTCGGCGAAGAATGCACAGCCAGGCGAGCCTGAGGAACAGGCTGGTAGCGCTAAAAAGCCTATGTCGGTGATTAAGTCGATTATTTGGGTTGTTGCCGGGTTGGCAATGCTGATTATCGGTGGCGACCGTTTCGTGGCTGGTGCTGTGGAAATAGCTCATACGCTTGGCGTCAGCGAGGCTGTTATTGGTTTGACAATCGCTGCTATGGGAACCTCGTTGCCTGAGCTTGCTACGTCGGTTGTTGCTGCATGCAAAGGTCAAACAGGTTTGGCTGTAGGCAACGTGATTGGTAGTTGTATATTTAATGTGTTTGCGGTGCTCGGCTTTGCTGCCACTATCACGCCGTTGCAGTTTGGCGCAATCGGCAACTTGGATTTGCTGACATTGCTTGGAGCATCGGTGATGTTCATGATGTTTGGCTGGCTCTTTGGCAAGCGAACTTTTACCCGCATTGAGGGTGGCATAATGACAGCTTGCTATGTGGCTTACATCGCTGTTTTGGTTGTCAACTCATGATTGAGTGGGCTGACAAATCATAATCATTCTTAATCCTTGCAACGAATATTTGAATTGTCGCAGAAATAGATTATATTTGCATATTTGAAAATATGATGGACTCTCTGGTAATCATACCGATGTATAATGAGTGTGAGAACGCTCGGGCTATAATTGAGGCAGTATTGGCTCAAGAGCCGGGCTTCGACGTGCTCGTAATCGACGACAATTCCCCCGACGGAACTGCCGCTATCGTGCGCGCGGCTATGGAGCAATTCCCCGGTCGCGTCAACCTGATTGAACGCCCTGGCAAACTCGGACTTGGCACAGCATATATCGAAGGTTTTCGGTGGGGTCTTGAGCATGGCTATGAGTATATAATGGAAATGGACGCCGACTTTTCGCACAATCCTAACGACCTGCCAGCATTGCGTGCAGCATGTGCCGACGAGGGTTATGATGTGTCGGTAGGCTCTCGCTATATAACAGGGGTCAATGTGGTCAACTGGCCAATGGGGCGTGTGCTGATGTCGTATTTTGCATCGGCATACGTGAGATTCATCACTGGTATGCCTGTGCGCGACACTACGGCTGGATTCGTGTGCTATCGTCGCCAAGTGCTTGAGACTATGGAGCTTGACAAGATACGCTTCAAGGGTTATGCGTTCCAGATAGAGATGAAATTTACAGCACGTTGCTGCGGCTTCCGAATCAAGGAGGTGCCAATCATATTTGTCAACCGTGTATTGGGCACCAGCAAAATGTCGTCGGGAATATTCTCCGAAGCGATGTTTGGTGTCATCAGCATGAAAATCCGCAGCTGGTTTCGTAAATACCCCAAGGCCGACGGCAATCGACCCAACACAAAAACATCGGCTGAGTAATGAAAACGCTGATTTTCAACGCCTGCATCGTCAATGAGGGTAGAAAGTTCAATGGATATGTAGTCATTGACGATGAATTTATCCACGAAGTAGGCGAGGGAATGCCCTCCGTAGTGGCAGAAGATACTACAAAAATAGATGCCGAAGGAGCGTTGCTGCTTCCCGGTGTAATAGATACTCACGTACATTTTCGCGAACCCGGACTCACTCATAAAGCCTCGATTGCAACCGAAAGCGCTGCCGCAGTGGCTGGAGGGGTGACATCCTTCCTCGATATGCCTAACACCGCGCCTGCTGCTACTACCGTTGAGGTTGTCGACCTCAAAAAGAGCATTGCTGCAGAAACATCGCTGGCGAATTACGGCTTTTTTATTGGGGCAACCAACAGCAATATCGACCAATTGCTTGCGGCAGACTATACGTCAATTCCAGGCGTAAAACTCTTTATGGGCTCATCGACTGGCAATATGTTGGTTGACCGCCGCGAAGCACTCGACCGCTTGTTTTCGGAATTCAAAGGGGTGATAGCAGTGCACGCTGAGGATGAAGCGACTATAGCTGAAAATCGCGAAAAAATAATCAATCAATATGGCGAGGATGCTCCTGTGGCAATGCACTCGCAGTTCCGCTCGCGCGAAGCGTGCATGCGCTCATCGCAGTTGGCGGTTGAGATAGCCCGCAAATATGACTCACGTCTGCACATACTCCATATTTCCACTGCCGACGAACTAAGTATGCTCGCTTCTGGTCCGCTTGAGGGGAAGCGCATTACGGCAGAAACTTGCCCTCACTATTTGATATTTACGGCTGAAGATTTGAACGCTGAGCGCGGCTATCTGCGCAAATGCAATCCTGCAATAAAGGAGGCTTCCGACCGCAAGGCATTGGCTGAGGCGTTGGCATCCGACCTAATCGATGTCGTAGCCACCGACCACGCCCCACATCTCTTTGCCGATAAGCAAGGCTCGCTCTTTAAGGCTGCTTCGGGTATGCCCGGCGTGAAATTCTCCTTGCCGCTGATGCTTGATATGACGCTTCAATCGGGTGCGCTGACCGTAGAGCAAGTGGTTGAAAAAATGGCCCATAATCCTGCGCAACTTTATGGCATCGACCACAGAGGATTTATCCGCTCGGGCTATTATGCCGACCTTGTGCTCGTAGCCCAAACTGAGAGCAAGAAAATCACAGATGCTGATGTCAATAGCCATGTTGGTAGCGCTGATGCGCAACAATTGGCGTCGCCATGCGATTGGACGCCATATAGTGGCCTGCATCTCAGCCACCGAGTGCTCACTACATTTGTCAATGGACGTGTGGCATTCGACGGACAGTACGTAATTCCTGCTAATCGCAACGCACGCGCGCTGCAATTCAATGCTAAATAATATGCAACAATTTGATTATCTCATCATTGGCGCTGGCCCCGGCGGTTACGAGACTGCGGCTGCAGCGGCAGCTAACGGCGCAAGTGTAGCACTCGTTGAGCGCGACAAACTTGGCGGCACATGCCTCAATCGTGGGTGTATTCCCACCAAAGCTATGGCACATGCGGCCGATATTCTGCGCGAAGCTCGCGAGGGCGCGCTCTATGGCATCAATGCCGAGCCAAACGTGGATTTCGCACGCCTTTGTCAGCGACGCGAGGAGGTTGTCGGCCAACTCCGCGAGGGTATCGAAGCGCTAATGGGTCGCGTGACCGTGATTCGTGGCGAAGCTCGCTTCGTAGGAGCGAAAGAGGTTGAAATCGAGGTGGCAGACGCTGAAGCAATTAGAGCCACAGCCGACAAGATAATCATTGCTACAGGCTCAGCGCCTGCAGCGTTGCCAATCCCCGGTGCAGAAAATGCAATGTCGTCGGACCAACTCCTTGCGATGACCGAATTGCCAGAGTCGATGGTGATAATTGGCGGTGGAGTTATCGGAATGGAATTTGCTTCGATTTTTGCCACACTTGGGGTAAAAGTGACGGTGGTAGAATATTGCAAAGAGATACTGCCACAGTTCGATAAAGATATAGCTAAACGACTGCGCACACAGCTTGCAGCTGCTGGCATCGACTTCCTGCTCGGCGCTGCGGTGACCGCAATTGAGCCTGGACGAGTTGTTTACGAGCTCAAAGGGAAGCAAGAGAGCGTCGAAGCAGAAAAAATAGTAATGGCTGTTGGCCGTCGCCCAGTATTGCCCGAAGGACTCGACCTCGCTGGCGTGGAACTCGATCGCAAGGCTATCCGCGTTGACCGTACAACAATGGAGACTTCATCCTCAGGAGTGTATGCCATTGGTGATGTGAATGCAATCTGTATGCTCGCCCATGCCGCTTCAGCTCAGGGCCGACGAGTGCTTGGCGAAGAGGTGAATCTCGACGTAATCCCGTCGGTGGTGTTCACTCATCCCGAACTTGCAATGGTAGGCGCTTCGGAGCAGCAACTCAAGGATGCCGAAGTAGAATATAAATCGGTGAAATCGTTGTTCAGAGGCAACGGCAAAGCTGTGTCGATGAACGAAACGTCGGGTATGGTGAAACTCCTGTATAGCCCAGCCGACGGACAGATACTCGGATGCGCTATAATGGGGCCTCATGCTGCCGATATGATTGAAGAGGTGGCTGTGGCTATGACAAACTGCTTGCCAGTGGCAGCCATTGCACAAACAATACATCCACATCCCACCCTCTGCGAAGCGCTTCTGACGGCGGCAATGCAGGTGAGATGAGGGTTATTCAACATTGAAACTATAGAAAACCGATGCTTGAAATAGCTGAACGTAAAAAAATAATCGACCTCGTAAAGCGCGAGGTTATCCCGGCAATAGGTTGTACTGAGCCTATGGCTGTGGCGCTCTGCACTGCTCGTAGCACCGAACTGCTCGGTTGCCGTCCAGAGAAAATTTCTGTTTCACTCAGTGCAAACGTGCTTAAAAACGCTATGGGTGTTGGCATCCCAGGCACTGGGATGATAGGTTTGCCGATAGCAATAGCGCTTGGCGCATTGATAGGACGCTCGGAGTATAATCTCGAGGTGCTCCGCGATGTGAATCCCCAAGCCGTTGAAGATGGCCGCCGCTTCATCGACGAAAAGCGCATCGCCATTGCACTCAAGCAAGCTATCGCCGAAAAACTTTATATCGAGGTGACAACCGAAGCCGACGGCCATTCGGCTACTGCAATCATAGCTGGTGGACACACCACATTTGTTTATCTTGAGCGCGACGGCGTCGTAGAATTCGACAATCGCCAAGTGGCAAAGGAAGAAGCCGCGTCGGCCGACGATTTGACCCTCTCGCTACGCAAAGTGTGGGACTTTGCAATGACTACCCCACTTGAAGAGATTCGCTTCATCCTCGAAACACGCAAACTGAATAAAGCGGCTGCTGAACAGTCGTTTACCGGCAATTATGGCCACTCAGTAGGGCGCACGCTCCATAGCGAACGCCAGCGCAGCATCATGGGCGACAGCGTGTTCTCGCGCATACTTTCCTATACCTCGGCTGCGTGCGATGCACGTATGGCTGGCGCTTGTATCCCTGTGATGAGCAATTCAGGCTCTGGCAATCAAGGCATTGCAGCGACGTTGCCAGTGGTGGTTTATGCCGAAGAAATGTATGCCTCAGAGGAGCAGACAATACGTGCGTTGATGTTGAGTCATCTCACAGTTATATATATTAAGGAGAGTCTTGGTCGACTTTCAGCCCTATGCGGGTGTGTAGTGGCGGCAACAGGCTCAAGTTGCGGCATAGCTTACCTTATGGGTGGGGGCTACAATGAAATTTCTTCAACGGTGAAGAATATGATTGCCAACCTTACGGGTATGATATGCGACGGCGCCAAGCCGAGTTGCTCGATGAAACTCACCAGTGGTGTAGCTACAGCCGTAATATCGGCAATGATGGCAATGGAAGGGCATGAGGTGTCGTCGGTTGAAGGTATAATTGACGACGACGTTGACCGCAGCATCAGCAACCTAACGCTAATCGGACGCAGCGGGATGAACGAAACCGACCGCATAGTGCTCGACATCATGACCTCAAAATAGTCAAGACAATTCAAAAAAAATATTCACATAATGAAAGCTATTAAAATCGCTTTTGCAGCAGTCCTCGCTTCAGGACTAACATTTACAGCAATGGCACAAGAACATCTCAAAAGTCTCAATCCCAATTATTTCGACAACGAAACGGCAGCTGGCGCCGATTTTTATCATCACGTCAATCGCGGTTGGCAGGAAGCTCATCCGCTGACGCCCGAATTCTCTCGCTATAGCCAGTTTGATGTGCTCGCCGAAGAGAGTCAACGTCGTGTGAAAGAGATAGTTACCAATCTTTCATCGACCAATCCTGAGCCAGGCACTGTAGCCTACAAAGTGGCAACAATCTACGAGCTTGCAATGGACTCTGTTCGCCGCAACGCCGAAGGTGCTGCTCCAATCAAGGCTGACCTCGAAAAAATCGAAAATACAAAGCCAGAAGGTATGTTTGACCTTCTGCTATGGATGCATGCCAACTATGCCAACCCATTCTTTAGCGCCGGCCCAATGGAGGACCTCGCCGACTCAAACGTCTATGCAATGTATGTAAGCTCAGGCGGCATGGGTATGAGCGATCGTGACTACTATCTTTCCGACGACCCCGCCAATGTGAAGATACGCGAAGCATACAAGAAAATGGTTGAGCAGCAGATGATTAATGCTGGCTATTCGAAACGCAACGCACGCCGCATTGTGACAAACGTGATGAAAGTGGAAACCTCGCTTGCCGAAGAGGCTTGGACCAAAGAGGAGTCGCGCAACATTACGGCAATGTACAATCCCCGTTCGTTTGCCGAACTCAAGCAGATGTATCCCGCAGTTGACTGGGACCGCTACTTTATTGAAACTATGGGTATTCCCTCGCCCGAACGTGTGATTATCACCGAAATCAACACTGTACAGCGTGGCAACGACCTATTGGCTTCGCTCACCGACCGCGAAATCAAGGACTACTACCTTTGGAAATATGTAGCTCAGGCAGCGGGTCGTCTTAGCGACAAATTCTCCGACACAGCATTCGAATTCTCAAAAGTGCTCAGTGGTGCGCAGGAACAGCGTCCACGCTGGAAACGTGCACTCGCAGCCACTGAAGGCGCTATGGGTGAAGCTATTGGCGAACTCTATGTGGCAAAATACTTCCCCGAATCGTCGAAAAACTATATGAAGGAACTCGTTGAGAACCTTCGCGTTGCCCTCGGCAAGCATATCATCGAACTCCCTTGGATGACTTCGGAAACAAAACTCAAAGCGCTCAACAAGCTCAATGCTTTCAAGGTGAAAATCGGCTACCCCGACACGTGGAAAGATTATACAACCCTCGAAATCGACCCCTCAAAATCGTATTACGAGAATATGCACAACGTCAGCATGTGGCATCAGGCCGATGTTTATTCAAAATGGGGTAAACCTGTCGACAAAACTAAGTGGGGTATGACACCTCAGACCGTAAATGCTTACTACAATCCTACTGCCAACGAAATCGTGTTCCCTGCAGGCATCCTTCAGGCTCCATATTTCGACCCCGAAGCGTCGGATGCTGAAAACTACGGTGCAATCGGTGTGGTTATCGGCCACGAAATGACCCACGGATTCGACGACCAAGGACGCAATTTCGATGCCAATGGCAATATGGTGAACTGGTGGAGTGCAGCCGATGCTGAAGCGTTTGCAGCTCTGACCTCTAAATTGGTTGACCAATTCAACGAGGTTGAGGTGCTCCCCGGCTTGAACGCTAATGGCGAATACACTCTCGGCGAAAACATTGCCGACCAAGGTGGATTGCGCGTGGCTCTCACCGCATTCCTCGACTCACAGCGCAAAAAAGGTGTTGATGTCGATTCAGAAGCTGCACTTATCGACGGCTTCAAGCCTATACAAGTGTTCTACATGAACTATGCCAACATTTGGGCTGCCAACACTCGCCCCGAAGAGATACGCAACCGCACGATGAGCGACGTACATTCGCTCCCCGAAAATCGTGTCAACGTCACCCTCCGCAACTTGCAACCCTTCTTCGATGCATTCTCTGTTGGTGAGGGTCAACCACTTTACCGCACACCCGAATCGAGAGTCATCATTTGGTAATGTTTGGGGCTGTAGCGGAATTCTAATACTGCAAACAGCCTTCCGATATTAGCTAATTTTTAAGCATCGACGTGGGCGCTGCCAAAATGCAAGGCATCGCGCGAGATTGTTTGCAAATTGCAATCGAATTAAAAGAAATAACGACAGATAGCGCATTGAAAAATGGTGTTATCTGTCTTTTTTCTATGGAAATTGGCAAAATTTGCGACAATTGTGTTAAAAAATCAAAAATTTCTATGCAAATATTTTGTTACCTTATAATCTTGATATATATTTGCGACTTATTACATAAAATGATGTTTTATAACATTGTTTTTTGTCAGTCAACAAACTTTATCCGCCCCCAAAGGGTGGTAAAATCAAAAAACAAATTAAAAAGATTTCCAATATTATTAACACATTAGAATTTTAAGCGTATGAAGAAAGTTTACATGCTTATGGCCGCTGCTGTAATGGCGCTCACTGCATCTGCAGAGCTCAATTCAGCTAAGACACTCGATGCATCTGTTGCTCCCGTTGAATTCGAAGTAACAACTGCAACAGTTAATCCGTTTGAACTCAAAGCATCAAGCG
>JAGBWK010000069.1 GCA_017629835.1 Muribaculaceae bacterium | reverse complement strand
TATCGTGGTTCAGAGGCTCATTGTGGCGTTTGTGGCACATGCCGTGAACGTCGCGCAGCATTCGCAGCCGTTGGAATCGCCGACCCAACGAAATACGAAAAATAGCTATCCGCTCTTGTTGCGCAAAAAGAGTTCAGATTTAAGAAAATCAATATAAATGATCGACATTATACTTTCTGACGAGTTCCGCCAGTTGGCTCCAGGTTACCGAATGATTCTGTTTGAAGCCGACGTTGTCAATGCTGAACCCCCCGAAGCGTTGACAACCGAAATCGACCGATTCGCCCAGTCGATGTGCGAAATTATGCAGATTGAGGACATCAATAAGCGCCCGGGCATAGCTGCTACTCGTGCCGCTTATAAGCGCTTCGGCAAGGATCCCAACCGCTATCGCCCCTCGCAAGAACAGATGTCACGTCGCATCATCAAAGGCCTTGGACTTTACCATGTTAACGCATTAGCCGACTTAGGCAACCTATTGTCGCTTAAAACGGGATGCGCGTTAGGCGTTTTCGATAGCGCGAAAATTCAAGGCAATTGCCTCACTCTTGGTCGTGGCAAAGAAAACGAAGAATACGTCGGCATTGGTCGCGGTCCTCTGAATGTCAGTGGATTACCTATAGTGCGCGACGAAGTCGGAGGCATCGGCACTCCTACGAGCGACCACGAGCGCACAAGCGTCGATTTGTCAACCACTCACGTCGTAATCACATTCCACCTCTACGGCGAAAGCGAAATGCCTGAGCCTGACATTATTACTGAAGCGCAGCGTCTGCTTGAGACCTACGCTGAAGCCACCAATATAGAATATCGAATCGTCAAATAAACAATTCGAAATCACATAATTAATCTTTTCGACAAAGCAATCTCAGTCGAAACGCCCTGCAACCGAGTCGTCGCTATAGATTGACACCTTATACCACCATGAAAACCTTGAAAATCTACGGCAATGCCGTCAATGGCCGTTATATCGAACAAGCAGTTGAAGCTCTCCGCGAAGGGGGAGTGATAGTTTACCCCACTGATACGCTGTATGCTATTGGGTGCGATGCTCTCAACAACCGTGCAATCGAACGTATATGCAGAATTAAAGATATTGACCCACGTCGACAGCACTTGTCAATCACTTGTGCCGACCTATCGCAGGCTGCACGCTATGCCCGTATCGACAACAATGCTTTCGACCTTATGCGACGCAATCTGCCTGGCCCATTCACATTCATTCTGCCAGCTTCGACTAATCTTCCTAAGGTGTTCAAAGGCCGCAAAGAGGTTGGCATACGTGTACCCGACGACCCTGTAGCTCATGCCCTTGCCGAAGCATTGGGGAATCCACTGCTCACAACATCAATTTATCTCGAAGACATAAATGCCGATATGAGCGACATTGCTTCGCTCGAAATTGCCGAAAGCTATGCATCCGACATCACTATGGTAATCGATGCTGGCCCTCGCGACGTAATCGGCTCTACAGTCGTTGACCTTAGCGACTCATCATCGCCCGAAATCATTCGCGAAGGGCGTCAGTCGCTCAATCTTTAAGTCAGTCGGATAAGGAAGAGTTGGCATTGCATCGTTTTTTAGACAAAACAGACACCAATTCAACCGACAAACAAACTCTTTTTAAGAATTTTATAAATTTTGACTGAAATAACTCAAAAAAAGGCGAATTCACTATTTTTTTAGCACCAATTTATTTGTAATTTTGCAAAAAATTTGTCGCATCCATTCGATGCGCATTTGACTTACCTCAAAACCTCCATAAAGCTATGAAACAAATTGATCTCATTTTGGCCGAAAAACTGCTTAAGATTAGTGCAATTAAACTTCAACCCGACAACCCCTTCACTTGGGCTTCAGGTTGGAATTCTCCTATATATACCGACAACCGTAAGACCCTCTCTTACCCCGACATTCGCTCATTCATCAAGATAGAACTTTCACGCATCATCATGGAAAACTTTGGTGAAGTGGAAGCTATTGCAGGTGTTGCAACAGGCGCAATCGCACAGGGTGCACTCGTTGCCGACGAGTTGATGCTCCCTTACGCATACGTTCGTTCAACACCCAAAGACCATGGCCTCGAAAACCTCATCGAAGGTAACCTTAAGCCAGGTCAGAAAGTAGTGGTGATTGAAGACCTCGTGTCGACTGGTGGTAGCAGCCTCAAAGCTATCGAAGCAGTAAGAAACGCTGGTTGCGACGTTATCGGTATGGTAGCTATCTTCTCTTACGAATTCCCTGTAGCAACTGAAGCATTCCGCAAAGCAAACGTCAATCTGATTACCCTCAGCAACTACTCTGCAATGCTCAACGTTGCTCTCGAAACTAAATACATCCGCGAAGACGACATCGAAACGCTCAAAGAATGGCGCCAAGACCCAGCAAATTGGGTACCCAAACGTGCTGAAGACTAATAGAGCAGCTATCGACTGTCATCGTTAACACTAACCTACATTAAATGTCAAAATACACTGGACGCCCTGCCGTAATCGACAAATCGGCAGAGGAATTATTTGCCAAATTCGACGACCTCTCTGTGTTCGAAGAACGTCTGAATCAACTCCCACCTGAACAGTTAGCAAAAGTAGGCGAAATCAACTTCACACCCGACTCTATCACAATCAGCACCTCTGCTATGGGTACAATGTCGTTTGAAGTTGTTGAGCGCGTAGCACCAACTAAAATCACATTCAGTGCAGTAGGCTCACCCTTACCTTTGTCAATGATTGTCAACTTCAATCAGCTTAGCTCAGAACAGACCGAAATCGTTACTGAAATCGATGTTGAAGTCCCTGCAATGATTCGAGCATTTATCGGACCTAAACTACAGGAAGCAGCCGACAAATTTGGCGAAATGATGACAAATCTTTCAAAGTGATACGACTAAAACAAATCGTTGTAATAGCATTAGTAATGGCAGCCTTCCTTGCGGTGGGCTGCCATACTGTCGACGACGAGCGCATTCCGCCCGTCGAAGTATACGTGCCATTCACAACCGAAGCCGACTGGATAACCCATGGCGTCAGCGGAGCGTGCATGTCAAAGCGATTTGTCAAACAATTACGACTCCCTAACAACTATCCCTACAATCAGTGGTCAAACACCGGATTTGGTGGCGTATTACTTTGCACCGACATACATGGCACACCGATAGCCTACGACCTCGCATGCCCGGTTGAAGTGCGCTACGACGTCCGTTTGGAAGTCGACCAAGAACTGCAAAAGGCGCGATGCCCACGTTGTGGCTCAATCTTCGACATATACACCAACTATGGCTACCCCGTAGGTGGACCCGCCGCCGAAGACGGCTACGCCATGCAAGTCTACCGCGTCACCCCCGGCCCCCAAGGCATCTTCCGCGCCATCCTCCCCTAATCCCCAACCACATCTATCATAAAACCCTACCGGCACCATACAAGTGCCAGTAGGGCTTAACTATTTTCTGCGGAATCTGCAATCCCTTACTTTCCGGAGAGCATGCGCTGGATGTCGTTGAGTTTGTTGAGGGCATCCATCGGGGTTAGGCGATTGATGTCGAGCCCGATTATCGCATCGCGCACTTGCGCTAACAATGGGTCATCTAATTGGAAGAATGAGAGTTGCATCCCGTCGGGAGCCGAAAGTGTCGACAAATTCTTATCAGGAGCAACGCCGTCGCGACGATTAGCCTCCTCAAGGTGCTTCAGCACCTCATTTGCTCGCTTAACTATTGTGCGAGGCATACCAGCGAGTTTTGCCACATGGATACCAAAACTATGCTCTGACCCACCTCGCGCAAGCTTGCGCAAGAACACTACCTTGCCCTCAATCTCCTTGACCGAAACATTGAAATTGACCACTCGCGCAAACTGATGCTCCATTTCATTGAGTTCATGGTAGTGAGTAGCAAAAAGCGTTTTGGGTTGCATCGCCGACTCATGGATATGTTCCACAATAGCCCATGCTATCGATATACCGTCGTAGGTCGAAGTGCCGCGACCAAGCTCGTCGAATAGGATCAGCGACCGCTGCGACATATTGTTAAGAATTGATGCCGCTTCATTCATCTCAACCATAAAGGTTGACTCACCCAACGAGATATTGTCCGACGCACCAACACGAGTAAATATCTTATCTACAACACCCAATTTCATACTATCGGCAGCTACGAAACAGCCCATTTGAGCCATCAGCACGTTCAACGCCACCGAGCGTAGCAACGCCGACTTACCCGACATATTCGGACCAGTAATCATCATCACTTGAGCGCCGTCGTTCGAAATGCTGACGCTATTAGATATATAAGGCTGGCCTGGAGGCAGCTCCTTCTCAATAACGGGATGTCGACCCTCTGTGATATCGATGCTAAGCGAATCATCGACCACTGGGCGATTGTAGCGATTAATCAACGATGCTTGTGTGAAGCCCAACAGACAGTCAAGTCGTGCTAACAGATTGCAATCGAGTTGTATAGCTGCTACAAACTCATTGAGCCAACCGACCAACTCATTGTAGATACTATTCTCAATTATGCCTATGCGATCCTGCGCCGTAAGGATTTTTTCCTCATACTCTTTAAGTTCAGGCGTAATATAGCGCTCTGCATTGACAAGTGTCTGCTTGCGAATCCACTCTTCAGGCACCTTATCCTTGTGTGTGTTGGTTACCTCTATGTAATAACCAAACACATTATTGAAACCAATCTTGAGCGACGGAATGCCAGTCAACTGGCTCTCACGCTGTTGAATATGCATCAAGTAATCCTTACCCTTGTATGCAATGCTGCGTAACTCGTCGAGTTCGGCATTCACACCCTCGCGAATCACATTCCCGCGGCTCACCGCTATCGGAGCGTCATCAGCAATCTCATTCTTAATGCGCTCTATCACCCTCTGACAAGGGTTCAATTGCTCCGCCATTACGTTTAGAGCCTCCAAATCAGCGTCGGCACATATCTGTTGTATCGGCTGAATTGCCGAAAGGGCATGACGCAACTGCACAACCTCGCGCGGCGATATTCTGCCCACTGCAACCTTCGAAATCAATCGTTCAAGGTCGCCCACGCGAGCCAACAAGTCGGTCATCTCATCGCGGTCGTCCGGTCGACGGAAGAAATACTCCACCACATCGAGTCGCGAATTGATTGCAGCTACATCCTTCAGCGGGAACAACGTCCACCGGCGCAACATGCGCGCACCCATAGGCGTAACTGTGTGGTCGAGCACATCGAGCAGACTCTTACCGTCCTCATTCATACTCCCGACAAGCTCCAGATTGCGCACTGTAAAGCGGTCGAGACGCACATACTGGTCCTCCTCAATACGCGAAATCTGAGTAATATGCGAAATGCGAGTATGCTGAGTGATGTCGAGATAATGCAATATTGCACCCGATGCAATAATCGCCGAGTCCATATTATGGATACCAAACCCCTTCAGGCTGGCAGTCTCAAAATGTTTCAGCAAGCGATCCGTTGCCGACTCAGTCGTAAAAATCCAGTCGTCAAGCTCCATTGGCAGATACTTCCCAGGGAAAGCATCTTCGAGTCGTCCCTTCTTCTCTCTTTCCACCAAAATCTCCTTAGGCGAAAAGTTTGTCAGCAACTTCTCTATATAGTCAACAGTCCCTTCTGCCGTCAGGAATTCTCCTGTTGAGATATCTAAGAAAGCGACACCAGCCTTAATTTTTCCAAAGTGAACAGCTGCCAAAAAATTGTTCTCACGATTTTCGAGCAGGTTGTCGCCTATGCTGACCCCAGGAGTTATCAACTCTGTAATGCCACGCTTCACGAGTTTCTTTGTCAACTTCGGGTCCTCAAGCTGCTCACATATAGCTACACGCTTACCTGCTCTAACCAACTTGGGCAAATATGTATCGAGCGCATGGTGAGGAAAACCTGCAAGTTCAACCGACATCGCAGCCCCATTGGCACGCTTAGTGAGTGTAATACCTAATATCTCAGAAGCCACTATAGCATCATCGCTAAAAGTCTCATAGAAATCCCCGACACGAAACAACAGCACCGCATCAGGATGCTTCTGTTTCATCTCAATATACTGCTTCATCAACGGAGTTTCTACGATTTTCTTAGCCATTATAGTCAACGCATTTAAGCTTGTAACACAAAATGTGCCACCTCATTGCAGCACATATTAATCACACAAAATTACTAAACATTCTCGTGAAAAACAAGTCCAACTCCAACACAGTTTATAATATTTATCATATGCGATAAGTGTCAGTATATATAAGAAGAGAGCCTGTCGGACTGGTGTCTGACAGGCTCTCTAAGGTAAGGGGGCGGTGACCTACTCTCCCGCTTTCGCAGTACCATCGGCGCTACGGGGTTTAACTTCTCTGTTCGGAATGGGAAGAGGTGGAGCCCCCGTG
>JAGBWK010000011.1 GCA_017629835.1 Muribaculaceae bacterium | reverse complement strand
CGCCTGAATCGGTGCCAAACACCTTCGAAACGCGCTCTGTAGCTTCAGCCATGCGAGCTTGTTCGAATTTCATCTTTTCGCAGTCGTAGGTCACGATACCATTAACCTCAGTTTCAACGTCGGTGGTCTGTGTGTAAACAGCTGCACACCAGTTCACTTTCGTTCCATTGACCTCTGTGCCTTGAGCCACACTGATAATTTGGTCAGCAAGGCGAATGTAAGCATCTGTTAGTTCTTTTGCGCTATTGAAAGTGTTGTAAGTCTGCGAATTGCGTTCATACCAGCGGTTGCCAGGCATATTGCGACCCAAGCCACCATATTCGCCGAGCACGAATGGGCGAGATTCGTCGATTACGCGGTCGTAGATGCGTATAGGCTGATCGTAGTTGTGCATATCGATAAATGTGCCCTCAGGATTGTCGAGGCGGTAGTGGTTACCACCCGAAGCAGGATTGATAAGGCGTGTATTGTCGAGAGAGCGGGTGTATTCTACGATTTCGGGGGTTTTGAACTGTCCCCAGTGTTCGTTGAACGGAGTCCAAACCACGATTGAGGGGCTTGAATAAAGCTGATTGATGATTTCAGCCCACTCGCTGCGGTAGCGGCTTTCGAGTGTTGGGTTGGGTGAGCCAATGTTTGTGCAGAAATCTTCTGCAACCCAGCCACCCTCAGGCGAGCCTGAAGCTGAAGGCATATCTTGCCATACGAGGAGACCTAAGCGGTCGCAATGGTAATACCAACGTGCTGGCTCAACCTTCATGTGCTTACGAATCATATTGAAGCCGAGTTCTTTGGTCAATTCAATGTCGTAGAGCAATGCTTCGTCGGTTGGAGCAGTCAGCAATCCGTCGGGCCAATAACCTTGGTCAAGCGGACCGAAATGGAAGAAGTCGCGGTTGTTGAGTTGCAAGCGCCAGTAGCCATTTTCGTCCTGACGATAAGATATTTTGCGCATACCAGCATAGGTATCGACTGCATCAACTACCTCGCCGTCAGCATTTTTTACTGACACTGTAGCATTGTACAAATTGGGGTCGGTAGTGCTCCAAAGTTTTGGATTGCTGATAGTGAACTCAACGCTTACTGATTCTGCGTTGGCAGCAACCTCTTTTGATTCAACCAAAGTTTCGCCGTCGTACAAATCAACTGTAAGCGTTCCGGCAGGATTACGCAGTGCAATGTCGAAATTCAACTTGTTGTTGTCGATGTCGGATGTTGAGCGGATAGTTTCAACTCCCATTTTGTCAACAGGCTCAAGCCATACTGTTTGCCAAATACCAGATGTTGAAGTGTAGAAAATGTCGCCACGACCATTGGGGTAACGGCGCTGTTTTCCAACAGGTTGCTCGTTTTCGTTAGTAGCGTCGGTAACCTTTACATAGATTGTAGCAGTGTTGCTACTGTTGAATTTTGAAGTAATATCGACTGAGAATGCACAGTGGCCACCTTCGTGAGTTTTCACCTTGCTGCGAGAGTTTGTGCCATTCACAAACACTTCGGCTTTATAGTCAACAGCTCCGAAATTGAGCACAATCTGGCGTCCTTTCCACTCTTCGGGAATGGTGACTTCGCGTTTGTACCAAAGCACATTGCCTGGCTCCAACGGACGCATCACGCCCGAAAGGCTCGATTCAATAGCGTATGGCACAAGGATTTTACCGTCGAATTCTGGGCTTGAAGTATTGGGGCTTTCGATTGCATACTCCCAAATGCCGTTGAGATTCATCCAATCCTTGCGCACCAACTGTGGACGTGGATATTCGGGCAGCGGACAAGCGGGGTCAACATCTTCAGCCCAACGAGTTTTGATGTGGTTGCCCTGAGGCGCCCAGCTCCATTCGGGAGCTTCAGGCATATATTTATCCATCATCACCTTCATCCAAAGGCCACCAATAACCGAGCGAGCCGAGAAGTTGCACGACGCACCACCGTCAGCCCAATAATAGTCGCTCAAAGGAATGCGAGTTGATGTTTCGTTGATATATTTCCAGTGCAAGTCGGAGAATTTAAGGAATGTTTCGGTGTCGGGCGACATTGCTGCAGTCCAGTGTATCCAGTCGCTCTTAGTTTGCTTGTCACGGCTATCGAGAGGCAAGCCGTAACGCTCTTGATGACGCAGATACCAGTTGATTTCGCGTTCGAGAACCTGCGATGGGAAGATGTGGCGTCCCCACAATTTATCCCAGACAAGGTTGTATTTCTGGCTCCAAGTGCCTGACCTGTGGAATTCCATGCGATAGTGGTCGCCATCGCGTGCATCCGATTCCCAAATCAATGCCATATCTTTTGCAGCATTTTCGTAAATCAGCGCACCGCGAGGAGTTCCACCAAGTTTGGTATAAAGTTCTGAATATGCCAACACACCCATAATAGCCTTGACAGAGAGGTTGGTGTTCTGTTCGCTCGGACCCTTGAAGTCGTCGGTACAGAGCTGATTGCGCGGGTTCTGACCCTCAGCGCGGCAGTAGTCGGCCCAAGTTTTGAGCACCGCTGAATAGGGTCTCAACCAAGAAGCATCGCCTGTGACGCGCACGATTGCATTTGCCAAAATCAATATGTTGGCCGATTCTTCGAGAGGCATTGAGTCGCCATAGACTTGACCGTTGGCCAATGGATACTGACCGAGGTCGTGAGCTGCACAATTCTTGTCCTTACGTTCGTCGGTGAGAGCATAGTCGAGGATTGAGAGAATCATACCTTTCTGCAACTCAGGGTTGTAGGTAAGGAAGAGAGGCGATTCGGGATAGGTAAGGTCAACAGTGTTGACACAACCATTCGATTTGTTTTCTTTCGAGAAGTAAAGGGCTTTGCCAGTGTTGTCCTGGAACAGTTTGTGAGCCGCCATACAGTGGCGATATGTTGCAGCAAGCTGTTCAGCATACTTAACATTACCTGCAGCTACACCATCTTCCCAAATGCGGTTGTCGAGGTCGCGGCAGCGTTGCATCAACGAAGCGTAGTCGCGCTCAAACTCTTCGAAAGCTTCGAATATAGTCTTGCCGTTGCGAGCGTAATACGCTTTGTAGTTCTGGCGCATATACTGCATATCGTAGATTTCATCGTAGCCAATCATCATAAAGTCGGCTGCCGAGCCGCTCACGCTGCCAAGGTCGTTGATAAATGCCAACGTAGGCATTGAGCTGATACCTGTGCTGCGCATTGTAGAGCCGTCCGATGCAGGGAGTTCGCCTGTAGTAGCGAAATAATTGAACACCTCACCTTGAGCACCCATGCTTACCTGACCATGCATTTCGGGGATGTAGAGATAACCCCAGTCGATTGAAATCATGTCGCCACTGCGACCCAAAATACGCTGCGCTTCTGAGCCAGCTTTGAGGTAGCGGTTGCCACGATTGGTTTCGATGCAAGAGAGTGTAGGTTGAGCCATTTCGTTGACAGTCAACTGAGCTGACGTGCTGATATAGAATTGCACATCGTGGGCATTGCCGTCGTTGGGCGTCACACGATAGGAAATAAAGTTGATAGGAGTAGAAATCAGGTCGAAATCGTCGATAAGCATTGGCGCAGTAAACACCACGTCGAGATTTACGGGACCGCAAGTGAATTTGTAGTATGAGCTACAAGCCTGCACGTTGACCGATGTTTGCTGAGCTTGCACGATGTTGACTGTTTCCTCTTTCACGTTGGCATAGAGGCCAAAGTCGATGTAAGCACCGCCGCGAGTGTTGTGACAGTGAGCAGCAATGATGTTTTTACCAACTTTGAGCGACGACTTAGCCAAATCGTTTAGGCGAGCCATTTCGCCTTGACGCCAAGTCTCGCCAGTGCGTACCACGTTGATGCCATTGATGTAGAGTTCAAAAATGTCGTCGTGGCTATACTGCACCCAAAGGTCTTGAGCCAAATCATCGGCCGTGAGAGTCACTTCGCGGCGCACGTAGATGTCGCTATTTTCATCTTTCCATACGTTTTTCACATTAGGATATTCGCCAGCCGTACCCCAAGCTGCTTGCTCCTGAGCCCAGCTTGAATCGTCGAAATTAGCCTCAGCCCAAGCCTCGTTGTTCTGCTTGGTGTGGCTAACCCGACCCGACCAGTTTTCGCCGTCGATAGTCATTCCGGCTCCAGTCAAGGGTTTCAGAATGCATTCGCGTTCTTTGCCCATGAAGCGATACACTGTGCCGTCAACGCGGATGAATCCGTCGATAGCCTTTTCATGCTCGCACCAGTGACGTGTTGGCCCAGCATTGAGTTGGTCATAGTTTGACCAAAACGAAAAATATGGGTCATTTACCAACAACGGCACTGAGGGGAGACGCAGCGTGTTGAAATACTTCGGTGTAAAATCGGAGTCGGTAGGTTGAACGGTCGATTGCCCTGCCATTGCAGAAAAACCTATCATCGAACTCACCGCAACATAACAGAAAAATCTTTTGAAATTTGTCATGATATTATCGAGTTTATTATTTGTTTCCATTGTTACAGATTTAACAACGCAAATATAATTCATTTAAGCAGGCTTTGCTGACACTCATTGTTCATTTACAAGCAATATCCGTTCAATGTTATTTCCGCCAACACCTTTCAACACCCCTCAATAAGGCTGTTTTTTCATTTTTGACACAATTTTTGCATTTTTTGAACAAGTATTCGCCTTTTTTATATTTTATATATGATACTTTTGCGATGTATAATACAAATGCGCACAATTGCGTCAAAACAATCAGTTAACCCTAATACCAAACAATCAACCGAAATCTGACCAATCCGACCAACATTTGTCGCACTACACAGATTGATAAATCAACGCAAAACAACAATTTAATCCTTTTTATAAACTAAATTTTTCTATCATGAAAATTATTACCAAAACTTCCTTGTTTGCAGCTGCTGCTCTTATGCTCGCTTCTGCTGCTAATGCTGGTGTGGTAAATTCGAAGTGGAACGAAAACAACGTTGTCATTCCTTCTTCGCAATGGACTCCAGCAGAAACTTATCAGGCTCTCGTTTGGGTTGTTAACACAGGCCAAAGATATGAAGGCGCCCAAGACAACTCCAACCCTAACTACAACAAAGTTTGGGGCACTCCCGCAAGTGATGGTAGCGGCAACGCTTGGTATGAGTTAGACTACACACCTACAGCGTCTGAAGGTATCGAATGGACTACACAAACATCACCATTCTCTTCTGACGAACGCTACAAAGAGCAACCCTCTTATCGTTGGTGCGAAGTTGACATCATGGGCGATATCTACATGCGTCGTTCATTCACTATCAACGGCGATATTGAATATCCTCTTTACCTCGCTACAGGTCACGACGACGGCCCTTCGGAGTGGTATATCAATGGCGAACTTGTCTATTCAATACCCGAAGCATGGAACAACGACGACCGCGTGCTCTTGACAGCTGAACAAAAAGCTCTCATCAAAACTGACGGCTCTGAAAACATCCTCGCTGTTCACGTTCACCAGAACTGGGGTGGTGCTTTCGCTGACTGCGGTCTCTATTTCTGCGACGAGCAAACATATCACCACGACTTCCTCTACGACAAAAACAACTCTGGAACAGGCAATTGGGATTGTACTTACTTCTTCCCCGACGGAATTCCTGGCGACACTGAGTGGACTAAATACGACTATGACGAATTGACTAACGGCTGGGGTGAAGGCGCAGGTCCTTTCAGCAACGGCAACGACCAATTCCTTTACACAAATTGGGATAGCAACGCTAAGCCTATCCTCATCCGCCGTTACTTCGACGTAACTGCTGAAGATTTAGCTAACGTTGCTAACTACAACGCATTCGTAAAATGTAGCTACGACGAATTCCCACGCGTTTACCTCAATGGCGTTGAAATCTGCAACTGGGAAGGCTGGAACGACGACAGATACGACGTTTACGAACTCACCGCTGAAGAAAAAGCTCTCATCGTTGAAGGCGAAAACGTAATGGCTGTTTCTCTCCAATCAGGTGGTGGCGGTGGTCACATCGACTTCGGTTTCTATCTCGAAGGTCCATACGTTGACCCCAGCGCTGACATCACTCCTATGCAGGAAAAACTCGCTGAATCAATCGCTACAGCTAAGGAAGTATTCCCCAACAACGAATACTACCAAGGTCTTATCGCTGACGCTGAAGAAGTTCTCGCAACAAGCACCAACGGTGCAGAACTCATCTCAACTCGCGAAGCTCTCGACGCTGTAATCAAAGATGTGAAAGGCTTCTCTAACATCCTTGTATTCTACGACGAAACTAAGGCTCTCATGGGCGGCATCAACACTGAATATCCCGACGAACTCTATGCTAACGCTAAGAATCGTGGTGACTTCGAAAACGCTCTTAAAGAACTCCGCTACGCTCGTCGTATCGCTTGCTTCCCCGTTAACAACCAAGAATTCAAAGGCTCTGCTTTCGCTGCTGGTGAATTCTACATCTACAACGTAGGCCGCAAGATGTTCCTCTGCGGTGGTTCTGACTGGGGTGCACACGCTGCTCTCGGCAATCCTGGTGTTCTCATGGAACTCGTTGGTTCTGAAGAAGATATCGCTGCTAACAAAGCTCAAATCGACACTCGCCTCTTCAATGGTCCAGAAAACCACTTCCTCAACTATCGTGGTTATTGCGACTGCCGCATCGGTGCTGGAGAAGGTGTATTCTTGTTCGATCCCGTTCCCGGCAAAGAAAACGTTTATTGGATTAAACAAGCTGACTATCCCGACGTTCACATGCAATGGAATCCTAACGCTTCTTGCGACGACGACGGACGCAACTCTAAGGACGAAACAACTGTAGGTACTGAGTGCCGCGACCTCGATCCTGAAAACCTCGACGCTCAATGGATGCTTATCACTAAAGCTGAACGCGATGAACTTATGAACAAAGCTTCGCTCGAAGTTCCTGCCGACGTTACTTACTACATCCTTTCACCCAACTTCAACCAGCGCGAAAATGCTAACGACGTTTGGGGTAGAGAAAACTCTGTAGTATTCGGTTATGGCGAACGTAAATCAAACTTCGTTGGTGAATCTTGGAATTCTGAATATTTCAACTTCGGTCAGACTATCGAAGCAGAACTCCCCGCTGGTATCTACTGCGTGAGCGTTCAAGGTTACTACCGCAATGCAGGTGGTGGCGACCAGCCTAACCTCCCACAATTGCAGTTGGCTTACCTCTACGCAACTGACGATGTTGAGATTTACACTGACCTTCCCAACATCTGCTCAGAAAGCGGTATGGCTCCTGGCGAAGGTGCAACTCTCAGAGCTACTGACGGAACTGAATACAAGATTCCTGACAGCTGCGACCAAGCTGCTAACTTCTTCCGCTATGGCCTCTACAAAACTAACCTCGTATTCGAATTCGCTGGCGGTGAAGCACTCCCAATCGGTGTAGGTAAAGACGGCCGTGAAAATGAAAACGACTGGGCTGTATTCGACAACTTCCGCTTGACTTACTACGGTGCTGACACTACAGTTGAAGCTGTTGAAAACGCACTCTCAGGCGTTGAAGCTCCTATCGTTGACACTCCTGCATTCGAAGACACTCGCGTATTCAACCTCCAAGGTATCCAAATTGCTAACCCAACTCAACCCGGTATCTACATCAAGGGTGGTAAGAAATTTATGGTACGCTAATCCCTGTCGTTGGTAATTTTCTCAACCGACATAAAAATAGAAGAGAGGGCTCCGGCCCTCTCTTCTATTTTATAATATAGTTCACAACTATATGCCACCTAAGCTCCATCGGCTTTAAGGCTTCATAGGCTTTATAGACTTCCTAAGCAACCTAAGCCGCCTAAGCATCCTATTTTCTTATAATTATCAGGGGTTTGAGCGGAGTTGCCAGAAGGCAACAGCTGCCGCAGCTGCTACATTGAGGGAGTCGACACCATTCATCATCGGGATACGCGCCGTATAGTCGGCAGCATCGATTACCGACTGCGCAAGCCCATCACCCTCAGTACCCATTATGAGCGCAAGGCGCGGCTCAGAATTCAACTGAGCATCGTCGATCGACACCGACTTGTCAGTCAACGCCATAGCCACAGTCTTAAAGCCATAGTTACGCAACTCCGAAGCATCGTCAATCCACGTCCATGGCACTAAAAACACCGACCCCATTGACACTCTCACAGAGCGACGATTGAGAGGGTCGCACGACGTGCGTGTCAGCATCACCGCATCAATACCCAATGCTGCAGCCGAGCGAAATATTGCACCTATATTAGTAGTGTCGGTCACTCCGTCGATGACCACTATTCGACGAGCATCACGAGCAAGCGACTCAACCGTCGGCACTTCAGGGCGTTGCATAGCGCAGAGCACCCCGCGAGTCAACGTATAGCCGGTAAGCGACGCAAGCACCTCACGCTCACCAGTATAGACAGGCACGTCAGGGCAGCGGGCTATGATTGCTGCTGCATCCCCCTCGATATGCTTACGCTCACACAGCAATGCCACCGCGCGGCATCCGCTATCCAAAGCGGTAGTAATCACTTTCGGACTCTCAGCTATGAATATTGCTTTCGATGCATCCACACGACTGCGCAACTGCGCTTCGGTCAGACTGCTAAACATTGCCACACGTGGGTCGTCGATACTGTTGATTTCTATTATGTCGGCTTGCATATCGGTCAAATTTTAAGTTTGCTATTACTGCTCGAAAAAACATCCTCAGCGGCGAGGTAACAGCCAATAAATCACATTTTCGAGCCACAAATATACGAAATCTTATCGCTCAATGCGAATTTCTTAAAACTTACAACTGCTATTCCCTTAATTTTTATTACTTTTGTACTCTTTATTTCATTCATCAACTGCAAAGTTGTGATTTTTTTAGCCACAAAACCTAAAACCAAACCAATAAACCATATAACGAAATGAGAAGATGGCGCATCGAGGATAGCTCCGAGCTATACAACATCAAAGGCTGGGGACGCCAGTATTTTTCAATCAACGAAGCTGGACACATGGAGGTTACACCCCGTGAAGGCTACGCAAAAGTCGACATCAAAGAGGTGATGGACGAATTGCAACTACGCGACGTGACCGCTCCTGTATTGCTCCGTTTTCCCGACATCCTCGATAATCGTGTCGAAAAAATTTCTCGCTGTTTCCGAAAAGCTGCTGAGCAATACAACTACACGGCTCAAAACTTCGTTATATACCCCATTAAGGTTAACCAAATGCGCCCTGTGGTTGAAGAAATCGTCAGCCACGGCAAGAAATTCAATATTGGACTTGAAGCTGGCTCTAAACCGGAACTTCACGCCGTTTTGGCAACCAACATTGCCGACAATGCTCTGATTATCTGCAACGGGTACAAGGACGAAACCTACGTTGAGCTTGCTCTACTTGCTCAAAAAATGGGTCGCAAAATCTACTTAGTGGTAGAAAAAATGAATGAGCTTCGCCTCATTGCCGACATCTCTAAACGATTGAAAATTCGCCCCAACATCGGCATACGTATCAAGCTTTCGAGCTCAGGCGCCGGTAAATGGGAAGAGTCGGGTGGCGACCGCTCTAAGTTTGGTCTTAACTCATCGGAACTGCTCGAAGCTATCGACTTTTTGCAGCGTCGCGACTTGGTTGACTGCCTGCAGCTTATCCATTTCCACATCGGTAGCCAGATAACTCGCATTCGCTCAATCAAAAACGCATTGCGCGAAGCTATGCAATTCTACGTGCAGCTATGCAAAGCTGGCTTCGACATCAACTTCGTCGACATAGGTGGCGGACTCGGTGTTGACTACGACGGCACCCGCAACTCGGCTTCGGAAAGCTCGATGAACTACTCAATCCAAGAGTATGCCAACGACTCAATCTACGCATTGGTCGACGCTTGCGAAAAGAACGACCTCAAGCAACCCAACATCATCACCGAAAGTGGTCGCTCGCTCACTGCACACCACTCTGTACTGGTGTTTGAAGTGCTCGAAACCACCACTTTACCACAATGGAAAGAAAACGAAGAGGTCAACGAAGAAGACCACGAACTCGTGCGCGAACTCTACGAAATTTGGGACAAACTCGACCAACAACGCCTGTTTGAAAGCTGGCACGACGCTCTGCAAATTCGCGAAGAGGCTCTCGACCTCTTCAACCTCGGTATGCTTGACCTCCGCACCCGTGCTATGGTTGAAAAACTTTTCTGGTCGATAGCTCGCGAGGTAGGCGACTACGCAAATTCAATGAAGCATGCACCCGACGAATTGAAAAAGGTTGCTAAAATGCTTCCCGACAAATATTTCTGCAACTTCTCTCTCTTCCAGTCGCTCCCCGACTCATGGGCAATCGACCAAGTGTTCCCAATCGTGCCGCTGAGCCGCCTCGACGAAAAGCCTACGCGCAACTGCACGCTGCAAGACATCACTTGCGACTCCGACGGCAAAATAGCTAACTTCATCTCCGACCACGGCACTGCATCGGCACTCCCTGTTCACTCGGTCAAGCCGGGCGAGCCTTACTATCTCGGTGTGTTCCTCGTAGGTGCTTATCAGGAAATTCTCGGCGATATGCACAACCTCTTTGGCGACACCAACGCCGTCCACATCGGAGTGTATAAGGACCGCTACGAAATCGAAAAGATTATCGACGGCGAAACCGTAGCCGAAGTACTCGACTATGTGCAATTCGATCCTAAACGCCTTGTGCGCAACGTCGAAGCGTGGGTAACAGCCTCAATGAAAGCAGGCAAAATCACCCCCGAAGAGGGTCGTGAATTCCTCGGCAACTACCGCTCAGGCCTCTACGGCTACACCTACCTCGAAAAAGAGTAACCTACTCTTATTGCTATTTGAGTAACGCCCTCTATACTTTTTTATACTGACAACACCACGCACAAAGGGGCAAGAATAAAAAAGCATCTCAATCGAGATGCTTTTTCTTTATCCTTTTATTGCCGTTATGCTATATTGAACTTTTTCATGTGTACGTCGTCTTATTCCGACAGTCATTTTTACCTTTCCAATACCCACAAGCTCATATTCCATTATCATTATACGCTCAAAAGTTTTTTGGTGTCTAATCAAAAAATCTTGGAAAAACGGCAAAAATTACTCAAAAAACCTTGGAAAAACGGCAAAAACAGTGTATTTTTGCTTGGAAAAACGGCAAAATTCATTCAAAAAACCTTGGAAAAAAGGCAAAATTCAAATTAATCAATTATATATCAATAAATTATGATAAATAGAAAAATTGATACATATATAAGCAATTATTACGCTACCAATCGTAATGCTCTTTTGATTACAGGTGCTCGTCAAATTGGTAAAACTTACTCTATTAGAAAATTTGGTAAAACCTTCAAGAATTTTATAGAAATAAATTTTCTTGAAACACCCAAAGCTGTTTCTCTTTTCAAAGAAGCTGAAAGCAGTTCGGATATATTACTGCGACTTTCAGCATTAACGGCGAAACCTTTAATAAAAAATGAAACTCTAATATTTTTTGATGAAGTTCAAGTTTGCCCAGAAATTGTGACTGCTATAAAATTTTTAGTAGATGAAGGTTCTTATAGATATATATTGAGCGGTTCGCTCCTTGGAGTGGAATTAAATGATTTGCGTTCTGAACCTGTTGGATATATGGGAGTAAAAGATATGTATCCAATGGATTTTGAAGAGTTTATCTCATATATTGGTATAAGTAAACAAGTTATAGACTCGCTACGTTATTCTTGGGAAAATAGAGTACCTGTCGACAATTTTATACACTCTAAAATAATGGAATTGTTTAGACTGTACTTAGTTGTTGGCGGTATGCCAGCGGTTGTAGCAAAATATGGTGAATCAAATAATCTTCAAGAGGTAATGGCTGTGCAACAAGATATTATTAATCTTTACAAACGGGACATTTCTCAATATGATTTAAATAGCAAACTAAATTTAAATGAAATATTTAATTTAATACCTTCAGAACTTAATGCTAAAAATAAGCGCTTTATTTTTAAAAGCTTAAATGAAAATGCTAAATACGAAAGATTTCAAAATAGTTTTTTGTGGCTTAAAAACGCTGGTGTAGCTCTTCCTGTTTATAATGTTGAGGAACCAAAAGTGCCGTTACTACTCTCACGTTCAAGAAATTTATTTAAACTTTTTCAATGTGATGTCGGACTACTTGCTGCCCAATATGCCGAAGGTATACAATTGCGTATCATCAATGGCGATAAGTCAATCAACTTTGGCTCAATTTTTGAGAATGCAGTAGCTCAAGAATTGGTTGCACATAGTTTTGATGTTTATTATTACAATAGCAAAAAAAGGGGTGAAATAGATTTCGTTATAGAATTGAACGGAAAAGTTATACCAATTGAGGTAAAATCAGGAAAAGATTATGAAGTTCATAGAGCTCTATCTAATATTATGGATTGTAGTGAATATGAACTACCTCAAGCTATCATTCTCAATAATAATAATTTAAAATTAGAAGGTAAATATCTATATGCACCTATCTATATGGTAATGTTTATTGAGAAAAAAAATGATACACCTTCATTCTATAGGGTTGATTTAAGCGGACTTACTTGATTACTATATACATCTAATAAACTCATTAAACTGTCACCATTGATATATACAACTAATACAATACCAAAAATAGGGTGCAATCGTCATCGCTATTGCACTTTTTTTCGTATCTTTGCACCATAATTCTATGGTGCGCAACGGGATAAGGTTTTAGTTGCGCTATTTTCTACTGATTTATAAATTTAATAATATAAAAACTCCATAAAATGGGAAGAGCATTTGAATACCGCAAAGCCAGAAAAATGAAACGCTGGGGTAATATGTCACGCACTTTTACCCGCATTGGTAAAGAAATCACTATTGCCGTTAAAGCCGGCGGTTCTGACCCTACAGCCAACCCACGCCTCCGCGTGCTTATGCAGAATGCTAAGGCTGCTAACATGCCTAAAGACACTGTTGAACGCGCTATCAAAAAAGCTACCGACAAAGATGCTGGCGACTACAAAGAAATCACTTACGAAGGATACGGCCCATTCGGTATCGCTATCTTCGTTGAAGCTGCTACCGACAATAATACCCGCACTGTAGCCAACGTGCGCTCTTATTTCACTAAGCATGGTGGTACGCTCGGCACACAAGGCTCACTCACTTTCCTTTTCGAACACAAAAGTGTATTCAAAATCAAAGCTAAAGAGGGCGTTTCGCTCGAAGACCTCGAACTCGAACTCATCGACTACGGCGTTGATGAAATAGTAGCCGACGAAGATGAAATCGTGCTCTACGGCGAATTTGAAGAATTTGCCAACATTCAGAAATATCTCGAATCAAACGACTTCGAAATCGTTAGCGCTGAATTCGAACGCATACCTAACGACGTTAAAGAGGTTACTGCTGAACAACGTGCTGTAATCGACAAACTCCTCGAAAAACTCGAAGATGACGAAGATGTTCAGAACGTGTTCCATAATATGAAGGAAGATGATTCCGAAGAGGAATAATAATACCTAACAGTTTTTATTAACCCCTAACTTTTATTCTATATGTTCAGCGGTATAGTTGAAGAAGCTGCACGTGTAGTAGCTGTTGAGCATATCGACGGCAACGTAAACCTTCGCATAAGTTGCTCTTTTGCCAGCGAACTTCGCATCGACCAATCGGTGGCTCACAATGGCGTTTGCCTTACTGTGGTTGAAGTTGCTCCCGACGGCACTTACGTAGTCACTGCTATCAAAGAAACCCTCGAACGTAGCAACCTCGGCGACCTTAAGCCCGGCGACCGTGTAAACCTTG
This sequence comes from Muribaculaceae bacterium, assembly GCA_017629835.1. Taxonomy (GTDB): domain Bacteria; phylum Bacteroidota; class Bacteroidia; order Bacteroidales; family Muribaculaceae; genus JAGBWK01. The sequence goes on along the minus strand of JAGBWK010000011.1, from coordinate 49,576 downwards.
AACGCTCAATGATGATGAATGGTCGTCTTGACGGTCACATCGTGCAAGGCCACGTTGATTGCACTGCTCGCTGCGAAGAGATTGCCGACGTTGAAGGCTCACGCTATTTCAAATTCCGTTACGAAGTAGATCCTCAACTCGTTGCTAAAGGATATATGACAGTAGAGAAAGGTTCGGTCACCGTCAATGGTGTTTCACTCACCGTCTGCGACTCCGAAGCCGATAGCTTCCGCGTAGCCATTATTCCCTACACTTTCGAACATACCAACTTTGGCGACATCCGTCAAGGCACTCGCGTTAACCTTGAATTCGACATCATTGGCAAATATCTTGCCCGTCTCACCGAACTCAAAGGCTAAACTACACTTAAAAATTCTATAAACATTTATATAAGTAATTAACAATGGAAACATTGAAAATCAATATTAAAGATGCTCTTCTCGGCATCACCGAAGCTGACGTTAAAGCACTCGACAATGTTGCCAACGAAGCACTCGTAAAACTCCACGAAGGCACTGGTGCCGGCAACGATTTCCTCGGTTGGGTTAATCTCCCTTCATCTATCACCGACGAATTTTTAGCCGAACTACAACAGTGTGCCGACTCTCTCCGCGCTAATTGCGACTACGTTGTTGCAATCGGTATTGGCGGTAGCTATCTCGGCTCTAAAGCTGTAATCGAAGCGCTTAGCGACTCTTTCAGCGCATATATCGACAATAAGTCAACCAAGATTCTTTTCGCTGGACAAAACATCGGCGAAGACTATCTCTACGAACTTCAGAATTTCCTTGCCGACAAGCGTTTCGGTATCATCTCTATCTCTAAATCAGGTACTACTACTGAGCCTGCAATCGCTTTCCGTATGCTCAAAGAGCAGCTCGAAAAGCAAGTTGGCAAAAAAGCTGCTGCTGAACGCATCGTAGCTATCACCGACGCTCGCAAAGGTGCTCTCCGTCAGCTCGCTACTGAAGAAGGCTACAAAACATTCGTTATCGACGACAATGTAGGTGGACGCTTCTCAGTGCTCACTCCTGTAGGTTTGCTTCCTATCGCTGTGGCTGGTTTCGACATCAAAGCGCTCGTTGCTGGTGCTGTTGAAATGGAAAAAGCTACTCGCGAAGAGGGCGAAAATAATCCTGCATACGTTTACGCTGAAATTCGCAACGCACTCTATCGCGCTGGCAAAAAAATAGAAATCCTCGTTAACTACAATCCTAAACTCCACTATTTCGGAGAATGGTGGAAACAACTCTACGGCGAATCTGAAGGTAAAGACCTCAAAGGCATCTTCCCAGCCGCTGTTGACAACTCTACCGACCTCCACTCAATGGGTCAATGGATTCAAGATGGCGAACGCACTATCTTTGAAACAGTAATCTCTGTTCTCAACCAACAGCACACCTCAGTTATTCCTTCCGACGAAGCTAATCTTGATGGTTTGAACTACATCGCTGGTCGTCGCGTTGACGAAGTTAACAAAATGGCTGAACTTGGCACTCGCATCGCACACATGGACGGTGGTGTACCCAACATCCTTATCACACTCCCAGCCCTCACTGAGCGCTACCTCGGTCAGATGATTTATTTCTTCGAAAAAGGTTGCGGTATCAGCGGATACATCCTCGACGTTAACCCATTCAACCAACCAGGCGTTGAAGATTACAAACGCAATATGTTTGCTCTTCTAGAAAAGCCTGGCTACGAAAAAGAAACTGAAGCTATCAAAGCTCGCCTAAGCTAATTTTTAGCTATCATCTTACATTCTATATATAAATAAAGGCTGCCCATGTGGTAGCCTTTACTTTTTTAACCTTTTTTATCTCTTACTGCAGAACTTTTTTAAGCAATAGATGTTTTAATAGTACATAGCAGAATTACTTTTTCCATTGCAAGAAATGTGATAATGATTGGTTTATTATTTAGCGAGGTGCTCCCGTGAGGTAGTACCCCGTTTCTTTTTTCATATCAATCTATACAAATGCTTCTAAATACACTTTTTCTTGCTTTTTCAGCCTTTTTATTCTACTCTATACAACTTTATCCATTACACTGATTAAAGTCCAAGAGAAGCGGAAATTTCAAGCATTCTTTTGATTGGTTTTCTTGCTTCTTCTGCTATCTCAGCATCGACGTTCACCTCATTTATTTCATCGCGTAAGCAAACGAGCAATTTTTCGAGAGTTATCATCTTCATGTAGTTGCAATCATTGCATCCGCAATTCGACTGCATAGGAGGAGCTGGAATAAACTCCTTATCTGGCGATGCTTGGCGCATCTGATGCAAAATACCGCTTTCCGTTACCACAATAAAGCGCTTTGCATCGCTACTCTTCGAATAATTCAACAAAGCTGCAGTCGAGCCAACATTATCAGCCATCATCACTATCTGACGTGGACATTCGGGATGAACCAAAACTTTTGCATCGGGATATTGCTGCTTCAATTCTACTAACTTATCAAGCGAAAATTGTTCGTGAACATGGCAAGAGCCATTCCACAACAACATATCTCGCCCTGTAATGCTGTTGATGTATCCGCCGAGATTTCTATCCGGACCAAATATAAGTTTGGTATCAGCAGGGAAACTTTCAACTATCTGTCGAGCATTCGACGACGTCACCACTACATCAGTCAGAGCCTTAACAGCAGCCGTAGTATTTACATATGATATTACTTTATGATCGGGATGAGCTTTCTTAAATTCAGCCAACTCTTTGGCTGGGCAACTGTCGGCAAGTGAGCATCCAGCTTCAGTGTCGGGAATCAACACCTTCTTATCTGGGCAAAGAATCTTGGTAGTTTCAGCCATAAAGTGAACACCACACATTATGATAAGAGGTTGTTCTATCTTTTCAGCTATTTGAGCCAACGCCAAAGAGTCGCCAATATAATCAGCTACATCTTGTATTTCATCACGCTGATAGAAGTGGCCGAGAATTACAGCATTCTTTTCTTTCTTTAATCGGATAATCTCTTGCTTGAGATTTTCGTTGCTGAGGTTGGTTTGAGCGCAATTGCACTCCGACTTATCGACGTTCATTTATTATTATATAATTTGAAATTTTTTAAAAAAATCTATTTAAACAATAATAATAAGTGGTGTTAATAGTTGAAATAACTTTTTATCAATAAACTTGCTTTTTAAGTTATTAAAATAGTGAAGAACATAATCAACAGATTATCTACATCCTTAGGTGTTGAATATCTTTGACTTATGAACTTTATTAACACACTGTTTATAATGTGCAAAGTTAATAAATTTATTTATATGCTATGTTTATAAAGCGCAATTTTAGAGTGAAAATATAATCAATAGTTTATTGATAACTATTTTGGTTTCTAATGAAAGTTGTATATACAACAGCCAGATTAAGAAATCCAAATTTAGTTTTTAAAATATGTTTTATAAATATCAACAGTTTTCAACATAGTTATCAACACACCTTTTTAACAACGAAGGCACTACCTCACGGGAGCACCTCATTCAATAATAAACCAATCATTATCACATTTCTTACAATGGAAAAAGTAATTCTGCTATGTATCATTAAAACATTCATTACTTAAAAAAGTTCATCTTTTGGTAAAAATAAATAAGAAATGATTGTTCCTGTTGAGAAACAACCATTCCTTATTATTATTTAATTAATGTATTGTATTTAATTTTCTACAAATACTAAATATTCGCCTGAAGCAAGCACTTCGGGTAGAGCTGCCTTTTCTTTGGTGAAGAAGTTGATGCAGTTGTCTTTGATTTCGGGTGCTTTATCTTTGAATACTACGTTTTGCTCTTCAGCTCCAAGGTTAACCATTACGATAACATTGCTTTCATCTTTGGTGCGAGAGAACACATAGAGGTCGTTGCTTTCGGTAGGATAACGTACCATTTCACCACCAGCGATGCCTGCAGCGAGAGCTTTCTGAGAGTGTTTGAGTTCGTTGAGTGTTTTGTAGAAGTTGAAATATTCGTCGATAGTCCAGTCGGGAGCCTTATCTTTAATGAAGAATTCAAGACGACGATCCAAACCTGTTTCCTGACCAGTGTAGATAAGAGGCATACCGGGAATAGTGTAAGTAAGCACAGCAAAAGCGCTCGACAATGAGCCAAGGCGTTCGAATTCAGTGCCTTCCCAAGAGTTCATATCATGGTTTGAGGTCATATTCATCATGTAAGAATCTTTAGGATAAGCAGCAGCTTGCTCAGCGAGGAGAGTGTCTATATCAACAGCATACTTCGTGGGATAAGTATGGTTTTCGGGGCAAGTATTGAATCCGGCTGTAGCAGCAATCTGGTTGAAAAGGTCTTTCATAGGCCAATTGTAAGCCATGTCGAAAGCTTCTTTTTCAAGTTCAGGAACCGATGCTTCAGCAAGCATAAAAATGTCGGACTTAACAGCATTGAGTTGGGGGCGTGCTTCGTTCCAGAAGTCGGTGGGAACTTCGCCTGCAACGTCGCAACGGAAACCGTCGACATCAACATCGCGCAACCAGAATGAGAGTGCATCAATCATTCCTTTACGCATTTCGAGGTTAGAATAGTCGAATTTGTATGTGTCGGTCCAGTCGTAAGGACTTACGAAATTACCATTTTCATCGTAAACATACCAATCTGGATGTTCAGTAAGCCAAGCGTTGTCGCAACCTGAATGGTTAGGCACCCAGTCGAGAATCACTTTCATACCCATTTCGTGAGCTTTCTTCACGAAAGTTTTGAATTCTTCCAATGTGCCCAATTCGGGGTTAACATCTTTGTAGTCGCGAACGGCGTAGTAGCTGCCGAGCTCGCCTTTGCGGTTAACTTCCGAAATTGGGTGGATAGGCATAAACCAAAGAATGTCAACGCCGAGTTCCTTCAAGCGTGGGAGTTGTTCGGTGTATTCAGCCAATGTGCCGTTTTCTGTCGACTGACGCCAGTTGACTTCATAAATAACCGCGTTGCGCGACCATTCGGGGTGAACAACTTTAGTCATCGACTCGTCGACTACAGCTTTGTTGCCGCTGCATCCAAAGAGAGATGCAAACATAGCGGCGATTGTTGAGAAAATCAAAGTTTTTTTCATATTAAAGTTATTAAGTGTGAGTTGTTTAAGTTATTTTTTTTGTTTATAATCGGTAGAAATTTTTTAGATTCTTACTGCAGATGTTTTCAATCGTTGCGATGCTGCATCCGCGAGCTTCGGCAACGGCTTTCACCACCTCGCCAATCGATTCTAAGGGTCTGTCGTCAGTCTCGACAAGCAATAAATGGTCAGGTATAGCCTTGGCGCTTTCGGAATTGAAATTAGAGCCGAGCGACATGTAGATACCCCGTTCGGCAAGTTGTCGCACAACCTCAGGTTTGCCACGAAAACCGTGAACAGCCCACGCTTGCTTCGGGTTGAGTTCTTTATGCAGATTGATGAGCAAGTCGAAGCGACGTACAATGTGGAAAACAACGGGCAGTCCGACCTCTTCGGCGCATTTGGCTTGATGTTGCATCAAAGCATATTGTAGGTCAATATCGGCGCCTCTTAAAGGGTCAACACCTATTTCACCGATTGCAACAATGTTGTTGCCGCGCAAGCATTTCGAAAAATCCTCTAAGAGTGCACTCTGGTCGCCGTTCGTATCCCACGGATGAATGCCAACGGTGAATAGCTGGCTGTCGGCAGCTTGAAAACCAAGATATTGCGTCGGATTGAGCGTCAATATCGCAGCTTTTGCGTCGTGGGAATGAAAGTTGAGTGAGTCAGACATCACTTAGAAGGTATATTTAAGGCACAAGATTGAGTTAAGGCACAGGGTCGTAGCCACTACTACCCCAAGGGTGACAACGCAGAATTCGTTTTAATGCCATCCAACTACCGCGAAACGGACCATGTTTGCGCAGCGCTTCAATAGCATACTGGCTGCACGTTGGAGTGTAGCGGCATGCCGGCGGAAGCAAAGGGGAGATGCACAACTGATAGAATCGTATTGGGAGTATCAGAATGCGCGATGCAAAGGTTGACAAACTTTTCGTAAATCGGCTCATTGGGCATTAGGAGATTCGAAGTCGGGGCGTTGTGGAGAGTAGATAGTTTTGAGCAGCTTGCGCATAGCGCCAGTCACTGCGCGTGAGGGCATCAACTTGTCGGCAACGTAGATGAAAGCGATGTCGAGCGTGCGAGCATTCGGAGTCAACATATTGCCAACAGAATTTTCATCGGCAACATTAGCTTGCGAAGCAACGTTTGCGGCATCGAATTCACTATGATTCAGACGATAAGCTTCGCGCACACGGCGGCGCATCGTCACACGGTCAACAGCCCTACGTAGACGCTTTTTGGGTATAGAGATAAGGAATTTAGGGCCAGAGTCGTTAGGGTCGCGACGGTTGGACACACGCCAAACAGCTCTCAGCGGGTATGCCAAAGCAGCCTCTGCCGAACGGTCGGCAAAAAGTATATCGATAGCAGTGAGGCTACACAGTTTATGACGTTTACCCAAGCTGTACTTCTTCATCTGATAAGGTGAGCGTTGTATCTATAAAGCAAAGTTAAGAAAAAGTCGCCTTAAAATTCAAATATTCCCCCAAAATTCTTCTCCCCCACTCGACGAATCATAAGTAAACTGCAGATTATAGTTGGGGGAAGGTGGATATAATGGGAGAAATTTGTTAGGAATGGGAGAAAATTGCTACATTTGTAGCGGATTAGTGCCTAAGATAATTATGTGCGACTGTTGTGGGGTCGATAGTGTGTGGATTTTAGGCGTTAGATTTGAAAAATTCCTTATATTCAAGTATTTCGATTTAGACATGAAAAAAATAATAGCTTCGTTTTCACTTTTTGCATTACTCATGATTCCTTCGTCGTGTGCAGCTAAAAAGGATGCTGCTACAGAGGGGGCTCAAAAGAGTGTTTCTAATGAGGCGGTTGAAGGTAATGGTCAAGCATCGGAAGCGAGTGGCGAGGTGTTGCCCGAGGTGACTATGGCCGATGTGTGGGCTGCTTACGAGGGTTTTAATAATGTGTATCTCGACCCAGAAAAATATATCTACAAGAATACCGACCGTGATAAGCATGCTCGTGGGCGCGACAAAGGTGCAGCGGCTATATGGTGTCAGCCGATGTATGTTGATATGGCTTTGGATGCTGCAGCTCTTGCGAAGTCGACAGGCGACAAAGAGTTGGCAGAGCAATATGCTACGCATCTCGATAAGTTGATTGAGGGTAATATTTCGCATTATGTTGATTTTAATTTCGATATTTGCGACCTCGACCGCGGGTGGTTTATCTACGACGATATTCAATGGTGGACTATCACTATGGCTCGCGCTTACCTTGCTACTGGTGTTGAGCGTTATCGCGAATTGGCTGAGAAGAGTTTTGCCCGCGTGTGGTATGGCTCGCCAATAGTAGGTGATACGGGCTCGTATGCTGACCCCGAGAAGGGGCTTGGCGGCGGTATGTTCTGGCAGTGGCAACCACTGTTTAATCCTAATCCTAATCGTGCTGGCGACGGCAAGATGTCGTGCATTAATTTCCCAACTGCTTTGGCAGCAGTATTGCTTTACGAATGTGCGCCAGCCGACCGTCAGGCCGACACTGAGCCTATCGAATGGGTGAACCTCTATGGTGAATTTTCACGCCCCAATTACGAAACGAAAGCTCGCTATCTTGAAATGGCGCGTGAAATTTTCGATTGGGCAATCGAAAACCTTGCTCAAGTGGAAGGGGAGAATGCCGGTATTGTATTCGACAATCGCCATGGCGACCGCATCGGTGGTGGTCCTCTCATCTACAATCAGGGCACTATGATTGGTTCGGGAGCATTGCTCTATCTTGCAACTGGAGAGCAGCGTTATCTTCAGGCTGCTGTAGCTGGTGCGGAATATTCAATCAATGTGATGTCGGCACGCCATGGGGTGCTTCCATGGGCGCATAACCACCGCAATCCTTACAGCCAGGGTAGCCTCGAGCAAGGGGTGTATCCAGCTATTTGGGCGCAAGGAATGAAGGTGCTCGTGGAGCGTTGTGGTCAAGAACAGTTTGTACCATTTATACAGAACAATATCAAAGTGGGTTGGAACAACCGCGACAAGGAGCGCAATATTTGCGACGGGCGTTCGTGGCGACCAACTTCAACTCATCATATGATAGGCAGCTATTCGGCTTCGTCGATACCAGCGTTGATGTTGGCTTTTCCCCCAACAGGGAAATAATAGAGCCAACAGATTTCCCCCAACAGGGAAATAAGTGGGACAACAAGTTGGTGGCGACAGCGTGAGGGCTGTAAGCTTTCCGAATATTAGAGGTTAAACAAACAGCAACCTAATATGAAAATTAAATGCGTAATAGCAAACATATTGGCAATGATTGCATTGCTGACGGCTTCGGCTCAGTCGTTAAGAGGGGAGCAGATGTCGGAATTTAATGATGTAATCAATACCGATCTTGTGAAGGGCAAGACGAATATGTGTGCGTTGCGCGATAGCTATGGCTTCCTATGGATAGGCACGATGACGGGGTTGAGTTGCTACGATGGCAATTACAACCCAGTTTATTCGGGACTGTCGAGCACGGTGCCAGACTCGGAGGGTATCAATGTAAGTACGCTTTTCGAATATGGCGACGACATTTGGTTTGGGGGTTCGTCGGGATTGTATCTGTTTGACCGCAAAGAAAATTCGATAAACAAATTTCCTCATCGCACGAAGTATGGAGTGCCTATCAGTTCGACGGTGCTCAAGATAATGGAGGCGAGCGACGGCCAAGTGTGGATTCTCACCCATGGTCAGGGCTTTTTCATTTACGATGCGTCAAACGGAAGCTTGACGCAAAACAGCCGCCACGGCTCGTTCTTATCCGATATGGTGGTCGGTGTGAATGGTTGTGTCTATGTAATCAATCTCAATGGTGAATTGCTTTGCTTCACATCCGACGGACAATACATCAATTCGCAACGCATCCCGGGATACTATACAGGTAAGAACAATATCAACATGGTGTCGGTGAGCGATGATTTGTGGATAGCAATCGGTAGCGACCTATATTGCTACGATATGCGTACGCTCGAAATCACTTCGCATCGTCGCGCCGCTGGCAATAGCATAGTCAATACGCTTATAGCAGTGAATCAGATGCTGTATCTTGGTACGGATAACGGCATTGTGAAATTCGACACAAAGACTTCGAAAATTGCGCCTACTACCGACGTAGATGCTAATTATTTCCGACAGCTGCCGAGCAATAGCATCAAGAGTCTTGGGCTTGATAAGGATAATTCATTAATGGTGGTGACCTCAAACGGTGGCTTGAGCTTCGTGTTCTGGCGTTCGGGCGAAATATGGAAGACCGAGTTGCCACAGAGTAAAATGGAGTCGCGCAACATGGTCAACACGTTTTGTTCGTCGTATGCAGGCGACCGCGTGTGGCTCGGCACTGACAACGGGCTTTATCGCTACGATATAAAGGACGGAAGAATCACACGCCCAGTGACCGACTTGAACGGCATTGCTATCACGTCGGTGGCACGTGACAAGGAGAATCTATGGGTAGGCACACGCCGACATGGGCTATTCAAACTCAATCATTCGACTCAAAAGGTTGTGGAATACACCTACGATGAGGATACTCCTTATGTGGTGATTTCGAACGATATAAACCAAGTGTTTCGCAGTTCGACTGGCGAAATATTTGTGTTGACCGACTGGGGTCTTTGTCGCTACAATCGCGAAGGGGATAACTTCGTTACGCTACGCGAGCTCGATAGCTACATTGCTTTCGTCACAATGGGTGAGGATAAGCATGGGCGATTGTGGGTATCGACGCCCAACAACTTGATGTTGCGTGAGTCGAGCGACGGAGAGTTCAACACGTTCAGCAGCAAAACGGTGGTCAATAGTTCGGTGTCGACGATGTATCTCGACACGGACGGCATATTCTGGATAGTCACTCGAGGCAACGAGGTGCTGTATTTCGATGATGAGAAGGGTGACTTTGTGAATCTTGAGAGCGCACCGATACGCAATTCGGTGGTAAGTTTCGTACAGGATGATTCGGAGGGTAATCTCTGGATTGGCACTACAGGTGGGTTGTTTAAGCTCGACGACGATTTGCGCTCGACATTCTTCTCAAACATCCGTTCGACTAACAATGTGTTTGCTCGTCAAGGGTCGTTCCTACTGCCTGACGGAAAGATAATGTTTGGTGGCACTGACTGCATCTGGACATTTAATCCAGCGATGTTGAAGTCGGAGTCGAATAGTGCGCGAGCATACGTTAGCTCGATACGCTTTCCGCACAATGAGGATAGCGACAAGGAGCTTGAGCGCTTAGGGCTTGACGTGCTGCTGTACACTCGCGATGAGATTGAGTTGCCTTATTCCGACAATACGTTTACGCTTCAGCTGTCGACTTCGCGTTTTGGCGATATGCCGTCGACAGGTTTTGAATATAAACTCGAGGGGGTAGATAAAACGTGGGTTCATACTCAAACGCCTACGGTCACTTACACCGACCTTCGCTCGGGTAAATACAAGTTCCTTCTTCGTCCCGGTTACGACAATGAAAGTAAGCCGTTGGAACTTGTCATAAAGGTGTTGCCGCCATGGTATCTTAGCGACTGGGCTTATGTTAGCTATTGCGTGATTTTGCTGCTTCTGATATGGGTGGTGACAATCGTGATTCGTCATAAAATCAGTTTGCACTACAAGAAGAAGCTGCAAGAGGAGCGCCGCCGCAATGAGTTTGAGAGCTATGAGGCTAAGATGAAGTTCTTTGTTAACCTTGTGCACGAAACCCGTACTCCGTTGACGCTCATTAATATACCGCTCGAACAGATGTCGGAGCGAGCCGAAGCTGGTCAATACTATTCGGAAACCGATCATCGCCGCTTGCGCTCTATGCGCCGCAATCTCGACTATCTGTTGAGCATTACCAACCAGCTGCTTGATTTCCGCAAGGCTGAGCACGACAGTGAGGTGCGATTGAGCGTAACGAGCGTGAATATCAATAAGATGATTGATGAGATTTGTCATCGATTCCGACTACCGTTGGCAGAAAAGGGCTTGGAGATGCGAGCTTCGATTCCAGAGGCGCCGATTATAGCTGCATTTGACTATGGCAAGATTGACCGAGTGTTGATGAATCTTGTTGGTAACGCGATGAAGTATGCGCGCAGCTATGTTGAGGTGCGGCTTGCCGATTGTGGCGACGGCAATTTTGCCATTAAGGTTGTCGACGACGGGCATGGCATCCCACCGCAGGAGCGTGAGCATATTTTCGACACTTATTACCAAATCAATGTCAATGAATTGTCGGTGGCTCTTGGCACTGGTCTGGGGCTTGCTTATGCTAAGTTGATAGCTGATGCGCACAATGGTAGCATTGATGTGGCTGATGTTGAGGGTGGTGGTACAGAGTTTATTCTTACTCTGCCAAAGAATTTGAGTGCCGATGCTTTGGCTGAATCCGTTATTAATAATGGTGAGCAGGGGTTGCAATCGAGTGGCGATGTTGAGCGAGTAGCGGCTTATGACTCAGAGATATTGGACGTTGAGTCGGTTGTTATCGACGATGATATGGAGCTGCCAGATGAGGAGGTGGCTGTGTTGTTGGTCGACGATAACCGTGAAATGCTGGAAACGGTAGCCGAATCGCTCTCCAACCGTTACCGTGTGGTGACTGCCTCGGATGGTGTTGAGGCTCTCAAGTGTTTGCGCGAGAATGATGATATTCAGCTGGTGATTACCGACTATATGATGCCCAATATGGATGGTGTTGAGCTTACGCGCAACATTAAGAGTGATATTGAGACGTCGCATATCCCTGTCATTATACTTACAGCTAAGGCTGGTATTGAGTCGCGACTTGAGGGGTTGGTTAGCGGTGCTGATGTTTATCTCGAGAAGCCGTTCTCAATTAAGTTGTTGAAGTTGCAGATTGCCAACATATTACATTCGCGTGAGTTGTATTACGAGCGTATGCGCCGCTCGCTGCTGCCTGTTCCAATGCTTGTGACGGCTCAGGACGGTGCGCCAAGTGCGTTGGAAGCTGATGAGGAGTTGGAGGATTCGATGTTCTTGAATTTGGTTGATGCCAAATTCCTCGAGACGCTTAATGAGCATATACGTGTCAATATTAATGATGAGGAGTTTTCGATTGATGCGCTTGTTGATAAGATGAATTTGAGTCGCTCGAGTTTCTATCGAAAGATTAAGGCTTTGACTGGTATGACGCCAGTGGATTATCTGAAGAATTTTAGGTTGGATTATGCTGCACGTTTGTTGCGCGAGGGTGCGCGAGTGACTGAGGTGGCATTAATGGCGGGATTTTCGTCGTCGTCGTACTTTGCGAAGTGTTTCAAGGCTAAGTTTGGTATGATACCGAAGGAGTATGCCAAGTCGCGCCAACGATAATTATTAGTTTTTAATGATAAAGTAGTAAAGCCCTACTGGCACTTGCGTGGTGCTGGTAGGGCTTGCAGCGCTCATCTTAGGCGGCTTAGGGAGCCTAAGAGACCTATGCGGTGGGAGGGTTAGAGGGAGGAGGAGAGGAGGGGGAGGGAGTTGGGGTCCCAGTGGAGTTGTTTGTAGCGGATGTGGCATTGGTTGTAGCCGTCGCCAGTTTTGACTTGATAGACAATGTATTGCTTGTCGGAGTCGATGTCGTTGACTACGGAGATGTTGGATGTGCCGTAGAATCCAGCTGTTTCGGGAGCGAGGAATGTTGGCTCTTGCAGCTTGGTCCACGAGTTGGCGTCGAGCAGGTTGTTTTCGGTTGATGCGTAAAGTATGCCTAAGGAGTTGAAAATGGTCCAAATGCCGCTTGCTGAGTATCCTACGACGATAGTTTTACCGTCGGGCGATAGGAATGCTTGCGGATTTTCGTTGACAAAAATAGGGTAAGCGGAGCGGTGTCCGTTGGGGTTAATCCATTGGCGTTCCCATTCGTTAATTGGGCTTGAAATCATCACGCGTTTGCTTTTCAGAGTCCACGGATTTTCCATTTCGGCTAAGAAGATGCATTGAACTTCGGTTTCGGTGCGTCGCTTTTGCCAGCCTGACCAGAACATATAAAGATGGTTGTCGACGGTGATGACATCGGGATGCAGCCCAAAATTCCATTCATTGGTGGTAATAATGGGTCCATGCATTGTCCATTCGCCTTGCATAGGGCTATCGGCGGTGTTTTCGAGCACGTAAATCTGGTGGTTGTCGGAATTGCCGTCGTCGGCTTCGAAGTATATGTACCACGCATCGTTGATGCGGTGAATTTCGGGCGAATAAATATGTTGCAGTCCTGACTCTTTGGAGGTGAGAATGGTAACTTTTTCAGCGTCCTGGAGCTTTTCGAGTGAGGGTGCAGCATAGAGAATGATGCTGTCGACATACTCGGTCTGCATAGTGTAGTAGTATGTGTCGGCATGAGTGGTGACAAAAGGGTAGGTGCCAACATTCAACAGGACGGATGATTGCTGCTGTTGTCCGTTTGACGAACAGGCTTGAATGGTCAATGCTATCAGAGGTATAATTAGCAGACGTAGAAATTTCATGGATGATTTATTCGCTGAAAAATGATAAAATAGTCAACACACATCAATATAAAAAATGGTGAAAACCGAAAATTTGTGTCAAAATTAGCAAAAATCTTTATAAAAATTCGACTTACGGCTCAAAAAGAGAAAAAACAGTGCAGTAGGGGTATATTTCAAGCGATTTCTTGGTAGTTGAACAATTATTTTGGTTAAATGAATAGGTTTTATTGAAAATTGCATTAGTTTTTTATTTATTTTGCATTGTGAAAGTTGTGCATTGTCGGTTCGTCGGCACAAAAAAGGCTAATTTGACTGAAAATGACGACAAAGCGCAACAAATCAAGCGATAAACCAACAACAAATCAATAGGAAAAATAAACCAAAAACTAAATAACAATACACAAATCAACATGAAAAAATTTCTGCGATACACCGCACTGCTATGTACAGCATTTGCTCTGAATGCACAGACTGCTGACATGTTCAAACCCTATCAGGAGACAGATTTGCGTCTACCCTCAGTTCCATTGGTGGTTTCTGACCCTTATTTTTCAATTTGGTCGCCATTTGACGAACTGAACGAAGGCACACCCCGCCACTGGACCAACAGCGAAAAACCGCTCGAAGGTATTGTTCGCGTTGACGGCAAGAGCTACCGATTCCTCGGAACTCACAATGTGGTATGCGAAGCAATTGCACCTATGGCCGACGAAGAGGCTTGGGAAGGTGCAGTGACATTCAAAACACCCAGCGAAGGTTGGGAGCGCCCCAATTATAACGACTCAAAATGGCGACGCGAACGCGCAGCATTCGGCTCGCCAAATCTCGAAAATATCAACACCCGTTGGGAACGTCACGGTAGCGACATCTACATTCGTCGCTATGTAGATTTGACCGAACAGGACCTCCAAAACGAATTGGTGATGATTTACTCACACGACGACGTGTTTGAACTCTACATCAACGGCGTTAAGGTGGCTGATACAGGCGAAACATGGCGCGACGGCGTGAAGCTCCTTTTGACCGACGGCCTCCAGAATCTTCTTCTCCCCGGCAAAAACCTCATCGCTGCACACTGCCACAACACAACAGGTGGCGCTTATGCTGACTTCGGTCTCTATCGCAACATAAGTGCATCAAGCAAGAGCATCGAAAAGGCAGTACAGAAGGATGTTGACGTAATGGCAACATCAAGCTACTACACATTCGAATGTGGTCCCGTAGAGCTCGACGTAGTGTTCACAGCACCAATGCTTATCGACAACTACGACTTGCTTTCATCTCCAATCAACTATATCTCTTACCAAGTTCGTTCAACTGACGGCAAAGAGCACGACGTGCAAGTGTTGCTAACAGCATCGCCTCAGATTGCACAGAACAAGACCAACCAGCCCACAGTATCGACATTCGAACAGCATAATGGCATCAACTACGTGAAGACAGGTACAGTAGAACAGCCTATCCTCGCTAAAAAGGGTGACCACATTTGCATCGACTGGGGTTATCTCTATATGCCAGCTATCAATGGCGAAGTTTGCCTCGGCTCAAATGTTGACATCATGGGTTCATTCCTTGCAAATGGTACACTTCCCGAAACAGCAAAAGAAATCGTAGCACGCAAAGCGAGCGCAGCTCCCGTGCTTGCTTACACTCACAACTTCGGTAAAGTGAAACAAGCATCAAGCTACGCAATGATTGGCTACGATGAAATCTACGATATCGAATACTTCTACAAGCGTTACAAAGCATACTGGGCACACGACGGCGAAATCAGCATCTTCGATATGTTCAACACAATGAACAATTCGTATGCATCAATCATGAACCGTTGCCGCGCTCTCGACCGTATGATTTACGACGACGGTATGGCAGTAGCAGGCAAAGAATATGCTGAAATCCTTTCAGGCTCTTACCGCCACGTAATCGCAGCTCACAAGCTCTTCAAAGATGACAAAGGCAATTTGCTCTTCTTCTCAAAAGAAAACGACTCAAACGGTTGTGTAAACACCGTTGACCTTACTTACCCCGAAGCACCTCTGTTCTTGATTTACAATCCAGAGTTGCAGAAGGCTATGATGACATCAATCCTCGACTATAGCAAGTCGGGCCGCTGGACAAAACCATTCGCAGCCCACGACCTTGGTACTTACCCAATAGCAAATGGTCAGGTTTACGGTGGCGACATGCCACTTGAAGAAGCTGGCAACATGTTGACACTCATCGCAATGTGCAGCATGCTCGACGGCAACACAAACTATGCTGAGCCATACTGGGATATCCTCCAAACATGGACCGACTACCTCTCAGAAAATGGTCAAGACCCCGAAAATCAGCTCTGTACAGACGACTTCGCTGGTCACTGGGCACACAATGCTAACCTCTCGGTTAAAGCAATTATGGGTGTAGCTGGTTTTGCAGAAATGGCAAAAATGCGTGGCGATATGGCAACATACAACAAATACAATGCTCGCGCTAAAGAAATGGCAACTAAGTGGGAAGCAGATGCCCGCGAAGGTTCTAAGTCGGACCTCCACTATCGTCTTGCTTTCGACCGCAAGGACACTTGGAGCCAGAAATACAATATGATTTGGGATAAACTTTGGGGCACACAAATATTCCCAGAAGGAGTAATGTCGGCCGAAGTGAACTATTATCTCAAGAAACAGAATGAATTTGGTCTTCCCCTCGACTGCCGCAGAGACTACACTAAGAGTGACTGGGTAATGTGGACAGCAGCAATGTCGCCCGACCAAAAGACACTTGTGAAATTTATTTCTCCTCTTTACAAGTATATCAACCAAACACCTACCCGCGTTCCAATCAGCGACTGGTACGATACAAAGACATCGAAGAAGACAGGCTTCATGGCTCGCTCGGTAATCGCAGGTCACTGGATGCCAGTACTTGTAGAGAAACTTGGTAAATAAAAGTAAGATTTTATTTATAAAGAAATTTGCTTGAGGCTCACGCAAAAAAAGTGGCCTCAAGCAATCCACATAAAAAACAATCAACAATCAATTATAAGTTTCACCATGAAATTCAAACCAATCAGACTCACGCTTGAAAAATTTTTCAAGGGAGCATTTGTAGCTCTGTTGGCAATGTTCGCAGTGGCTTGTGACGATTCAACAACCGTAACCTCGGCAGTGGTAACGTCCGACCCATTCGACCCCAACAAACCGATCCTGATTACAGGTTTCACCCCCGAAACTGGCGGTTATCAGGAAGACATCATTGTGAAAGGGCAGAACTTTGGTAACGACAAGTCGGCCTTGACCCTCAAAATTGGCGGCAAGACAGCAGTAGTT
Organism: Muribaculaceae bacterium; assembly: GCA_017629835.1. Lineage (GTDB taxonomy): Bacteria > Bacteroidota > Bacteroidia > Bacteroidales > Muribaculaceae > JAGBWK01. The sequence continues at coordinate 32,768 of JAGBWK010000011.1, read as the reverse complement.
ATCAACGTAATGTCCGATAAACTTTACGCTTTCGTACCTTCAGGAGCATTCTCTGGCGAGGTCGAAATCACTATCACAGATGAAAGCGGCAACGAATACAAAGCTGTCGCCGACAAGAAGTTTGAGTATGTACGTAAGACGGTAGTTGGTACACTCTGCGGCTATCAGAACGAAAACGACGACCAAGGTCAGTTGTTTGGTTCGTTTGACGAATGTTGCGGCTTCAATATGGAAGGCTGCTTCACGTTCGACCCCCTCTATCCGGACCGTCTGTATGTAGTTTACGACGGTGGTGGCGGTAGCTTCATAGGTGAGCTCGACCTCGAAAAGCGCACCTACAACCGTTTGATGACATCGAACAAATTCCAGAACGAACGTCTTCGTAACGCAGCATTTACTCTCGACGGCGAATATATGCTCGTATCGACCGACCGCGGTGGCGGTGACAACCAGCGTCATTCAACCAGTGTATGGATTGTGAAGCGTAATTCAGACGGCACATTCAGCGATAGCTCAAACAGCCAGCCACTTGTAGCATACAAGCAGTGCAACGGTGTGGCTGTTCACCCCATTAATGGCGAAATCTACTTTAATAGTTACGAAGGTGGTCAGCTCTTCCGCATGGAATTGCAAGACTATTTCGATGCAAAATCAGGCAAACCAGATGCAGACGGCAATGTACCAGAAGAATGGACAGGCTACTTTGAAGATGGCGCATTCACAGAGCTCTTCAAGATTAAAGACCCTGGCTATGAATTCCAGGTAACAATCCACCCCACAGGTAAATATGCTTATCTCACTGTTATCAACCGTCACTACATCTTGCGTTCAGACTACGATGAGGAGAAGAAGGAATTCACCACACCTTACGTAGTAGCAGGTGCAGACGGCCAAGCAGGATGGTTTGATGCTGTAGGCACAAACGCACGATTGGATCGTCCATACCAAGGCGTATTCGTGAAGAATCCCGAATATGAAGCAGAAGGACGCGAGGACGTTTACGACTATTACTATTGCGACAACCATGGCTGGTGTGTACGCTACATCACTCCCGACGGCCTTGTGCGCACTTATGCAGGACGTTCACCCTCAACCAATGGTAACATTTGGGGAACAGAGGATGGAGGTCTTCGCGACCAAGCTCGCTTCCGCGACGTATCAGGTATTGCATACGACGAAAAGCGAGAAATGTTCTACGTGCTCGACAACAACAACCGCCGTGTTCGTACAATCGGTAAAGAAGCCGAAGAACCAGTTGTTGACGAACCTACAGATGAACCAACAGAAGAGCCTTCGGAAGAGCCTTCTGTAGAATAATGTGTCGATGCAAGATTATATACATTAATATATAATAAAAACCAATCAAACACACTGACACATTCTCAGCAGAATCAACTTTTGAAAAACTATTAAAAGTATAACAATGAGAAAACGACTTATCATGCTAATGGCAGCCACAGTGCTCACCTCAGGGCTTGCCATGGCCAAGATATACAAAGGCGTGGTAATCGGCGCAGCCGACGATGAACCAGTCATCGGCGCATCGGTGGCCCTCAAAGGCACTTCGACCGGAACCATGACCGATATCGACGGTAACTTTACTCTCGACATAGAGCAGACCAAAGGCACCATCGTAATCAATTACATAGGTATGAAGCCTCGCGAAATACGACTCAGCGACTTCCCAGACGAACCCCTCGAAATCCGTCTCGAAGAGAAGGATAACATTCTTAATGAAGTAGTCGTAACCGGTATGGGTGAACGTCGTAAAATCACTCTTACAGGTGCTGTGACCAACGTCAACGTTGACGATATGAAGCACTATTCTACTTCAAACCTCTCAAACACATTGGCAGGTAACGTGCCCGGTATCATCGCAATGCAGACCTCGGGTCAGCCCGGTAAGAACCACTCAGAATTCTGGATTCGTGGTATCTCTACATTCGGTGCAGGCTCATCGGCATACATTTTGGTTGACGGCTTCGAACGTGAAAACATCGACGACCTCAACATCGAAGATATCGCATCGTTCACCGTGCTCAAGGACGCATCAGCAACCGCAATCTATGGTTCGAAGGGTGCTAACGGTGTAATCCTTATCACAACCAAACGTGGTTACGACGGTCAAGTGAAAGTGAATGCAAAATTCGAAACATCGTACAACACTCGCACTAAGACTCCAGAGTTTGTCGACGGTTTGACATACGCATCACTTATCAACGAAGCTCACATCACACGTAACTTAGGTGTTTACTACACACCTGCAGAAATTGAGCTTTTCGGCAATGGCCTCGACCCCGACCTCTATCCCAACGTAGACTGGAAAGACCTTATCCTTAAGGATGGCGCAATGAGCTATCGTGCTAACCTCAACCTCTCGGGTGGTGGCTCACGAGCTCGTTACTATGCATCAGTATCGTATGTGACTGACGAAGGTATGTACAAAACTGACTCGACATTGCGCGACAAGTATGACACCAACGCAAACTACAACCGTTGGAACTACCGCCTCAACCTTGATATCGACCTTACGAAGACAACACTTCTGCGTCTTGGTACAGCAGGCGACCTTTCGCTTCGCGATGCTCCCGGATGGAGCGACGACGACGTATGGCGTTCACTCTTCGGATACAACGCAATCCTTACTCCAGTGCTCTATAGCAATGGTTACGTTCCAATGATTAACGTAGGTCGTGAGGATGCTCGTACCAACCCATGGGTTATGACAACTCAAACAGGTTACCGTCAGGAATGGAACAACAACCTCCAAAACAACGTAGCACTCGAACAGAAACTCGACTTCATCACTAAGGGACTTAACTTTGTAGGACGTTTCGGTTACGACACATACAACTACAACTCTATCTCTCACAAGCAGTGGCCCGAACGTTGGTATGCAAACGGTCGCGACAAGCAGACAGGTGAAATCATTTTCGACAAGATTAAGGACAAAGTAGATATGACACAGGAATCGGGCAATAGTGGTTCACGCCGCACATTCCTCGACTTGTTGCTCAGCTACAACCGCGAATTTGCTCATCACAACAACGTGAGCGCGAACTTGAAATATACTTACGACTCACACATTCAGACCCAGAACATCGGTTCAGATATCAAGAACTCAGTAGCACGTAAGAATATGTCGCTCGCAGGTCAGATTTCATATAACTGGAACTACACTTACTTCGTCGACGTTAACTTCGGTTACAACGGTTCAGAAAACTTTGCCGACGGTCACCGCTTCGGTTTCTTCCCCGCTGCATCGGCTGCATGGAACATCCAGCGCGAAAAATTCTTCCGCGACCTCGAATGGCTCGATATGTTCAAGGTTCGCTACTCTTATGGTAAAGTAGGTAACGACAACATGGGTGGTGTACGCTTCCCCTACCTCTATAGCATCGACTATACAGGCGAAAATGTTTACAACTTCGGTACACTCGACACTCCAACACGTGCAGAATATCAGCATGGTCTTCACTTCTCAAGCCTTGCATCAAACAATGTGACATGGGAAGTAGCAACCAAACAGGACGTTGGTCTTGACATCGTGTTGTTCCAAAACCGCTTCTCACTTACTGTTGACTACTTCAACGAAAACCGTACAGGTATCTACATGCAGCGTAACTTCATGCCCGGTATCCTTGGTCTCGAATCAACACCATGGGCTAACGTAGGTGCTGTACACACTGAAGGTGTCGACGGTCACTTCCGTTACGAAGATCGTTTCGGCGATGTAAACCTCACAGTTCGTGGTAACCTTACTTACAGTAACAACATCATTACTAACCACGACGTTGAAAACAACGTATATCCCTATCAGTACGTATCAGGCTATCGCGTTAACCAGCTCCGCGGTCTCGTAGCCCAGGGCCTCTTCAAAGATTATGAAGATATCCGCAACTCGCCCAAGCAGATGTTTGGCGAATACCAGCCTGGGGATATCAAGTATAAGGATGTCAATGGTGACGGTATCGTAGACGGTGGCGACGAAGTAGCAATCGGTGCAACACCAACGCCAAGCCTTATCTACGGTCTCGGTTTCTCAGTAAGCTGGAAAGGTCTTGACATCAACGCACACTTCCAGGGCGCAGGCAAATCATCGGTTATGGTCAACGGTATGAGCGTATGGGCATTCCAGCGCGGTACATGGGGCCAGATTATCAAAGATGTAGTCGACGACCGTTGGGTTGACCGCGAAACAGCCGAATTGCTCGGTATTCCCGCCAATGAAGACCCCAACGCGAAATTCCCCCGCTTGAAATTCGACAGCCTTGGTGGCAACAACTACCGTTCATCAACATATTGGCTTGAGGATTGCAGCTACTTGCGTTTGAAGAACTTCGAAGTAGGTTATAGCCTCCCACGCAATTGGCTCGAAGCTATCCGCCTCGAAAACATCCGAATCTATTTCCAAGCAACAAACTTGTTGACATTCTCAGACTTCAAACTTTGGGATCCAGAAATGGGTAGCGCAACAGGCGAAGCTTATCCTATCACTAAGTCATTCACCGCAGGTATCCAAGTCAACATCTAATCAGTAAACTATTATGAAAAAATATATAGCAATACCGCTGATGTCGCTAATGGGATGTGCTGCAGCATTTCTCTCGTCATGCGAAGACACTCTCGATGCCGACAAATATTTCGATGACCGCCGTACGCTCGAAACGGTGTTCACCGATATCAACCAGACCAATGGCTGGTTAGCACAGGCATTCTCGTTCTTGAAGGACGACCTTGCCGACTGCCACACCAAGGAGGGCGCATTCCTCCATTGCTTTGCCGACGATATGTATTTTGGCGACCGTGACTCAAGTCTCGGCGACGGTTACAACTCGTTCGACTCATACGCTTCGTTTAAGCAGGGCGACTACGATGAAAACTTCGGTTCAAATGCGTGGTTCCAAGCTTATAAGGGTATCTATCAAGCATCAATCTTCATCCACAACATCGATATGAACTATCGTTTGACAGAGGAAGATCGCCTTGATATGAAGGGTCAAGCTCGTTTCGTACGCGCTTACTACTATTGGTTGCTCCTCCGCAAATATGGTCCTGTGCCTATTATGCCCGACGAAGGTGCTGACTATACCCTCGACTATCGTGAACTTTCAATAGCTCGTAGCACATACGAAGAGTGTGCTGAATTTATCGCAAGCGAAATGGTTAAGGCTGCCAACGAACTCCAGTCATGGAGCCGCTTCACAGGCAACACTAACCTCGAATCGCTCATCCGCCCAACACGCGGTGCAGCACTCGCAACTCGTGCTTTGGCTTACATCTACGCAGCTTCTCCTTTGGCAAATGGTCAGTTGGCAAATGGCTCACACCCAGCACAGGTGACTGACGGTTTCGCTAAGACATTCACTAACTTTGATGGCAAACCACTGCTTTCGCTCACTTACGATGAGTCGAAATGGGCACGTGCAGCAGCAGCTTGCCGCGACGTCATGGAGTGCGAAGCTAACTACGAACTCTATCACGTAGGCGTGAATGAAGTAGATAACAAATACACTGGTTATCCTGAGACTATCACACCTCCCGCTGACGGCGACTTCTCTGAAAAGGGATGGCCTGAAGGATGGCAGGATATCGACCCCTACCTCTCATATCGCGACCTCTTCAATGGTGTAGCAGGTCTCGACAATACAGAGCTTATCTTCACACGTGGTTACAACTCAGCCGGCTCACGCCACGCAAGTGTCGACGGCTTCGTAACTCACCAGATGCCTAACACGCTCAATGGTTGGAACTGCCATGGTTTGACACAAAAAATGGTAGATGCTTACTATATGAACGACGGTACTGACTGCCCCGGTAAGGATAGCGAAATGAATGGAGGCGACGGCTCAAAACGTCGTGAAGGCTGGACCACTACTCGTGGCGATTTTCCAGCTTCGAAATACCCTCCACTTGGCACAGGCGTATCAATGCAGTATGCTGAGCGCGAGCCCCGTTTCTACGCATGTGTGAGCTTCAATGGTTCATACTGGTGGGATCAGAACCCTCAGAAATCGCAGAAATACACTCAGATTTTCTACTGGCGTGGTACAAGCTCATCAAGCAGCTCAAGCGGCGCATCAACAACACAGAACAACGGTCACTCAAATACTTCTTCATACTGGCTCCGCACCGGTATCGGATGTAAGAAATGGGTGAATCCACGCGACTGGCGTAGCAAACTCGATGCTGGCGACTATGACAACATAGTACAAAAATGGGAGCCTGCAATCCGCTATGCCGACATTCTGTTGATGTATGCTGAAGCCCTCAACGAACTTACAGGTAGCTACACAATAGCTTCATGGGACGGCTCAGAAACTTACACCATCAGCCGCGATATCAATGAGATGAAGCGAGGTATCCGCCCTGTACGTTGCCGCGCAGGTTTGCCTGACTTCAATGAATCAATTTATGGCGACGCATTCGAATTGCGCGAACGCATCAAACGTGAACGTATGATTGAATTCCTCGGCGAAGGCAAACGCTACTACGACTTGCGTCGATGGATGGATGCTCCCGTTGAAGAGTCTAAGCCAGTGTATGGTTGTAACGTGATGATGACATCAAAACAGAAGGACGACTTCCAGAAGATTGTTCCAGTCTACAGCTTGCCAACTGTATTCTCTGATAAGATGTATTTCTGGCCTATTTGCACCAGCGAGCTTAAACGCAACGTCAATCTCGTGCAGAACCCCGGATGGAAGTACAACGACTAATCCGAAAACTATATTAGCTTAAAATCTCTAACAGCTTACTAATTAAATCGAAAATAATTATGTTTAGCATAAAAAAGATAACAATAACAGGGCTGATGATTCTTCCGATGTTGGCGTCGCTGAGTTCTTGTAACTCTGACTACACTGAAGAGCAATATGCCCACTACGTAGGCTTCGTTGCACCGTTGGCAACATCAGGTAGCAGCGTAGGTGTGACCACCGTCTACGTGCCGTTCACTCGTCGTGCTGAAGATGGTACACCCAAGTATGGCGAAGAGGGTTTGTCGAGCTATGAGCTCCCCGTACAAGTGTGCGGCTCAACAACCAATCCTAATGATTTGACAGTGCATATTGCCAAGTCGGATACATTGCCAATCCTCAACGTAGAGCGCTTCAGCACTCGCGAAGAGTTGTGGTACATCGATATGTCGGATTATGCAACTTATCCCGAAACAGTGTTTATCCCTGCCGGTAAGGATATTCAGAATTTGCTTATCAATGTCGACTTCCGCAATCTCGACCTTTCAGACCGCTATGTATTGCCTCTGACCGTAGTTGAAAAACCAGAATATGGCTACAAACGCAACCCACGTAAGAACTACGCAACTGCAATGCTTCGTATTCTTCCTTACACCGACTTCTCAGGACCTTATCAGGCAACCAACCTTAAATTCTACACTATAGTAGATAATGTTGAGGATAACGAGCCTGGTGCAATGACTGAGGTGCAGTGCTATGCAGTGGATGAAAACACAGTGTTCTTCTACGCTGGTACATTCAACGAAAGCAGCCTCTTGCGTAAGAATTTCAAGGTGTATGCTAAGTTTACTCCTCACTCTGAGGGCGCAACTCGCGGTACAGTAACTTTCTCTTGCGACAATCCAGAGATGAACTTCTCTACCGCAAAAGAAGCTACTTACACCATTCTTGAACAGCCCGACCCAGTGCAGACCTACATTATGCGTCGCACAGTCATCGTAAACGATGTTGACTATACGTTTACCGATTATTTGTCGGCTCCAAGTTCACCAATCGGTTACCACGTGACAGGCACAATGACTATGGAACGCAAGCTCAATACTCAGATGCCTGAAGAGGATCAGATTATGTTCTAATCCACTATTATCACAACTATTCCGCAGGGTGATAACCCTAATCCTACTGAATAATTCAGTCAATAAGATACCTTATGCCGGACCAATCCGGCCCGGCATAAGGCTTATTTTTTCAGCTTTCGCCTAACGTCGCGCAAAGGTGCCGACGGGGTATTAAATGTTGATTATTCTATGCTAAAGAAGGTATTCTCAATATTAGTCGTAATGGCTTGTTGCTTGACAGCTTCGGCAGATTCAGTCGAAGAGAGTGTGCAAATGGCAAAGCGCAACATAGAGCGTGGTGTGGCAATAGCTGACGCTACGTGGGATGTGTCGATGAAAGGCTCGACACGCAATATGTATATGGCTGACCAATACGACACGTCGAGCGGTTGGACAAGCGGTGCATCTGATGTGTGGCCGTTGACAGCTGCCATTGAAGCTCACTGCTCGCTGCTTGAAGCGTTGAATGCAGTGCGCGAATATGATGAGGCACTTTATACCGCTTATTATAGTCAATATGAGAGTCAATTGAAAACCCTTATCTATAATCTTGATTTCTATCGTGGCACATATACCCGACCTTCGTATGCCACAACCGACACAAGGTGGCGTCCGTATGCAGTGCCTCGCGCATCAGTTCGTGGTGGTGCAAATGTGACTGGTATTCTGAATGTTTACGACGACCAAATGTGGCTCTGTCGAGAACTTATACGAGCATATCGCTTGACAAATAATGAAGAATATCTCACCACAGCAACCTATCTCGCCGACTATTGCATCGACGGCTGGGACTGCTGGCGTGATGCTTCGGGCAAAGAATATGGAGGAATCACATGGGGACCGGGTTACAATTCGAAGCATGCTTGCAGCAATGCTCCATTCATACAGCCTCTTGTATGGCTGTCGGACATCTACCGCAACACAAATGAGGAGATGACCTACTATTATCGCAACACAAAAAATGAGCCAGTCAACGAATCACGTCTGCGCTCAGAATTATACCTTGAATTTGCTATTAAGATTTACGACTGGCAACGAGAACATCTTTACGACCGCTCAGGTGTTTACTTCGATATGATGGGTGCCGACGGCACTATCATCATTAAGGATGGTTATCGTGGCCATGTTGATTGTGGCGGTGCAGGTGGCGCTTTTTATCCCTATAATACGGGGACAATGATTTCAGGTGCTGCCGAACTTTACCGCGTCACCTCAGAGGTGCGTTTTCAAGAGGACCTCACTAAGAGCGCTTCTGGTGCTAACTCAAAATTCTCGACTTATGTGCGCAAACTTGGCACATACGACTATAAAACCGATGAAACGGCTGAGAATGGCTTCCTAACGTGGTTTAACAACGTGTTGATGCGTTCGTATGCCGATGCGCTCGACTACGCAACCAACCTTGCGCCCAAAACAGGGCTTAACGCATTCCAGACCAATCTCGACTATGCTTTTGAAAACTTTGCACGCAACAATCTTCTCCCAATTCATCTATTGACAGGTTGGGGCGATGAAACCAAAACAAAAGCATTCCACCAATTCACATTCGTAGCGCAATACGGAGTGTTGGCGCAGTATCATATTCGTAATGCCAAGAGTAGCGGCGTAGAGGATGTGGTAGTAGATAAGCCAATCGAAGATGAAATGGTGTATAGCCTCAGCGGCGTATGCCTCGGAAAACTCTCCGAAATCCGCAGTCAGATACCTGCTGGCATCTACATTGTTGGTGGCCGTAAGGTTGCAATTAAATAAGATAGAACTAATAGAAAGAATCAAGAATTTTAATAGAAAGAAACAGTAATATATGAAACGTATCTCTTCGCTCGATTTTGTCAGGGTTTTTGCCTGCTTTCTTGTGATGCTTGTCCACGCTTCAGAGAATTTCTATGGGGCACCCGGCTCAACTGATATGGTTGGTCCACAATCGTACCTTGCCGATGAGGCGAGTCGCCTATGGGTGTCAATCTACGACGGATTTTCACGAATGTCAGTACCTCTGTTTATGATAGTGTCGGCATTCCTGTTGGTGCCTATGAAGGAGGAAGAATCGATGTGGGCGTTCTATAAGAAGCGTTTTATGCGCGTAATCCCTCCGATGCTTGTGTTTATGGTGCTTTATTCTACAGTTCCCTTATTGTGGAATCAGCTCAATGCAGAGCAGTCGGTAACCGACCTTTCGCGCATCGTGCTCAACTTCCCCTCGTTGGCAGGGCATCTTTGGTTTATGTATCCATTGATTTCAATCTACCTGTTCATCCCAATCATTTCGCCATGGTTGCGTAAAGCTACTGCAGCACAAGAACGCTTTTTCATCATACTGTTCTTGGTTTCGACCTGCATTCCTTACCTCAATCGCTGGTTTGGCGAAGTGTGGGGTCAATGCTTCTGGAATGAATACCACATGTTGTGGTACTTCTCGGGCTACCTCGGCTACTTGGTGACAGCTCACTATATCCGTGTGCATCTGAATTGGGATACACGTCGCCGCCTTATCGTAGGTGGTGCGATGATGCTTGTGGGTGCATTCCTGACAATCTATTCGTTCTACGTTCAAGCCGTACCGGGACAATTGCACGTCACTCCAGTCATCGAGATTGGTTGGGCATTCTGCACAATCAATTGTGTGCTGCTCACAATCGGCGCATTCCTTATGTTCACTTGCATTAAGGCTGAATGTAAATGTATCACCGATATGTCGCGCCTGAGCTACGGAATGTATCTGATGCACATTTTCTGGCTCGGACTTATGGTGTCGATATTCAAAGGTATGCTCCAATTGCATGTAGCGTTTGCAATCCCTGTAATTGCAGTCACAACATTCGTGGCTTGCTACATTTCGACCAAACTCCTCTCTTATCTTCCCGGAAGCTTCTGGTTCCTTGGCGTAGATAAGGCTAAAAAATGAAATTACTCAATTATTTAACCACATAAAAACTTTTATTCTAATGGCTAAAAAGTATGTTATCGCTCTCGCAGCTGTAGGTATGCTCACGCTTGGCGCTTGCAGCTCAAGAATCGATATGGAAGTGATTAAAAACGACCTTCGCGCTCCTGCAACCCCGTTGGTAACAATCGACCCTTACACCAGCGCATGGTCAATGACCGACAATCTGTATGATTCACAAGTAAAGCACTGGTCGGGACACGATTTCCCCTTAATCGGTGTAGTCAGCGTCGATGGTGAAAACTATCGCTTTATGGGTGTAGAAAAGCCTGAATTGCGTGTAGTAGTTCCTACATCGGAACAGGGCGAATGGATTGGCTCTTACACTACAGAAAAGCCTGCAGGCGATTGGACAGCATTCGACTATAATGATAGCGCATGGAAGCAAGACCGTGGCGCATTCGGCACACGAAAACTTGAGCCTATTGCAGTCACTGAATGGGATACACCTGCAATCTGGGTGCGCCGTACAGTAGAAATTAACGAAGACCTCTCTAACCGTCAAGTGATTCTCGAATTCTGCAACGACGACGACGCAGTGTTCTACATCAATGGCGTGAAAATCTTCTCAACAGGTCCTCGTTGCCACAAAAACCGTCAGGTTGAACTCTCCGACGAAGCTCGCGCAGCTATCCGCCCCGGCAAGAATGTGCTTGCAGCTGAATGTATCAACCCCGTAGCAAATGGTTTGCTCGACTTCGGTCTGCTCACTCCGGTTAACCCCGAATTGGCATTTGCTCAAACAGCTACTCAAACATCGGTTGACGTTCAGGCTACACAGACTCACTACACATTCACTTGCGGCCCCGTTGACCTCCGTTTGGACTTCACTGCTCCAATGTTTACCGACGACTACGAATCGCTCAGCCGTCCTGTGAACTACATCACTTATGCAGTTAAATCAAACGACGGCCAAGCTCACGACGTGAAATTCTATTTCGAAGCATCACCCCTTTGGGCTATCAACTCACAGGGTCAGGCTACAGAATCGGAATGTTTCGAAGAGGGTGGTCTCGTTTACCTCAAGAGTGGCTCTGAAACTCAGAACATCCTCGGCAAATCGGGCGACCACATTTGCATCGACTGGGGTTACTTCTATATGGTTGCACCCAAAACAGCCAACACAACTTACCGCGTAGCTGCAGCTGACCTCATGCGCAATGAATTCACAGGCAAAGATGGCGGTGAAGTAAGCGAAATGACTTCAAGCATGTCGTTCACCAACGCACTTGGTAGCGTCACTGAGGCTTCAAATATGTTTATGATTGGTTACGATGATATCTATTCTATCGAATATTTCGGCGAGAAACTCCGTCCTTACTGGAATCGCACAGGCGACAAGACTATCCAATCGCAATTTGAACTCGCAAACAAAGAGTACAACAAACTCTACGCTAAGTGCTACGAATTCGACCGCGAATTTATGAACGAGTACACTGCAGCTGCAGGCGAAAAATATGCTGAACTTTGCGCTCTCGCTTATCGCCAGACACTTGCTGCTCACAAACTCGTTGTAGCTCCCAACGGTGACTTGATGTATATGTCGAAGGAAAATGACTCAAACGGCTCAATTGGTACTGTTGACATCACTTACCCAACAGCTCCTATCTTCCTTTACTACAATCCTGAGCTCGCTAAAGCTCTTATGAACCATATCTTCTACTACACTGAAAGCGGCAAATGGCAGAAAGACTTCCCTGCACACGACGTAGGTACTTATCCCAAAGCTAACGGCCAAACTTACGGTGGCGACATGCCTATCGAAGAGGGTGGAAATATGCTCATCATCACTGCTGCTGTAGCTCAACAAGAAGGCAACGCTGACTATGCTGCTAAGCATTGGGACGCTCTGACTACTTGGACCGACTACCTCGTTCAATATGGTCTCGACCCCGAAAATCAGCTCTGCACCGACGACTTCGCAGGCCACTTCGCTCACAATACCAACCTTTCAATCAAAGCTATTGTAGGTATCGCTTCTTACGGCTATTTGGCTGACCTTTTGGGCAAGAAAGATGTTGCTGAGAAATATACTGCTATCGCTCGCGACTACGCAGCAAAATGGAAAGAAATGGCATCGGACGGCGACCACTACCGTTTGACATTCGACCGCCCCGACACTTGGAGCCAGAAATACAACATCGTTTGGGACCGCCTGCTCGGCTTCAACATCTTCGATGCTGACATCGTAGAAACCGAAGTTGCTTATTATCTGACTAAGCAAAACAAATATGGTCTCCCACTCGACAACCGTGAAACTTACACTAAGAGCGACTGGGTGCTCTGGACTGCTACGCTCGACGGCAAGGATGAGTCATTCCAAGCAATGGTAGAGCCCCTCTACAATTTCTACAACGAAACAGAGGACCGCGTACCAATGTCAGACTGGGTATTCACCGACCGCCCACATCGTCGTGGCTTCATGACACGCGCCGTAGTTGGTGGTTACTGGATTAAGATGCTCGACGAAAAAATCAAAGCATCGAAATAATCCACCGCAGAGATATACTCTAAACGCAACACTTTAGAGTAACAATAATAAAAGCGCTCGTATCATCTTCTGATGCGAGCGTTTTTTATTGTTTTGCTAAGGTGATGCAAGTGCCGTCGGGGAGTTGGTGGGTGACGGCTGTTGCAAAGGTTGCAGTGGTGGGAGCGGAGGGAAGAGCGATTGAATCGAGGGGATGCGTAACGTTTTGGTTGATTGTTATGTCCCACAGCAGTGGCGAAGCAGTGGTAATTAAGCGCAAGGAAATGCCTTCGATGAGCGGTAGTCCCGGGATGCGAGCCAATTTGTAAGCAGCTTCTTTCGCTGTCCATGCCGCCAGCAGTTTAGTGTCGTCGGCAAAGTCGGCTAATTCTCGCTCAGAGAGGAATTTAGATGCAACGCGGCGAATCTTTGCAGAGGGTTGCTCGATGTCGACACCTAAAGGCTGAACGCTTTTGGAGAATGCAATTGCAGCATATTCGAGGGAATGGCTCAGCGAAAAGCTGATTTCAGCCAAAGGATTGCCGTTGCGGTCGACGAGCATTGGTGCGCCGTCGGAATGATGAGCAATGAGAGTGTCAGCAGAAAAGAAGTTGTTGATTAACCAATAGCAGGCCTTTCGCTCGCGGCGACGTTTCTCAATCGACAACGAATCGACGTCGCGCTGCTGGGAGTCGGACAGTTGCACGCGCTCGCATTCCTCAATTCGAGCCACTGCAACAGTGATGTTGTCAAATTGGAATGTCTGAATCATTGTCCGAGGGTTTTCATCATGTGTAAAACGTCGCGTCGCAGTAGGTCGACCACTGGTTGCAGTGAGTCGCCAACAGCTTCTTGGGCAGCAGGAAGGAATGCCATGCCGCTGACAATGGCAGTGTCGCACACGGCAATAAATTGCACAGGAGTGGTCACTCGCCCTGCGGCTACATATATTTCAGAATCGTAAACGCCCGAAGTCAACGATAGCACTTCGGCATCGTTGCCGCCAAGATTAAGCGCAATTCGCTCAGTTCGATTGTCGACAACTGAGGCAAATTGCTGCTGATTGGCAATCGGTATATAAGTTAGAAAAATTTGAGCATTGAGCGTAGGATATTCAATGTCGGCCCACACACCGTCGGCATTTTCACGAGTAATGGTTGCCTTAGATGAGGTATTAACTTGAAGCGGAGTGGGGAAATTGTCGAACACAGCGAAAGTCGAGTCGGGCACTTCGATGCGTGGAAAGGCATACTGGCGAGGCACATCAACGCGTCGCTCTCTGCCACATGATGCAGCAAGCAGGAGCAAGAGCAGTCCGACAATTGATGTTCGCATAGGTGGAAGTTGGATTTAAGTCTGCAAATCGGGCATCACCTTAACGCGCACCGAGGTGATGCGGTGGTGTTCGATGTCAAGAATGAGGAATCGGCAACGACCATAGACCAAAGGCTCTTTTTCCTTGGGGAAATCACCCTTGATTGCGAGCAACATACCAGCAAGCGTTTCGCTATCCTGCGTCACTTCGTCGTACTCTTCCTCGTCGAGTCCAGTCACGCGGAAGAAGTCGTTCAGTAGTGTTCTACCCTCAAAAATATAGGTGTCGTCGGGCAGTTTCTGGTATGTTTTATCCTCTTCGTCGTATTCGTCGTTGATGTCGCCAACAATCTCTTCGAGCACGTCCTCGAGAGTAACAATGCCTTGAGTACCACCAAATTCGTCGATTACGATAGCCATGTGGTTCTTCATTTTGCGGAAGTCCTCCATGAGGTCGTCAATCGAACGCGATTCAGGCACGAAATAGGGCTTGCGGATGAGTTGTTGCCACTTGAAGTCGGCAGATTCTTTACCGATGTAGGGGAGCAAATCGCGGCTGTAGAGAATACCCTTAATGTTGTCCTGTGTTTTTTCGTAGACAGGAATACGAGCGTAGCCACTTTCGAGCACAATAGTCAACACTTTGTCGAAATCGTACATAATGTCGATGTCGGTAATGTCGACACGCGGGGTCATCACTTCTGCAGCCGTTGTGTCGCCAAAGCGAAGGATTTCCTTGAGCATCTTTTTGTCGTCGCCCGACTTCATATCGGTGATTTCCAGTGCGTGCGAAAGTTCGTCGGTCGAAAGGTTTTGAGCCTTTTTGGTTACAACGCGGTTGACTATCGTGGTGCTTTTCACCAACATAGCCGACAGCGGATAGAACAATCGCGACAGCAGCAAAAGTATGCTTGAGGCGTTGCGCGCCCATTTCAGTGGGTTGCTTTTAGAGTAAAGTTTGGGGAATATCTCACCAAAAAGCAGGATTAAGAATGTGAGAATAACCGTTTGCAGGATGAAACTCAACACTTCGCTCATACCCTCAAACAGGGGGCCGAGCGCGTAGTTGGTCAACACTACAATGGTCACATTCACCAAATTGTTGGTGATAAGAATCGTTGCCAACAATCGCTCAGGCGCATTGATTAATTTGCGAATTCTATCGCCTTCGGCTACGTTGTCGAGCTCCTCATCCTCGGGGTCAATCGAGAAGAAAGCTATTTCACTACCTGAAACGAATCCAGAAGCGATAAGAAAAAGTCCTGCTACTATTAGAGCTATGATTTGTCCGCTCGTCATTATTGGGTCGCCAATACTAATGGCACCCATAATCCATTGAGCCGGTAAAGGATCTATATCCAAAACTATAAGATTTTAATTAATACTATTTTATTACACTGCCTCTTGGTGTGGCTTATTTCACTTCCCAAGTTTCGCCAGCGAGCACCATATCGCGCAAGCAAGTGAAGCCTTTCTTGCTGCGAACTTCAGCTACTTGCTGCTCGATTTCTTCGTTGTAGACGGGCGAATCGACGTCGCGAATCACTCCGACTGCGAGTGGCAAATCGTAGCCGTCCATCATAGCGAGCTGCTGGTGAAGGAAGTTGCTCTGAGTCTTAGCGTCGTGCACGAGCACATCGTCGATAGTGTAGCCCTCTTCGCCGATTGTCACAGCTTTGAGGAGGAAGCCGTCCTGCACAATGCCTCGATTCATATCCTTGCCGAAAAGCATCTTTTCGCCGTGGCGGAGGTGGATTGTGCGTTCAGCACGGAATTCACGGTCGGTTATGTAGTTGTGGATGCCATTGTTGAAAATGACGCAGTTCTGCAGGATTTCAACTACGGCAGTACCTTTGTGGCGAGCAGCTTCGACGAGCACTTCTTGCGAGGTGGCGAGCTCAACGTCGATTGAGCGTGCGAAGAAGTTGCCACGAGCGCCAAATACGAGTTCGGCGGGAATGAATGGGTCTTCGGTGGTGCCGTAAGGAGAAGATTTTGAGACGAAACCACGGTCGGATGTTGGCGAATATTGGCCCTTAGTCAAGCCGTAGATTTTGTTGTTGAACAGGATGATGTTGATGTCGACGTTGCGACGAACGGCGTGGATGAAGTGGTTGCCACCAATGGCAAGTCCGTCGCCGTCGCCCGAAATCTGCCACACTGTCATCTCAGGATTAGCCACCTTGAAGCCAGTAGCAATAGCCGCAGCGCGACCATGAATGGTGTGGAAGCCGTAGGTGTTCATATAATAAGGCAAGCGCGAAGAGCAACCGATGCCAGAGATTACGGCCGTTTTTTCAGGAGCAACACCCACGATAGCCATAGCTTTGTGGAGCGAGTTGAGAATAGCATGGTCGCCGCAACCGGGACACCAGCGCACAGGCGATGCATTCTTGAAATTTGCTGCTGTATATTCCATTTGAATCGAGTAGTTTAGAGATTATTGATTTTTTTTACAGCTTCTACAACCTCGCTCACGAGGAATGGCTGTCCCTGAATTTTGTTGACGCGATGAATTTCAACGTCGGGGAAGCGTGCTTGCAGGAAGTCGGCAAATTGTCCGCAGTTGAGCTCAGCAACGATAACTCGCTTGTAGCGGCGGAGCAGCTCGGCTGTGTTCTTTGGTAGCGGATTGATATAGCGGAAATGCGTGAAGGCTACGCTGCAGCCTTGTGCATTGAGTTCCTGTGCAGCGGTGAGCAAATGGCCATAAGTGCCACCCCAACCCAATAGCAGAGTGTCGGCGTCGGGATTGCCCATAACTTCGAGTTGTGGTATGTTGTCGGCAATGCGTTCAATCTTTTCGCGACGCACCATAACCATTTTTTCGTGGTTAATGGGGTCGGTAGAGATAGCGCCTGTTTTTGAGTCTTTTTCAAGGCCACCGATGCGGTGAGGCAGGTCGGACTGGCCAGGGATAGCCCAATAGCGTGCCAACGACTCGGCGTCGCGCAGATAGGGGGTCCACTGCTCGCGTAGCTCTTCGGGCACGTATCTTGTTTTGATTTCGGGATATTCATCAGCCTCAGGGATGCGCCAAGCTGATGAGCCGTTGCCAATAAAGGCGTCGCTGAGCAAAATCACGGGGGTCATGTGCTCGATAGCGATGCGAGCTGCTTCAAACGCCATTGTGAAGCAGTCGGTTGGCGATGCAGGAGCTACGACGCAAAGAGGCGACTCGCCGTTGCGGCCGTAGAGCGCCTGCAGCAAGTCGGTTTGTTCGGTCTTAGTGGGTAAGCCTGTCGATGGGCCACCGCGCTGCACATCGATAACGACCAAAGGCAACTCAGCAATGACAGCCAAGCCAATGGCTTCCCCTTTGAGGGCAAGGCCGGGGCCTGAGGTAGATGTCACAGCGAGGTTGCCGGCAAACGCAGCACCGATAGCGGAGCAGACGCCTGCAATTTCGTCCTCCATTTGGCAAGCCTTTACGCCGAGGTCCTTGCGCTTAGCAAGTTCGTGCAGGATGTCGGTTGCCGGAGTGATAGGATATGAGCCGAGGAAGAGTGGACGGCCCGACTTTTCGGAAGCCATTATAAGACCCCACGCAGTAGCAGTATTGCCGTTGAGGTCGGTGTAAACGCCTGGTTTAGCCTCGTCAGTTTCGATGCGGTAGGTCGACACTGAAGCGTGGATATTGTGGCCATAGTCGTAGCCGGCATTGATTACTTTAGCATTTGCTTCGTAGACGGCTGGTTTCTTTGCAAACTTATTTTTGAGCATGCGCAAAGCGCCGTCGAGCGGACGGTCGAACAACCAACAAACTAAGCCGAGAGCAAAGATGTTGCGACACTTCAGAATGGCTTTGTTGTCCATTCCAGAGTCGGCCAAAGCAGCCTTAGTCATCGAAGTGATAGGAACTTCAACTACTTGTGCTGTGATGTTCAATTCCTTAATGGGGTCGTCGGTGGTGAAGAGCGCCTTTTTCAAATTTTCCTCTTTGAAAGAGTCGATGTCGATGATGATGACGCCACCTGCGCGCACGAACTTCACGTTCTGCTTGAGTGCAGCCGGATTCATAGCAATGAGCACATCGCAACTGTCGCCGGGAGTGTGAACGCCACTACCAACGCTTACTTGGAAGCCCGAAACGCCACTGAGTGAGCCCTGCGGAGCACGGATTTCGGCTGGATAGTCGGGGAATGTAGAAACAGTGTTACCAAGGCCTGCACTTACGTTGGTGAAGATGTTACCAGCCAACTGCATGCCGTCGCCTGAGTCGCCCGAAAAGCGCACTACCACTTTGTCGAGCGTTTTGACTCGTGTATTGTCCATTATAATAATTGGTTAAATACTAATCTAAATTAAGATGCAAAGTTACGATTTTAAACAGACTAACAAAATTTTATTCTCGTAATAAACGCGCACCCCCCGTCATTTCCCTCATTTTTGCTGTTTTTCGCTCAATTTTGCGCGCTTTTGCCTATTATTATGCAAAAAGGATTGATTAACTCCGAGAGGGAGAGCCTTAGAAACCTATGCTGCGCAGGGTAGCGATAGCTGATGAGCAACCTACCAGTAGATTGTTAGTAAAGGCGTGTCTTCGACACGCTGCCGCTTGGGGAGATGTATCGGCTATCCGAGGGGCTGAAGCCCCCGGTTAACATAAAGTCGCTGCGTTGCAGCGCTCGGCTGAGGAGAGAGGGGGGTGGCGACGGGGGGGTGCGGAGGAGTGTTGGAGGAGGTGGAGGGGGTGAGTTGTGTTGTTAATTTGGGTGTTGGTAGCTCCAAGTGTGGTGACGGAGAGGAGGTAGTGACCTGTGGGGAGGGCAGAGACGTTGAGGGTGGTTGTGTTGGCGTTGATGTCGTCGAGGTGCATGATGGGTTGTCCCATGATGTTGTAAACGTCAACAGATTTGATTAGGGATGTGGCTTTCAGGTTTACAATGTCGGTTGCGGGGTTGGGGTAGATGTTGACGAGCTCTACGGCGTCGATTTCAGCGTCGTCGATGCCTGTGTCTTCGGAAGTGAATCCGAAGGGTTGAGTGCATGTTTCGCCATATTCGTTGACCAACAGTGCGCGTACGTAAAGGCCTTGGAATCCAGTGTAGTCGAATTCTTTACCAACAGCGAGCACGGTGCTTTTGCGGGTTGAGGGTGAGTTGTAGTCGCTGATGTCGGTTGAGCTAATCCAATAGACTTCGGTTGCGTCGGTGTCGATGCTTAGAGTGCAGTTGGCTTCGTCGATGTTGATTGCATTGATTCTTGGTGCTTTAGCTTGTCCAGAGCCAGAGGGTTCGTAGCAGAAATAGTGGGTGCCGTTACGCATAGCGTCCTTGAGCGCTTCGGTGGTCAGCTCGGGCATGAGCATGAAGTTGTAGTTGCGGAATAGTTGCTCGTTGTTGTGCATATCGTCGCAGGAATAGCCCCACACGGCAACGTTTTCGCGCATAGTGATGTCCAAAATTTGGTCCCACAAAATGCGGTCGTTAGGACGACGGTTGCCTTGATTGTAGACCTCAAGACCGATTAAGCTGCTGTAGGTCATAAAGTTTTCGGCATGCCATTCGGGCGAATTTTTCTCGCCGGGGGTATAGCTTTTTGAAAGGTTCCAGTATTGTCCCGGGTGGTTGATGAGTTGCATACCGCCTAATTTTTCGGTGTAGGCGTATGATTCGCGGAGTGTGGCAAATTCCTGACCTTGGCGACCAGTGAAGAAGTCGTTGTGGTGGTTGAACTCGCTACCGCCAACCTCGTTCCATGAGTTTGCGTAGCTTTTGCTCAATTCGTTGCCCGGAATTGCGAGCATATCGAGTGCTGCGGGGTTGCGGCTTGAGGCTTGCGGATTAAAGAGGCTGAACATTTCCCATGGGTATGGGTTGGCGTCATGGTCGGTAAGTGCCAAAATCTTATAACCGGCGTTGTAGTATCGGTCGACTGTTTCGTCGACGCGTAGGTTGGCGTCGAACGATTGGGTGGTGTGGGTGTGGAAATTGGACTTAAATTGGTTGATTGTAGCCCAATCGATGCCGTCGTAGGGATTGACGATAGTTTTCTCTTCGTTGGCATCGGTGAGCACTTTCACTGCAATGGTCTTATAGTCGGCGATAGAGGTTGTGCCGCGTTGCAGGTTGAGCGAAATGTGGTAGATGCCAGCTTGCAGGCTGCTCAAGTTGAGCGACCATTTGCCGTCGGATTCTTTGGTCAACGATTTCTGTGAGGGAGTGCCGTAGTTGAGGCTGACGGTTACAGAAGGGTTGATGTCGGCAGCGTCGGCAATTTCGAGCATAACCTTTGTATTGGCGCCGGCGTTGCAGAATGAGGGCACGGCAATGAATTTGTCAATTGCTACGTTGCTGATAGTTTCGCCCCAATTGGTTTCGTTGATTGCGACACTGTTGGTTAAGAAATTGTAGGAGATGTCGGCTGCAGTGCAATTTTCGGATACGCGATAAGTGCCAGTGATAGCACCCATATCAGAGCCGCTGTTGACGCTGCCAAAATGGATTGTGAAGCTCTTGTCTTCGCCTGTAAATTCGGCTGAAGCGGTTACGGTGTAGCTGCCAGCGATTGACATAATTGTCGAAGCCGAAGCGGTAGCCAAGCGGAATGCGGTAGAGTTGGCTGCAACATCCTTCACCGTTTCGCCTTCGAGCACAGCTACGCGCAACCATGAAGTAGTGGTCTTCTTGGAGCTGAAGCTCACGTTGCCGTTGGTTGACTTCAGCAGGTCGCCTGTGCCATTGCCAGAGCGAGCCACGTTCCAGTAGAATTGAGTTTTCACTGAAGCTGGGATTTCCACAATTGTAACTTGGGCAGGCACTTCAGTTTCAGAGGAAACAAAGTTGGTAATGTAAGTGAATTTCGATTTAGAGTCGTAAGAGAGCGATTCGCTATCAATGGCCGACACAATAGAATAAGAGGTTGATGCTAAATCGCCAGTGGTGGGGTTGTCGTCGCCACTTCCGCCTTGGTTGGTTTCGGTAACCGACACTTTGTTGGTGACGAAATCGTAGACAATAGTAGCGTTGGTGCAGTTGTCGGAAACGTTTATTGCTTCGGTGAGCGAACTTTGCTTTGAGCCACTGTTGACGCTGCCAAAGTAGATTTTGAAACTTTTTTCAGAGCCGAAATTGACCGAAGCAGAAGCTGTGTGGTTGTTGCCCGGGGTCATCATAGTTTCTGACGAGCCGCAAACCACTCTGAATGCGCCAGAATTGGCGGCAATATCTTTCACAGTTTCATCCTCGAAGATTACAATGCGTAGCCAAGATGTATTGGTCTTTTTGGAACTGAAGCCTACGTTGCCGTTGGTAGATTTTAGTAAGTCGCCAGTGCCATTGCCAGAGCGAGCCACGTTCCAATAATATTGTGTTTTGATGCTTGCAGGAATCTCGACAATAGCTACGCGAGCAGGGCGTTCGGAGCCTTCGTGGAGGTATTTATCGACGTAGGAAAACTCTACGCTGCTATCGTAAACGAGGTTTTGGCTGTCGACAGCCGAGAGGTAGGAGTAGGGGGCTGTAGAGAAATCAGATGCTAACGGTTGAGCACCGACAGCGTTGCGACCAGCGTAGGTTGCATCGGCCGACAGTAGGAAGGGGTAGATGCTCTTGAATGCTGCTCCCCAAGCCACGTCGTTGTGGGTTGCTCCAGCAAAGGTAGTGAATCGCACGTCGGCATTGCTGCGAGCTGCGAGCGCGGCTTCCAAATCAGCTACATCGCTTTTGATTTGCGAAGGCTCGTTACCGCCTACCGACAGATAAAATCGCTGAGCAGCAGAGGCTTCGGCACTTGCGGCAAGCGAAATTATTTCACTCTTGTTGAGCCAAATTGTGGGAGAGAGGGCAGCGCATTGGCCAAATAAGTCGGGGCGTTTGAGTGCTGCATAGACACTGAACAAGCCGCCCAAGTCGGCACCAACGATAGAGGTGTTTGCAGGGCCAGTCTTTGTTCTATATCGCGAATTGATGTAAGGGATGAGAGACTTTTCGATGCCATTTATGAAATCGTCGGCAGCGCCGCTACCAGCAAAATCGGCATATTCGTAGGGGATGTTTTCGGCGACAAATCCATACATCGAAACAAAAATGCAGGGAGAGGCAGAGCCTTTGACCATGCCAGGGACGTTCCACGACGCATCGCCCATGTGGTCGTCGCCGCGGTCGGAGTCGTCGCCAGCTTTATCGTAGCGAGCCTGCACGCCAGTCATATATACTACGGGATATGATTGGTTGGAGTTTTGGTAGTCGGCTGGGAGCAACACCTTTACAATGCGAGTGTAGCCGTTGACCTCCAATTTAGTTTCAAAAATATCGGGATTATAGAGTTTAGCCCAGCTTGCTACTACGTCCATAGCACCGACCGATGTGCGGTTGCCAAGTTCTTCGCCCGAGGGACCTTTTTCGACGTAAGCCCAGTCCTGTCCGCAAAGATATTTGTAGCCTACTTCGGCAGCTGCATTAGTCACATTGTCCAACGTCAGAGTGAAAGTGTTGGCCCCCGACGGAGACATTTCAACGGCATTGGTGGCATCCCAGCCATTGAAATCGCCAGCGATGAAACATGCTTTAGTGCCTTCGGGAACGGTTACATTGAACGTAACGGCG
Organism: Muribaculaceae bacterium; assembly: GCA_017629835.1. Taxonomy (GTDB): domain Bacteria; phylum Bacteroidota; class Bacteroidia; order Bacteroidales; family Muribaculaceae; genus JAGBWK01. Next base: position 9,675 of record JAGBWK010000011.1, on the reverse strand, counting down.
TTAGCAGTAGCCAAAGCAAAAATTGCTAATAACAGAGTTGAAACTACTTTTTTCATGGTGTGTGATTTGAAATGTAGGTATGATGATAAGTTGATTATTTGATAGCAGCGAGACCCCCGAGAGCTGTTTCTTTATACAGCGAGGGTAGGTCGTGGCCAGTTTGCTTCATAACTTCAACGATGCGGTCGAACGAAACGGAGTGATGACCGTCGCTGAATGCAGCGTAGAGGTTGGCGTCGAGCGCACGGGCAGCAGCGTAGGCATTGCGCTCGATGCATGGAATTTGCACTAATCCGCACACGGGGTCGCACGTCAGCCCGAGGTGATGTTCAAGTCCCATTTCGGCAGAGTATTCGATTTGGGCAGGAGTGCCACCGAATAGCTGACTTGCGGCAGCTGCAGCCATAGCACATGCCACGCCCACTTCGCCTTGACAACCCACTTCGGCACCACTGATTGAGGCGTTGTATTTCACAATGTTGCCAAACAACCCAGCTGTAGCCAAAGCGCGCAGGATGCGTTGTTCGGAGAATCCTTTCGAGGTGTAAAGGTGGTATAAAACTGCGGGCAGCACGCCACAGGAGCCACAGGTGGGCGCGGTGACAATTTTGCCGCCTGAGGCATTCTCCTCGCTGACACCTAAGGCGTAGGCGTACACTAACCCACGACTCTTCAGGCTCGCATTGTAGCCAGCAGCGTGCATATAGTAGCTGACAGCTTTGCGTCGAACGCCGAGTCCGCCCGGGAGCACACCTTCGGCTTCGATGCCTCGCTCAACGGCCTCTTTCATCGTGTTCCATACTTCGCGAAGATACTCCCAAACGTCGTCATCCTCACACATATCGACATATTCCCAATAGCTTCGGCCAGTGGAATTGCACCACGCAAGTATGTCGGCTATTTTGGTCATTTCGTAGACGTGAGCAGCCTCTTGGCGCTTTTCGTTGGCAGTAGTAATGTCGCCACCACCGATAGAGTAATATGTAGTGTCCTCAATCACTTCGCCATTGGCTGTAATAGCCTTAAATTGCATAGCGTTGGGGTGATAGGGGAGAAAAATTTCAGGTTTCCAAACGATTTCGGTAGGAGCAACAGGCTCCAAGGTTTCGAGGATAGCTTTGTCGGTAAGGTGTCCCTTGCCAGTGGCAGCTAAAGCACCGTAGAGCGTCACTTCGTAGCGAGCAGCATTGGGGTGGCGAGCGGCGAATAATTCAGCTGCATGACGAGGCCCCATTGTATGGCTGCTTGAAGGCCCATAACCGATTTTGAATAAGCGTTTGATTGATTCCATATCCGACGTGTTTGAGATTGTTTACTATAGTTATAACACCTTCTTGATGCGATTTTCTTGCTCGGCTAAGCGTCGGGTTGTTCGCAAAAAGAAGAAGATGAACAGGGCAGCCGCGCATAGCAACGACACTGAGAAGCTGAGCACAATGCCGAAAATGTCGAGCCCTAAGGGGAAAGTTATGATGTAGGTGGCAGGGATGCCAATAATTACGTAGGAAATGAATGCTATCCAAGCCATTGGCACTACGTTGGCGGTGCCACGGAGAGCATTTGCAAAGTTGATTTGCGAGGCATCGGCTATCTGATAGAGCACGAGGGGGAAGATAAGCGACAGAGTCATCGCTTTTACCGCTGGGTCGTCGGTGAAAATATCGATAAGTTGCTGTCCAAAGAAAACGAACAGAGCCGACGAGATTGCCGACATAATCAGCAGTAAATGGTAGCCAGCAAAAGCTACGCGCCGCATTTTCATCGCTCCGCCGTCGGTCGATTCGTTAGCCACGAGCACCGACACAGCGGTTGCCAAGCCGTAATAAAGGCAGAAACCAAGAGTGCCGACGGTCACAATTATCTGATAGGAAGCTAATTGCACGCTACCTAACCACCCAGCCATAATTGCTGCAATGGAGAAAGAAGATGTTTCAAATCCGAGCTGCATGCTTATGGGGAACGACGTGCGGACTATCTTTGCGGTGGTTTCGCCAGCACTGTGATTGCGGAAAAATCCGTTGTGATAAGGGTGGTAGCGTTTAACTCGCAGGAAAATGATGAATATCGCTATTGGGCATATCCAGCGGGCTATCAGAGTGGAAATTCCAGCGCCAATCAAACCCATTTCGGGGAAAAAGCCAATGCCATAAATGAGTAGATAGTTGCCGATGATGTTTACGATGTTCGACGCCAGTACAATCCACATAGGCATCTTCGTAGAGTTGATAGCAGAAGCCCACTGGGCAAAGGTGTTCATCAACGAAATCGGCAGAATGCCAGCGAGATATAGCAGATAGTAGGGGCGAATGAGGGGTAGCAGATGCTCAGGCTGCCCAAGCCGGTCGAGGTTGAAATATAGCACCCCCATAACTAAGGTAGCGATGATAGCAACGACGATGTTGACACGCACACCACGGCGCAGCGTTGCGCCGATGTCCTCATTGCGCGAAATGCTATAGAGCGCTCCAATCAGAGGGGTCAAACCATAGGTAAAACCTAAGCAGAAAAGGATTGCGAGATTGAACACGTTGACCACAAACGATGATGCAGCAAGCGAATCGGTGGAGTAGTGCCCAATCATAGCGTTGTCGGCAAATCCAACAACAATCATACCCAATTGACCGACCAAAATAGGGAAGCCAAGGCGGGAAATCTTTACGTAGTTGCGTAGATATTCCCCCCTTTGAGTAGGTGAATTGTATGCTTGCCTAAGGCTCGAAATGGTCATTTGGTTAAAGATATTGCGACAAAGGTAATAACTTTAAGTCAAATAATCTTAAATTGAGTGATAAATCAATCAAAAGTAGTAACTTTGCATCTTGAAAAATTTTAGATTCAAATATTTAGGTGCAATTCCGAACGTACGGTAATTCGCTATGGAATGAACTTTTTTAACAGTACGTTCGTATAATTCTTAAATAGATTTATTTTTGTGAAAATGGTTAAAAAATTTATCGCAGCAATGTGCATTTGTTTGGCTCATGTCGCTATAGCTCAAAACGCAGCGACACAAGCCAATGTAGCCACAATCGACCTTGACTTAGACAAGGCTATTGAACTCGCTTTGGCCGACAACCCTACAATTTGGGTAGCTGATAAGGAAATCGAATTGAAGCAGGTGGCTAACGAAGAGGCGTGGCAAAATCTTCTACCTAACCTTTCAGCAAATCTGAGTTTGCAGCACAGCATCCAAGTGGCTGCAATCAAGACTGCAATGGGTGAGTTTAAAATGGGTATGGATGGTTCGACAACAGCTGTTGGTGGGTTGGCGCTGAATCTTCCTATTTTTGCACCTGCTGTGTATCAAAATATGAAACTCACAAAAGAGGATATCCAATTGGCACAGGAGAAGGCTCGCGGCTCACGTCTCGACCTTATCAACCAAGTGACTAAGGCTTACTATTCGGTGCTTCTTGCCAAAGATTCGCGCGACGTCATGCAGCGCAGTCTGAAGGTGGCTGAGGAGAACTATGAAACGGTCAACAATATGTATGAAGTTGGTCGTGCCAGCGAATATGACCGCCTTTCGGCCGATGTGCAGAAGCGCTCAATGAATTCGGCGCTCATCAGTGCGCAGGCTGGATTGGAATTGGCTACATTGCAGCTGAAAGTGTTGATGGGTGTGACTGAGAATATCGGATTCTACATCACTGACAATCTCAACAACTACAAAGATAAGCTCACAGTGGAAGATTCAGGCTCGCTTGCACTCGAACTTGACAACAATACCAATCTGCGCCAACTCGATATGAATGTGTCGCTTTTGCAGCGTGCTCGTAGAATTATGAACTCAAATTTCATACCTACTATCGGTTTCCAGGCTACATATCAATATCAATCATATTCAAACGACCATTGGAACATTTTCAAATATAAATACTCTCCAAGCTCAACTGTTGCATTCTCTGTAAGCATACCAATCTTCACAGCAAGCAACTGGACAAAGCTCAAAACCAACACCATACAGCAAGCGCAGCTCCGCGACACTCGCGACTATACTCGCAATCAGCTCGCAATTGCTGTTGAAAGCTATCGCAGCAATATGCTCTCAAGCGTTGCTCAGGTTGAATCAAATCTCATCGCTATTGAGCAGGCTGATAAGGCTGTGGCAATTTCATCGAAACGTTACGAAATTGGTAATGGTACAATCCTCGAATTAAACCAGTCAGAAACAGCGTTGACACAGGCTCAACTTACCTACAATCAGAGCATTTACGAATATCTGACCAATAAAGCTGACCTCGACTATACACTCGGTCGCGGCGTATTGTAATTTTACGCTTGACGCATAGTTATCAACTATTTACAGACAGACATTTATAATTTAACCGAATAAAAACTAACAACACGATATGAAAACCAAGTATTTTGCAATGATTGCAGCAGCAATGGTGCTTGCTTCTTGTGGCGGCAAGCAGGAAGCCAACAATCAGGGAACCATTGCTGAAGAGCTACCACAGGTAAAAATCGCTCAAGTAGAGAACGTAGATGTTCCACAGACAGAACAGTACACAGCTATCGTCGAGAGTGAAATCAAGAATAACATTTCGCCCAACGCACCCCGACGTATCGAAAAAATATTGTGCGAGGTAGGCGACCACGTGACTAAAGGTCAAGTGCTTGTAGAGCTCGACAAACGCAATCTCGACCAGCTCAAATATCAAATTGATAATATGCTCATTGAGTTCAATCGTGTAGAACAACTTTTCAACATTGGTGGGGTTTCAAAGTCGGAATACGATAATATGAAAACTCAGGTTGATGTGCTTAGAAGCCAGTATGCACAACTTGAGGAAAACACTCGCTTGATAGCACCTATCAGTGGTGTTGTCACTGCTCGTAACTACGACAACGGCGATATGTTTGGCGCAATGCCTGTGCTCACTATCGAACAGACCAACCCAGTGAAGATGCTTTGCAACGTCAGCGAAGACCACTATAAGGATGTGAAAGTAGGTCAGTCGGTTGATATTGAACTCGACGCTTACGAGGGTGAACACTTCAATGGTAGAGTGACTATCGTTTATCCTACAATCAACGCTGCTACTCACACATTCCCTGTTGAGGTAACAATCAACAATGATTCGCAGAAAGTGCGCCCCGGTATGTTTGCTCGTGCCACTATCAACTATGGTTCGAAAAACCACGTAGTTGTGCCCGACGAAGCCCTCGTTAAGCAGATTGGTGCTGGCGACCGCTATGTGTACGTGTTCAACGCTGATAGCTGCACAGTGAGCTACAATCGCGTAGAGCTTGGTCGTCATCTCGACGATAAATATGAAATCATTTCAGGTGTTAATCCTGGCGACTATATCGTGATTGCAGGTCAGGCACGTTTGGCTAATGGCCGCAAAGTTGAAGTCGTAGAATAATTGCCGTAATATAGTAGTTAAACAAAAAAAGATTACTTATGTCACTATACGAAGGATCGGTTAGGCGACCGATTATGACCAGCCTCTGTTTTGCGGCTATTATGGTGTTTGGTGTCTTCTCGTTGGCAAAGTTGCCTATCGACTTGATGCCGGACACTGAGACCAATACGGTATTGGTAATGACGTACTACAATGGTGCGTCGGCTGAAGATATTGAAAACAACGTGACTCGTCCGCTTGAAAACTCACTCAACTCGGTAGAGCACCTTAAGCATATCACTTCAACATCACGCGACAATATCAGTATTGTATCGCTCGAATTTGAATTTGGTTACGATATCGACGACTTGACCAACGATGTGCGCGATAAGCTCGATATGGTGAGCAATATGCTTCCCGACGATGCTAATACGCCGATTCTGTTCAAGTTCTCGACCGATATGGTGCCTATTATGATTCTGTCGGTGCAGGCTCAGGAGTCGCAAAAGGCGCTCTACAAGATTCTTGACGAGAATGTTGTGAACCCACTTGCACGTATCGACGGAGTAGGTACGGTTAGTATCAGTGGTGCACCTGAGCGCGAAATCAACATCTATCTCGACCCACGAAAGATGGAGGCTTACAACGTTTCGCCCGCGCAAGTCAGTGCTGCTGTTGCTCAGGAAAACTTGAACCTCACGAATGGTACGGTCGACGTTGGTACACAAACCTTCACCGTGCGTACTGAAGGTGAATTCGACGACCCCAGCGAAATGCTCAACGTTATCGTAGCAAGCGTAAATGGAACAAACGTTTATCTGCGCGACGTAGCTCGCATTGAGGACAACACACAGGAACGCGCTCAACGCACATTCACCAATGGTGTGCAGGGTGCAATCATTGTAGTGCAGAAGCAGTCGGGTGCCAATTCGGTAGCTATTTCCGACAAGGTAATGGAAATGGTGCCTGAATTGCAGCGCAATCTCCCCTCCGACGTTAAACTTGGACTCGTTGTCAATACCTCCGACAACATTAAGGATACTATCAGCTCTTTGGAGGAAACTATCGCCTATGCTATGCTGTTCGTGGCATTGGTGGTGTTCATATTCCTCGGCCGTTGGCGTGCAACATTTATCATCGTAATCACAATCCCGATGTCGTTGATTGCATCGTTCATCTATCTGTTTGCAGCCGATTCATCGCTGAACATGATCTCGTTGGCGTGTCTTATCATCGCTATTGGTAACGTGGTCGACGACGCGATTGTGGTGCTTGAAAACGTCACTACCCATATCGAACGAGGCTCAGGACCGAAGCAAGCGGCTGTGCATGCTACACAGGAGGTTGCAATCTCGGTAGTGGCATCTACGCTCACAATGATTGCCGTGTTCTTCCCTCTGACAATGGTGACAGGTATGGCCGGCGTGCTGTTTAAGGAACTTGGTTGGATGATGTGTATCATCATGACTATTTCTACAATCTCGGCGCTTACATTCACTCCGATGCTCTGCTCGCAGATGCTCAAGCTGCAGAAGAAGCAATCGAAGGCATTCAAAGTATTTTATAGCCCAATCAGCAAGGCTCTCAATAAGCTCGACGTTTGGTACGAACGCCGTGTCAGCTGGGCTGTTCGTCATCGCAAGACAGTGCTTTCGGTGTGTGTTGCCTTTATCGTGGTGACTGTGGTTATAATTCAAGCTGTTGGTTTGAAAACCGACTTCTTCCCAGCTAACGACTCTGGACGTATTGGTATCAAGGTCGAAATGCCTATAGGTACTCGCGTTGAGAAATCGGAAGCACTTGCCAAGTCGCTCACCGATATGTGGAGAAGCCGCTATGGTGCTATTTTGGAAAACTGTAACTTTACTGTAGGTCAGGCCGACGACAGCAACACGTTTGCTTCGCTTTCCGACAATGGTTCTCACATCATATCATACAATATTAAGTTTGTGCGTTCCGACCGCCGCGAAAAGGGCCTTGCGCAGATTTGCGACGAGATGCGTGCCGACTTGAAAGCTATTCCAGAAATTGCCAAATACCAAGTTAACCTTGGCGGTGGTGGCGGTGGTATGGGTGGCCAAGCTACTGCTACATTCGAAATCTACGGTTACGACATGGATGCAACCCTCGCGATAGCTGAAGAGCTTTCCGACAAGTTGAGCCAAAATCCGATGATTACTCAGGTCAACATCTCACGTTCGGACTATCAGCCTGAAATCCTTGTCGACTTCGACCGCGACAAGCTCGCTAAGCAGGGTCTCAACCTCAGCACTGCAGCAGGCTATGTGCGCAACATTATCAATGGTTCGCAGATGACATACTTCCGCGAAGACGGCTCGGAATACGACGTGAAAGTACGTTACGAACCCTGGGCTCGCGTGTCAATCCAAGACTTGGAAAATATGGTTATCCCCAATGGTCGTGGCCAGAACATACGCATCAAAGATATAGGTACAGTCAGCGAAAGCGCAATCCCACCATCGATTGAACGTAAGGACCGTCAACGTATCGTTACCGTTAATGCCGTAATCGCCGACGGATATGCTCTTTCCGATGGTGTTGAACTCGGTCGCAGCATCTATGAGAAAATTACACTGCCTGTGGGTATCAACATTCAAGTTGCTGGTACATACGAGGATCAGCAGGATTCAAACCGCGACCTCGGTACGCTCGCTATCATCATTATGCTTCTTGTGTTCATCGTAATGGCAGCACAGTTTGAGTCGATGTCGTATCCATTTATCATCATCCTTTCGGTGCCATTCTCAATCTGCGGTGTGGCTTTGGCACTTGCTCTTACCAACACAACTCTCAGCATCATGTCGATGCTCGGTGCTATCATGCTTATCGGTATTGTTGTGAAGAATGGTATCGTGCTCATCGACTACACTCAGTTGTTGCGTGAACGTGGCTATGGACTTGTACGCTCAGCCGTAGCTGCAGCTCGCTCTCGTCTGCGCCCAATCCTTATGACAACATTTACTACCATTCTCGGTATGTTGCCAATGGCAATCGACCAGGGTGTAGGTTCTGAAATGTGGCGCCCACTCGGTATCAGTATTATCGGTGGTCTGTTGGTTGCAACATTAATGACCTTGCTTTATGTTCCTACAATGTTCTGTGTGTTCGGAGCAAATGGCATCAAGCGTCGCCGCAAAAAAATGAAAAAGCAGCGTGCACTTAATGCTTATTGGTCGGAAAACAAACATATCGAAACATTCAAAAATAAGTAATCCGACGCTTGCCGACGCAACGCACCGTAAACTCAAAAATTAACTTCCCGAACAGCTCCTCCCTCTCCGCTCCATTCGGGATAATATAAGAAAGAAATGAAAAGTGTTTTTATAACATACAATCAAGCTCTTAATGAGGATGTTATGGTAATCCTCAAATCATCACTCTGCCGTGGTTACACCCACTTTTCAACAGTAGGTGGATGTGGCTCAGAAACAGGCGAGCCCCACTTAGGCACACACGCATGGCCTACGATGAACAGTGCTGTGATTACCATTTGCGAAGACTACAAAGTAGAGCCACTCTTCGAGCGACTACGTGCCCTCAACGAAGAAAACAAAGAGCTCGGACTGCGCGCCTTCGTTTGGAACGTTGAGCAGACTCTGTAATCTCACATAAGTGTAAGGAATTCTAACTAAAAACTCTGAGAGGGTGTGTCAAATAATCTTGGCTCACCCTCTCAAAGTTTGTGCAAAATGGATAATATGAAAGGTAATATGATTTAGCTTAGTTGGAGTTCTCTGTTTGGATTAGAAAACCAACTGATAGAAAAGCTACCTGCAAATGTGAAAATCTGTAAATTATTTTCGGTATATATTATTTATTTAATAAATATTGTTAATATTGCGGCTTTTTCCTTGCAAAAAATATGTTTTATAACATAAAAATCGTAACTTTGCATCAGTTTTTCATGGTATTAGATTTAAGGTAAGAAGATTATTCGTCGGGACGACGGATAATTTTTTTTTGCACATACCCCAACCCCCGCCCCCACTGGCTTCCTCCGCTATCGCTCCATAGGGCAACATAGGTTTCTTACGCATCCTAAGTTTCCTATCCCCTCGCGCCAGCCCTTCGCTATCGCTTAGGCTTCCGCTGCCTCCACTAACGCTCCCCTGCACAAGCATAGGTCTCTTAGGATCCAAAGTCTCCTATTGCAGAGCGCTGCAAGCCCTACAGCACCACGCAAGTGCCGGTAGGGCTTAACTATTTCCGACCATCTCGATAATATTGAGCGTTTGAGAAAAAAATACTATCTTTGCACAATCGAAGCTATGCTCTATAGCGTAGTGCGCTCAGCAGTATAGAT